>CAZQTN010000039.1:0-14869 GCA_964596195.1 uncultured Ruminococcus sp.
TTATCGGCTTCCTTATGTTCGGTAACCTTATCCGCGAGTGCGGAGTTCTCGACTCGCTCTCCGAGACCGCGCAGAAGGTGCTGGCAAACCTCATTACCATCTTCCTCGGTATCACCATTGCGTTCAATATGACCGCATCCCAGTTCCTCAACGTGAACACCCTTCTCATTATGGGTCTCGGTCTTGTTGCGTTCATCGTAGACACCGCAGGCGGCGTTCTCTTTGCAAAGCTTTACAACGTATTTGCAAAGATCTTCAAGTTTGACCTTATCAACCCCATGATCGGTGCGGCAGGTATCTCCGCATTCCCGATGTCGGGTAGAATAGTACACAAGATGGCACTCAAGGAAGACCCCGAGAACTTCATCCTTATGCACTCCATCGGCGTAAACGTATCCGGCCAGATCGCATCTGTAATCGCCGGCGCACTCGTGCTCGGATTCTTCTCATAAGGAGGTAAACAAAATGTATTTTGAACCTATCAAATTTATAGAAAACCTCAAGTATATGGGCATTGGAATGCTTGGCGTATTTATCATCGTCGGCATCATAATGGCATCTGTATACGTTATCGGCTCGATAAAGAGCAAGAATGACTAAGATTAAGGTGCTGTCTCATTAAGAATTCAAGTAAATTAAGGCAAAAGTGAAAAAATGAGTCAGAATTGCAGTTTTAGCGAATTCTTAATGAGAACAGAACCCCGGGGCGAACGGATTTGGAGCAGAAATCCTTGGCTGACGAGCGAGAGGCGTACAAAAGTACGCTGAGCGAGGAAACGAGGATAAAATAAAAAACTTCAATAAAAAGAAAACTGTAAGTTTTCAACCTTGATTTTTTAAAATTCGCATAAAAAACGACAGAAACACTGTTCAATGACAATGCTTCTGCCGTTTTTTATTTGGTTCTGCCTAAATGCGACAGCCCCTATCTGTGAATAATTTTACCAAGCAGTTGCCTCAGAGATCTCGGGAGTGAACGTTACTGCGACGGTCTCGCCGCCGGTAGCGCCGCTTGAGAGGTCGATCATTATAACGTCGCCCTCGTTGACCTGGAGAACGAGCACGCCGTCGTTCGCATCGCTCGCAGAGTTAACGCTTTGCGAATTTCTCGTATTGAGCATCGAAACGTATGCTCCGTCGGTACCGACGGTAACTGTAAACACGCCCGTCATAGTCGCGGTGTAGGAGTAATAAACGATATCGTCATCACCAAGCGGATCAGTGGTAATGGCGGTGCCGACCGCCTCAATTACGAGGGGATTACCCTGCGAGCCGGGCGCGGAGGTTATCGTAACCGAGAAGTCCACAGCGGCCGCCGTGGTATTCGCTATCACGAGGCTTTCAACCGAGTTGGTATCGGTGCCGAGAAGGGGGAAATAGATCTTGCCCTCTGCATCGGCGGTGTACTCGACGTCCCGATAGGTTACCTTAACGCCGGCGGCACCGGTAGCGTCGAAGTAGAGGTTGACCGCGCGATAGATTATGTAATTGTACGAGGTGGATGCAGGGAGCGCAACCTCGTTTACGTCTGCGGAAAGCACGTAGGGCTTATCAGCGGTTCCGTTGGGGTTGTTATCAACGAGCAGGAGCTCAAACGCCGTCGTATCCGCGCTGACGGTAATGCTCGTGGTATCGCTGAGGTAGTAGCCGATAGCCTCGGTGTCGTAGTCGTAGCTGACCGAGTAGGTACCCGTGTAAAGCTTTGCGGTGATTTTACCGTCGGTGCCGCTTGCGGCGGTGGTAGTATTATAGGTGCTGTCCTCGCTGTGGGTGAGTATCGCGGTAACGCCTGCAATAAGGTCGCCCTCGTCGTCCTTTACCGTCAAGGTAACGTCAACCTGCGAGGGTCCCTCGGGGAGCACAGCCGCGCCGCAATCGTCGCAGAGATAGTCGCCGTCGGCATCAACGTGCTCGGTGCACTCGGGATCAACAGGCGGATCGTCCTCGCCGCCGCAGGACGCCATAACGCACGCGCATGACGCAAGAAGTGCTATACACAGAAGAAGAGATAATATCTTTTTCATTTACTTTTCCTTTCAAAAATAACTTTTCTTCTATTATTTTACCATACACGCGCACTATTTGCAAGTGCTTATTGTTAAAAGTTAAATAAAAGAAGCGCCACACCGCTCATCGCGGTGTGGCGCTGATTGTTTCCAAGGCGAAAGCCTTGATTTTTAATTATGCCTGAACGGTATAATCGGTGTATGCCATACCCATATAGGTTACGGACGTGGGAGCACCGTTCTCATCGAACTCAACTGCAGTTACGGAAGTGGCTCCATCCGCAACGTAGGTTACTGTCTTGGTTGCAGCGTCATAAGAGTAGCTAAAGGTGCTTGCGGTCTGACCGTCAAAGCTTCCGGAGGAGCTGGATCTGGTGATCGACATAGTGCCATTTGCGGCATCTATTTCCACCTTCATATATCTACCGTTGCTGGCGGCTGCGGAAACGTAAGTAGCTACCCCGGTAACTGCGCCGCCTTCGCCTTCGCCACCTTCGCTATCGCTGCCTTCGCCGCCAGCAGTAGCTTCCTTAACGGAAACGACGTACGTGTACTCAACTTCATTAGGGCTCAGCGTCCAAGGATTGATAACTACGGTCTCGCCTGCGTTAACGGTGTAGGTGTAAGTCATAGCGGTAGCATCGTTTGTGCTGGCAACTATTTCACCACCCTTGTAGAAGGATACCATGCCGCCTTCAACGTAGCTAACCACGATAGTAGTGTTCTCTGTTGCGGTGTAGCTGTAGCACAGATCGTGATCGCCGGTGACGGTGATGGTCTTGGGAAGCTCGCTTAAGATATAAGGGTTAGATACCGAGCCATCAGCCCAAGCGGCAGTAATAGAGGTATAGTCCTCGTCAGCAACGATAGTAACCACTACCTTATCGCCTGCATTGAGCGCGATCTCTACGCTTGCACGGGGCTCAAAGGAAACAGGATCACCACCGTTTACGGTGTAGCCGAAGGTAGCGCTACCCATAAGAGCAGCTCCTGCGGTAAGGGTGAGAGTACCCTTCTCGGTTGCGGTATAGGTGTAGGAGGCCGTCTTCATCTCAACGGAGGTGCTACCTATCTTAAGCGCATCCTCGGAGGAGTCGCCCTCGTCAGAGCCAACGGTTGCAGTAAGCATGCCCGTACAGCCTGCAAGGTTGTCAGCGTAAATCATATACAATGTATCTACCGTAGGAGTAACGGTAGTGCCAAGGGGTCCATCTTCGACGGTAACAAACTCAGCGGCACCATCGATAGATACGGTCACGCCCGCACTAACCAGTACGTACGTAGCCTCATAATAATCCGCGGAGAACGTAAACGAGGTTGCTCCCGTTACGATATAGGGATTGCTTTCGGTGCCGTCGCCTTCATCCCCACTATCACCATCGGAAGAACCGTTATCTCCGCTCCATGTCGCGGTAAGAGTAGCATAGGCGCCGTTAGCAACGACGGTAACCACTACCTTATCGCCTGCATTGAGTGCGATCTCTGCGGGAGTTCCTGCAACGATTTCGGTCGTGCCAACGCCGTTGACGGAGTAGGTCACGCTACCGGTGCCTGCAACCCAGGCGGGATACGAAAGGGTAAGAGTACCAGCGCTCTCTGCAGTATACGCATAAGTAACGTCAGCAGCACTGATATTGTTATTGCCTGTTATATTAAGCGCGGTTTCGTTAGAGCTTGCAGAACCGCCTTCAACAATGGTAACGGTCCAAGTGCCTATCATGGGATCATAGTTGTTAGCCTGGTCCTGAGGGAAGTAGATAGCGGTGGTATATGCAACACCGGCCTCAAGCTCAACAACAACGGAATAAACGTTGCTGCCTCCCCAAGGATCATAACCGTTTATGCAAATAACATCACCCCAAAGATAGATGCTAGCATCAGCCTTGTCCTCAATGCTTATCGTATAAGTGCCGGTTGTTTCAACGGAGATAACAACGTCAACGCTGTATTCGCCGGTGCCTTCGATAGAATTGGTACCCACGGTCATATTTGTCAGCTTCTCGATTTCAAGGAAGAACGAACCGGTGACTTCAACAAGGTTCCAGTCATAATCGTAATCGCGGTTATCAACAAGGAGAGAATAAGTCTCTCCAACCTCTGCGTAGATCGTCAGCACGGTATTGTTGTCGTACTGAACACCGTTGTAGGTGATGAGGTTACAATAGTTGGAGCAAGCAATATAATAATATCCATTTTCAGTTACGGAGAAATTCACGTACAGACCGTCTGCGCATACGCCGTAGTCAACCGTCACACCGTAGGTTCCCTCGCCAACGATGGACACGCCGTTAGCAGCGGAATCACCGCTGCCTGCAACGGGGCTGATCATATTCTCCTTAGCAGTATTGACGGTGACGTAACCTACATCAGAAACGTACTTGTACACCTGGAGGGTGGTGCCAGCTTCTGCATAGATCCAAACACCTGCGTCGGATTCAAGCACGGTGTTATCACCGCTGCAATTCCAGTATCCGTTGAAGGAATACCAGCCTGCTTCGGTTACAGTAAGAGTGCAATACAGATAATAGCTATCAACTACCGTCTGATCTACTACGAGATCCTTGTTCTCGCCGAGATCGAGCGCGTAGGGATTGGCGAGAGTACCGTATATAACGGTAGTGTCGCCGCCCTCGTCACCGCCGGAAGCGGTAGTGGAAAGAGCGTAGGAGGTGTCGTTGTACTCAAAGGTTGCGGGCATACCGTCGGTACCAAAAGTAAGGTAACCGTAGTAAACAGCCATACCGTTATCTGCGGTATAGGGAGAATTGCCGTTAAGAGTATATGTAACGACGTCGCCCTCGATAGAGTAGGTGTAATTAAGAACGGTAGCGCCCATAGTGAAGGTCATAGTGCCGTCGTTGTTGATAACGAGCACGTTATCACCCGAATAATAGGTGCCGGAGATATCAGCTGCGATGCTGCCGGACTCGCCGCCGCCAATATCATCGCCGCCGCCAATGTCGCCACCACTCTGGCCGCCCTCGGCATAATCAACGGTGATCACCCACTCGCCCTTGGTCGTTGCAGCAACGTAGAACTCGTAGGTCTCGTTTGCATCAAGGTATACGGGTACGGACGCGCCGTTCACGTTGTCGTAGAAGTCCATCTCGGGCTGAGTGAAGGAATTGGAATCGCAGGATTCCTTGTTCCAAAGGCCGAGACCTGCGGGAAGATTGAAGGTGTAGGTGCCTGCCGCGGTTGCGGTGTAGGAATAAAGATCGGAGTAAGCGTAGGTATCGGTGGTAGCTACGTTGATGGTGCTTGCATCATCCTCGCCAAGCTCGGGTGCGCTCTCGCCAACTACCTTAAGAGTAAAGGTCTTGGTAACGTCACCGAAGGCAAGGGTCACGGTGTACTCGCCGACGTCACGGATCTTAAGCTTGAGCTGATTGTTCCAGAAGCCGTTGAGTATGGTATCGCTATCATACCAAGCACGGGCATCGGAGTCGGGATCGTTGTTAACGAAGGTGTAAGTGAAATCGTCGCTGTTAAGGAACTTGGAGCTTGCGGTGATGGGATAAATATCGCCGAAACCGAACTTAGCGTAGGTTCCTTCAAGGATCTCAAAGCTGTCGCCGATAACCTCGTATTCAGAGGGGATCGGGTTGCCGTTATCATCCTCGACGGTCTTGGTTACGTAGAGGAACTCGAAGCTCGTAGGAATGAGAGTTGCTCTGGGATAGGGAGTAGTAAAGGTTCTCTCACCGGAGGTCTGTGCTACGGAGTAGGTGTAGTAGGTGGGGTTAGCCGTGGGCTTAAGAGCGAGGTCGCTGATGGTAACGGTGCCGTCACCGTTGTCAACGTAGGTGTAGGAGAGATCGCTGTCCATATCCCAATCTCTGTATACCTCAACCTGGAACTCTGCAACGTCGATAACGAGATCGTCGTTTACGGTGAACTTAACGTCAACGTTGTAGTATTCAAGCTCTACGTTATAAACCGCACCGCCGGTGGTCTGGGGGTTAACGGAATAGTAGGTGTAGGAGAAGGTGTAAACGCCGTTCTCAACGTTCTCGGTCGCATTGCTTACGCGTACGCCGGCCTTCATCTGATTATAGAGAGCGGAAAGCATATTTGCAAGCGTGCTGGTGTCGTCGGCAGCGGAGGGGATAATGCTGCCGGGAACGTAGTTGTATCCGTTAAGGAACTGAGCCGCGCCTGTGATGGGAGTAAGCTCGTATTCGCCGTCATACATCACTATGCCAAATATGTTATCGTTGCCAAGGTCCTCGTACCACTGCTCCTCCTGGCCAAGGTAGTTGCCGTACATATCGAAGGAGATATACTGTATGTAGGACTCGCCGTTGCCGAGAGCAAAGTGAACCTTGTTGGTCATGCCCTGCTCAAGGGTCTGGGCACCGGTACCGCCGTAAACAGCCTCGGTAGCGATAACGTCGCCGTAAGCAACCTTATCGTTGCGTGCAGCTGCTGCAGCAAGGACAGCGGCAAGGTCAGCGGTGTTGATCTCAACTACCTTCGCATCACAAACGGTGCAGTAGCCTGCAGCGTTGAGAACGTGAGCTGCCTTGTCGGCAACCTCTACGCCGTGCTCACAGAGAGCTGCATGCCAGTGGTACTCGGCGTTGCCGGTCCATGCGGTGTCGTAGTAGTGAACGTGAATGTCGTTGATGACGTAGTTACATACGTCGCACTTGCCGTCATTGTCGTCGTCATCGTGTGCGGCGATGTTGGCGCCCGGTACGATATGGCCGCAGTCTGCTGCATTCCAGTGGTTGGTGCAGTCAACTGTCCAATCCTCGGAGTAGGAGTGTCCGTCAGCACAAGCGGTCTTGTACTCGCACACGTCACATGCGCCGTCATTGTTCTTGTCTGCGTGAGCGAGCTTCGTTTCAACAACGTCCTCACACTCGCAGGTTGCCATATACCAGTGACCCACGGCGTCCGATGACCATGTCTCACTATAGGTATGTGAATGTACTTCGTCCGGTGTATCGTTGCCGCCGCAGGCTGCAAGGCAGCATACGACCATAACGAGGCACAGGAGAAGAGCAATTACTCTTTTCATAATGAAAAGCCTCCTTAAAAAGATTTTTTATGTATCACCGCAACCGCCGTCGGCACAGGCCCCGTGGTCTCGGAAAACGCGGGTGGGAAAATTATGCAACAAAATGAATATTTCCCTGCCCTACCTAAGCGAGGCGGTAATTTGATGAAGTTATTATACACCATAAAAAATAAAAAATCAATAGCATTTCAATATTTTTTCATCATTTATTCATTTTTTATGGCAAACATCTTGAATAAATATTCACTTTTTGACGAAATACACGAATATTATTGCATGTCGTAGTAGTAACAGGCAAACAGCCACTCGGAGCCGCCGGGCGCCTGATAGTATTTGCCATCCCACGCCTGACCGTCGAGATATCCCTTGCCGTCATAGAAATACTGCTGCTTCGAGGCGAAGGCGTAAAGGAACTCCTTCATCTCCTCGGTGACGGGTACGAGACCGTCGGAATTGGTGTAGCTCGCGTACCCCTCAACACCGATAAGCTCGGCAGGACATCTGCGGCAATTCGAGTTACAGTTGGTGCACTCGTCGGTGCACGCCCATCCGAGGGCGCTGTCGGGATCTGCCCCGTCATAGGTATGACAGGTGCATTCGGGAACGCAGTAGTAGGTACCGCCGTTTATCTTGCCGTAGGTGGAGAGGATCGTGTAGCCCTCAATAAAGTGCTTATAGTTGACACCGCCGACGGAGAGTGCGGCGTTCTGCGTTTCGAGATTTTCGGAGCCGGGATTGGAGTACTCGATCACCGCGATCGCCTTATCAAGGAAACGGGTTGTGGCGCTGATCGCGGCGTAAAGTATCGGACCATAGCCACCCGTGTCACCGTATTTGGACTCATCGTAAAGGTGGTAGAAGCCGTCGCCGCCCTCGCTTATCTCCCAGAGCTTGAAGCGATCCTCGTCAAACACATAGGTATTTGAATTAAGCTGATACTCCGGGTAATAGAGTGCATACTCGGAGCCGTACTCGTGGTCGTTTACGTCAAAATCGGTAAAATCGAAATCTATCGGTGCCATATACGAGCCTGCGGCACCGCCTGCCGAGGGTAGCTCAAAGCCGCCGTTGCGCTTTACGGCAAAGGTAACGGTGACGGGATACTGCCCGTTTTTGGTCTCGGCCTTGACCGCAAAGGTGTAGGTAACCTGACCGCCTGTGCTTATGTTCTCGTCGGCAATCTGCACGGTGTGCACGAAATTTATCGTATAGCTGCCTACCGGGCCGCCGTCGTTGGTTGTTTTGATGTAATACTTGAACTGCGAGTTACCGCCGTAAACGTCAACGTAGGGGTTAATGCTGTCTGCGGTCACGTCGATCCAGCTCTCGATGGAATAGGTGCCCGAGCCGTCCGGCGCGTACTGAAAATAGATGGCGTCATCCGCGCTCTCAATGACCGCAGAATAGACGCCCGTTTTTGAAAAACGGTAGCAATCGTAGATGCCTGTGCCGCCACCGGTGAGGCGGTTGAGCGTATATAGCTCTACGGTAATATTGCGCTCATCGTTGGTTGCAATATGTGCGTTGGGGTTGTAGGTATACTCGTTCGGAACGTCGGATAACGTGACACGGTAGTCACCGTCGAGGCCGTCGACCCTGGCAACGCCGTTCTCATCGAAGGTCGCCGTATGGATGCTGAAGCCGTCGTTCCAATAGGCCTGCATCTCCATTCTCGGCTTGTAGGGCTGGCCATCAGCGGTAAGAGTAACGGTGAAATCATCGGTGGGATCGTCGTTAAGATCTCCGCCCGAGCCGCCACCCGTGTCACCTCCGCCGCCGAAAATGCCGCCGAGGATGCCTCCGCCTCCGCCGCCCTGCTCATACTCCTCGCACGCCGCGAGGGAGAAAAGCGAGCAGACTGCGAGCACGAGCGCCACGAGTCTTTTTATTCTGTTCATTCGTTTTTTCTCCTTTCGTCAGCGCTTGAGGTTTATCTTTTTCTTTTTCTTTGAAAGCTTGATCTTTCTGATCAGCACGTCAAGAAGGAAGAGAGCGATAGCCGCGATAAGCAGCGGTATGCGATAGCTCATATTGTAGGTCGTGATCTCGCTTCTGTCATTCTCAAGATTCGGGATCTCGTCCTCCACTATGGTACCGTGGCCGCGCATAAACTCATAGATGTTTGCCTTAGAGAAGCTTGCAAACGCATCATACTCGGGCAGATAAGGTATCTCAAAGCTCTCCGTGGAGGTAAAGACCTTATCATCATAGGAATAAGTGACCTCTACGGTGTAGGTGCCGACCTTACCGGTATCAAAGGTGTAGGTGTATTTTCTCGAGTCGAACTCGAGCGCCTTGGTAATTTTCTTTCCGTTCGGGAGAGTAACGACGATATTTGCGGTTGCCTTGGGGTTGAGTATACCGGGGGTTATCTCAACGTAGGCATCGTAATCGTTCTGATCTACCGTTACGGTGAACGGATGATCCACACGCTCGTCGGGGGTATTTGAGACGAGCATATTGGTGACGAAGCGCGCACGCTCCTCATCGCTCCAAAGACCCGTCCAGGAGTCGGAAAGAGAGGTAGTAAGCGAGGCGATGCGACCGTTGCCGTGGGTGCGGTAAGCATACAGGGGCACGGCCCGTGTATAGCCGTTCGCCTTGACGTAATTGACCGTGAGAGGTACGGTAGCATCGTACTTTGCCATAGACTGAACGTATCCCGATACAGACGAAAGCGCGCCTATACCATCAACTATTCCGTCACGGTATCTCTCGATATTAACGGTCGAGTTCTTTTCAATGACGGCCTCGGTAACGTCGTTGGCAACCGAGCCGAACACTACGTTGCCGACGTTTTCAACGTTGGATATTTCGTAGTAATTACCGCCCTCGCCTGCGTTAACGACACGCTTAAGAGTGGTTCTTCCCTGCTCGCCGTCGGCGGGGATATAGGTGTTAATAACTGACACGGGGGTGCCCGAAGCGAACAGCTGACCCGCAACCTCGACCGCATCCTTTGTGTTATCGAAGCTGAAGCCGTCAGAGATCAGCATTACCTGGTTTTCGGAGAGGTTGAGCGCCTTTATAGCCTTCATCGCCTCCTCAAGTCCGAGGCCGATGTCAGTGCCGTGAGAGGTATAGAGCGAGTCGATGTACTGCACAAGCTCCTGCCTTGCGTCACCGACGCGCTCAGGGGTGCGCACCTTTATTTCGCCCGAGAAGGTGACCAGGCAAATATAATCGTCGTCGTTCAGAAGCGAGAGCAGCTTTATTGCGGAGTCTCTGGCTATGGTGAATTTATACGCCATAAACATACTGTGCGATACGTCGAGGACTATCGTATACAGCTTACCCTCACGGGCGGAGTTGCCGTAGTCCACGGGGAGTATCTCCTGGAACTTTTGGAACAAGGGATCGTCCTCGGTCTGTATATACAGATTTCCGAGTGTGATGAGGCTCTTTCCGTACTGCGAAACTGCGTTGTCGAGCGAGTCGACAAAGGCGTTTGCGTTATTGATATCGCGTATGTCCACGTTGGACACGATTATCTCATCGTATTCGATAATGGACTCAATTGTAAAGGGTACGTTGTTGTTTTTTTGTGACACAACGTAGGGATCTATCTCTGCCTCGGAGCCGTATATCGACTGTATCACGGAGACGTCGGAGTCTTTGCCGGTGACGAGCAGGACCTTCGTTTTTCCGACCACTGTCTGACGGAAGGTACACTCGTTGTTATAGGTGGATATGTCGTCGTCAGCGGTGATGACGGCCTTGTACTCGTACTCGCCGGAAATGTTGGTCGGCAGGGTCATAGTGACCGTGTCAAGGCCCGCCTCGACGTTAACGACGGTGTACCCGATCCTCTCAAACTCCTCGCCCTCGACCGAGGTGTCGCGCATAAGGAGCTCAAGCATAACGTTAGTGGTGCCGGAGGATTGGATAAGCAGGTTCACCTCGCTCTCGTGATCGAGATATGCCGAGGAGGCGAGATCCGCGCCCGAAAGCTGCACCTCGGTCTCCCCCTCGCCGAGAGTGCTGTTGAGGAATATGGTATCGATCTTCACACCGTTTTCGGTGAGACGGTCAACCGTGGAGGCAATAGAGCTCACCTCCTTGTTCACCGTATCGTTACCGTCGGTTATCAGGACGATACGCTTGATCACATCCTGTCCGAAAAGAGTCTCGGTATAGCTGAGGGCTGATGCGATGTTCGTCGCGCTGTCGTCGACCTTGGCCTCCTTTACGCTCTTAATCGTTCTGCCCGCCGAGGAAAGCACAACGGTATCTCTGCCGAAGCAGACTACGCCGAGGTTTGCATTCTGTGGCAGGTTTTCCTTGATCTCGGCGATATATTCGTCGATGCGGTCAAGGTCGCGGTCGGTGGAATATGACACGTCCGCAACGACGTAGACCGTAGTCTTTGTCATTACCGTAACCGACATAAGCCCTGCCGCCGCAAGGCTGATAAGCACCGACACGACGATATGCACGCAAAGTGACATAAACCAACCGAGTGTCTTGTTGTCCTTGTTTCTGATGATAAGATACGGAACGATTATCGCCAACGCAAGAGGTATGGCGATCAAAAGCAGATAGGGATTATCGAAGCTGATATTTTTCATAACAGTATACCCCCCAATCCGCGATAAATAGCAATACGAATATTACGAAAAGCAGAGTTGACGGATCGTATTCTCCGTCTATCTTAGCGTATTCCCTCTCGCCCGAAAGTGAGAAATCCTCCTCAGAGACGGTGGGCACGCTCTCCGATACGGGTGCGGCCGCAAAGACGGAATACTTGCTGTCCTTGCCACCGTCGGTCACGACTACGGTATAAGTACCGACCTCGCTTAAGGTCAGCGTGGCGGTCGTGCCGTTAGACTCCATATACACCTCATCGCCGGAGGGAGCAATAGCCTTTACGCTCTCCATAGTGGAGGTAACGTTTACCACCACCTCATCGCCCGCCACGTAATCGGACGAGTCTATAACGTCGGGGAAGGAATACTCGACGAGGTTAGCCACGAGCATAACGAAATCGGTCGAAAGAGCGATATCGGACTCGTGAACGTCAAATGCAAATACGACCTGTCGGTTGCCAAGTCCGTTTGCACCTGCAAAGATCATCGGGTTTGAGTCGTAGGTGAACAGCGTATAGAAGTTAAGATACATTCCGCTGTACTTAACGTAATTTTTGATGTATATCTCATCGCCCTCTATTCCCTCAAGGAGCTTGCGCACCATGGTAGAGGTCGAGCTCGATTTTTTGATAACGTCCGACTCGGAGAGGGATATCTTGCCCTTTACGTTAAAGCCGGAATCCTTGATGCTAGTGTCGGGGTTGACGAGCCATACCGCGCCATTCGGGAGCTCGACTGGCTCGTAGGAGTCAAAGATGTAAAGTCCGTAGCTTGCCTCGGTCATTGCTTCATACTCTGTGGGGGTGACGGTAGTCACCTCGGAGTCGAGAAGTGCATCGAGCACGGCCTCGAAGAAGAAGCCCGTCTCGCTGACGATAAGGGTGCTGTACGTCTTGTCGCTATCAAGGTTATAAGTCGTAATCAGATTATCCGCGCCGTAGGCGTCGGAATTGAGTATCTCGGTAGTGAAGGAGGTGAAGCGCGGCACCGAACACTCGACGGTTATGGGGGTGAGCTCGCCGGCCTTTGCCGCGACACGCCCCTCGTTCTTTTTCTCGCCGTCTACCGAAAGGCTTATATCAAGCTCGGTATCCTCACCGTAGGAAACGACGTTTGCCGTAACGGTAAGCTTGCCGCCCGAGTGAGAATATCCAACGTCGGTTATCGCGTAGTTTATCGCATCGTCGGTGACGGTGATTATCTCAATATTGGAGGCCGTCGAATAGCTTTTATCGGTCACGAGGTACATCAGGGACGAGGGATTCTCGGTGAAGTATGCCTGCGCCGTGTTAAGCGACTGCATAGAGTCGGAGGCGACCGCCTCGGGCTCAGTGCCCTCGACGAGCTCTATTGCGTAATTCTTGTCGGTTATGCGTTGGAATGCTATTATCGACTCGTCAGCAACGCAAAGAAGCGTAAAGGAGCTGCCGTCCTTTGCATCCTTTATAACGTCGATTATCTCGTCCTTCGCCGCCTCAAAGCGGGTCGTCCTGCCGTGCTCGATATTCATACTGCCCGAGGCATCGAGGACGAAGCAATAATCGTTTGCCGCGCCGGGAAGAACGAATACGGGGTGAGCTATGGCGAGAGATATGACGGTTACGGTCAGTATCTGCAAAATAAGGCTGATAAGACCGGTAAGACCCGAAAGGGGATTCCTGCGCTTAAGGAATTTTTCGCTTAATTCCCATATGTAGGTTGAGCTTACCGTCTGCTCGTTGTACTTACTGCGGAGAATGTATATGATGATAACGATCGGTATGCCGATCAGGCCAAGCAGGCCAAGCGGATGCAAAAAGCTCATTTAAGCACCCCCATATCTACCATCTCTCCGAAGAAAACGTCGGAGATGCGAGCGTATGCAGGCAGGAGCATATAATGTCCTCCCCTTGACTCGCAATATGTTTTTATTCTTTCCGTGACGTGCTTGAGGGCGGCCTTGTAAGCGTTGATCCTGTCCTTGTCTATCTTCTTACGGAAGAACCGGTGCTGATCCTCAACGTCAAAGAGGTGCATCTTGCCGCGAAGCTGAGGATTAAGCTCCTCGCGCGAGAGTATCTGCACGCAAAGGATATCCCGTTTCTTTTCGGCAAACTTGTCGATAGCCCTCTCATAATCCTCGTCGGTGAGGAAATCGGATATGAGTATCGAGTATCCGTCGCCCATACCGATCTTCGAGGGAACGATGGCCTCGCTGATCGACGCGTCGGTATCAAACTCGATCTCATTAAGCGCGCTTACGCAGTTTATGTAGGCATCCTTGCCTACCATACCGGATATGACCTCGTCGACGCGCGAGCCGTGTATCGCATAAACGGAAACCTTGTCCATCTCGCTGACCGATAGGTAGGCGAATGCCGCAGCGATCTTTATCGCCTGCTCTGCCTTTTCAAAGGTACCGTGGTGCATCGAGCGGCTGGCATCGATGTATACTCTGGTGTGCATCTGACGCTCGTCAAGATAAAGCCTTTGATAAAGCTTATCAAAGCGGGCGTATGCGTTCCAGTCGATCTTCGTTATGTCATCACCGGGAACGTAATCGCGATAGTCGGCAAATTCGCAGGACGAGCCAAAGTTTTTGGACTGATGGTTTCCTCCGAACATTCCGGCCACGTTGTTTTTAAGAAGCGTTTCAAGTGCCTCAAGCTCGGCAAGAAACGCCTCGTCAATTACCATTTTCCCCATTAGCGAGCCTTCTTGGTTTCCTTGATTATCATAGAGATCACGTCGTCAACGCTGAGCTTGTCGTTTACTGCGGTATAGTTGACCTTCATTCTGTGGCGGAGAACGGGATATGCGAGCGCATCGATATCCTCGTAGGATACGTTAAAGCGGCCCTGCATAAGCGCGCGCACCTTTGCGGCGGTAATAAGACCCTGCGCCGCACGGGGAGAAGCGCCGTACTTTACGTACCTCTTGGTCGAGGGGGTGGAGTCAAGCTCGGGGTGAGTATTCGACACGAGGTCGACCGCGTACATAAGCACCTCGTCAACGACGGGGACGGATGCAGCAAGCGCTCTCATCTCAAGTATTTCATCGCCGTTTATGACCGCCTCAGCCGTCTCGGCCATAGTTATCTGTGTCATTTTTACGATATCGGCAAGCTCCGCATTTGAGGGGAAGCCGACGATAAGCTTGAACATAAAGCGGTCCATCTGTGCCTCGGGCAACGGATATGTACCGTCCTGCTCTATAGGGTTCTCTGTTGCAAGCACGAAGAATGGCTCGCTAAGATTGTATCTTTGATTTCC
>CAZQTN010000040.1:0-14090 GCA_964596195.1 uncultured Ruminococcus sp.
TATCCTCTTCCCGAGGCACAGATGGACCGTTTCATGTTCAAGATCATAGTTAAGAATCCCTCTCTTGACGAGCTTATGGATATCGTTACCATGACTCAGAAAACGATGGCAGAGGTCGCTGAGGCCGCATGTAACGGAGATGAGCTCCTTGAGATGCGCAAGACTGCTAACGCCATTCCCGTTGCCACCGACGTTATGAGATACGCTATGATGCTCTGCTCCGCAACTCATCCCGACAGCGAGTGCGCAAGCGAGGTCGCAAAGAAGTACGTCCGTCTCGGTGCATCGCCCCGTGCAGGTCAAGCTCTTATCTCCGCTGCAAAGGTAAAGGCACTTATGAACGGAAGATATAACGTTTCTTACAACGATATCAACGAGCTCGCGCTTCCCGTACTCCGTCACCGTATCAAGCTCACCTTCGAGGCTGCGGCAGAGCGTATCAGCGCAGACGATATCGTAAATATGATAGTTGCCGAGATGGCAGACAAGACCGGTATTCGCGGAGCAAAGGCAGAGAAATGCGCAGAGCCCGCAGCCGTAAAGACGAGCGGCACCGATGCGGCCAAGACCGACGATCAGGCAGGCGTTGCGGAAACAGAAAACAAAAAGCATAAATTCTTTGGGAGAAAATAATGAAGGGGGCCATTTTGAACGATGAATTTTTCAGTCGTTTGGAAACGTTGACACTCGAGCTCAGGGCTAATCTCGGCGGCTTCTTCGGCGGTAAGCATCTCGTGCGTACCTACGGTCAGACCGTTGAATTTGCAGATTACCGTGAATATATGCTCGGTGACGATATACGTAGGATCGACTGGAATCTATACAGCCGTTTTGAAAAATTCTTCCTGAAGTTATTTACAGACGAAAGACAAATGCACACGCAGATCTTTATAGACTGCTCGGCATCTATGGGTAAGGATATGCCCGAGAAAGCAAGTTACACCGTCGGTGTGGCGGCGGCACTCGGATATCTTTCGGTTCACAATATGGACAAGGTTTCGTTCAAACTGATGAAGGGGAATAAAACAGAGGATATGTTCGGCACCATCGTCGGAAAAAGATCCTTCTTCGATGCTATAAGCAATCTCGAGGAGTTGGAATTCGACGGAGAGACGGACATTTACAAAGCAATCACCTCTTGCCCTAATATAGGCTCAAACGACGGTCTTGCGGTTATCATTTCCGATTTCTTTACGGACAGTGATTGGAAAAAGGCGATCGATTACCTTTGCTACAAAAAGAAGCAGGTAATTCTCATCCAGATCATGACCCCCGAGGAGATAGATCCCTCTTACAGCGGACGTGTCAATCTTATTGATACCGAGGCCGAGGGAATGGAGGATCCGAAAAATATGAGGATCAGAATCAGCCGTGCCAATCAGCTCGCTTACGAGGAGGCTCTAAATCATATGCACGCAGAGCTGCAATCCTTCTGTGCCTCGAGAGGAGCAGATTTTGTTTCAGTAAGTACCGATGAACCCTTGGAAAAAATGCTGTTTAAAGAATTGCTGAAGGTAGGAATAATGGCATGAGTTGGTTGTACCCGCTTGGTTTTTTGGGCCTTTTGGGTCTGATCGTATTGATCCTGATCTACATAATAAAGCCCAACTATCAAAATAAAATTATTTCTAGTACTTACGTATGGAAATTAAGCTTAAAATACAAGAAAAACAGGTTGCCGTTAAATAAGCTCAGAAACATTTTGTTGCTTCTTTGCCAGATCTTTGCAATCATCGTAGCGTCGTTATTGCTTGCTCAACCGTTTATCTCGGAGGAGGCAGAGCCGATAAGCTCGAAGAAGGTGTTTATCATCGACGCCTCCGCTTCAATGATGGCAAAAACGGAAGAACAGAGCCGATTTGAACTTGCAGTTCTCGATATTCAAGAAGAGATCGAGGCAACCTTTAAGCTGGAAAACAGCGAGGTCTCCGTCATCGTGGCAAACGATACCGCCTCGTTCGTGGTCCAAAAGGCTACCGAATATTCAAAGGGCGAGGTGTTTACGGCTCTCAACGATCTTATAGATCCTACCCAAGAGTCGGTGTGCACCTATGCCTCTCCCGATATAGCCGGCGCGATAAAGTTGTCGGAGAAGATAACGGCCGTTACCCCTGACGTTGAGGTCTTGCTGTACACGGATATGGAGTATATCGATGCAGGAAACGTAACCGTCAAGAATATGAAGGGCGAGCTGGATTGGAATGCCGCCGTCCTTGATGCCCGTATGATACTGTTCGATAACAGATACACCGTCGAGGTTGACGTTGCCTGCTACGGAATGAACAAGATAATCCCCGTCTATTGCATTATTGACGGCGTTGACAATTCCGGTAACGACGTTAATTTCGAGATCGTCAGTAGCATTCAATGCAGAGACGGCGAAACGGCTACTCTTGAAATAGCTCCGACCGAGGAAAACCAAAAGCTCAGAGATCTCGCATCCTACCGGACGCTTACTGTCAGCCTTGACGAGGATGACGTGCTTGATCTCGATAACAGCTTCCAGCTGTTTGGCGGCGAGAAGCTTCCTCTCAAAATCCAATATTGTAGCCCTAATCCCAACAACTATTTCTCAACAGCCTTCCGTATCATTCGCGAGAAGCTGAAGTACCGTTGGGATATAGACTTTGACGAGGTGGTAGTAGTCGCCGACCAGGAAAACCCCGATATGGAGCTGGAGGGCTACGATATTTATATCTTCGAAACCGTAATGCCTCAGACCCTTCCGACGGACGGCATCAGTATTCTGGTAAATCCCACGTCCGCTCCGCTCGATGCGGGCTTCAAGGTGGGTATGGAAAGATATGCACGCACGGATACGTATCTTACAGCAGGCGAGGAGCACCGAATAACCCGCGGTGTCAGCCCCGAGGAGATACTCGTTACAAAGTATTCCGAGATACTGAACCCCGATGCGAGCTACGTCCCCCTGCTTTACTATGAAAGTGAGCCTATGCTCCTCGTAAAGAACAAGGAGGAGGCCGATCAGAAGGTAGTCGTGCTTCCGTTCAGCTTGAACTACTCAAACCTTCCGGTCGTGCTTGATTTCCCGCTTATGATGTATAATATCGTTGAGTATTATTTGCCGTCAACGATCACGAATTACGTCTACGACGTAAACGAAAGCATCGAGTTAAACGCCAGAGGCGAGGAGCTTACGATCCAGAACGCTCAGGGCATGAACGCCGTTCTTACGGAATTCCCCAACGTGATCGAGCTTACGACCCCCGGTGTTTACGAGGTAACGCAGACGAATCTCGCAGGAGATCTTATCAGCGAGAGCTTCTACGTTAAGATCCCCGATGAAGAAAGCAATACGAACCCCGTCTTTGACACTCTTGAAAACCCGTATTTTATGGTTGTCGAGAAGGAAGAGGTACAAAACAAAGATATATTATTATATTTTGCGATTGCGTTGGTTGCGCTGCTATTCGCCGAATGGTGGCTCCACACTCGCGAGCAATATTAGTTAGGAAAGCAAAAGATGACAAATTTTAGTATTAATTTCGCGAATCCCTGGCTTCTCTTATTGCTGATACCTGCATTTTTACTGACTTTTATTCCATACTTCCGTATGAATAAAAGGTATAGAGGAACGAGAAACCGTATCGTTTCGATAGTGCTGCATTCGATCGTTATGGTGTTGGCTATTTCCGTCCTTGCGGGCATAACCTTTGAGTACGATGAACCTAACGACGAAAACGAAGTTATTCTTCTCGTTGATGCGTCCTTCAGCGGCAGCGACGTTGAGGATGAAAAGGATGAATTCATCGAGTCCGTAATAAAGACAAATAACGGTATGTTCAGGCTGGGTATAGTTTCGTTCGGCTTCGATCAGGTTTACGCCGTCGAATTGACCGACAATATGAACAACGCATACTCGCAGTATATAAGCTCAGCGCTTCCGGACACTACGGCGACCGATATCGAGGGCGCTCTCAAATACGCTGCATCGCTTTTCACCAATCCCGAGCAGGGACGAATAGTTCTCCTTACCGACGGTATTGAAACGGATGGCGCAGCGCTCGATATTATCAAGAACATTGCCGCTGACGGCATAAAGGTCGATACGGTAGATTTCACCGATGACAGGCACGGTGACGAGGTTCAGATAATCGCGATGCAGGGACCAGATACCAAGATCAAATTCACCGAGGAATTCACGGTAGAGCTTACGATACAGAGCTCCTTTGTGGGTGATGCGACCATCACGTCCTATAACGACGACGAGGCCTGCGGCGCCGTAGAGGTAGAGCTCATAAGAGGTATACAGACGGTCAAGATACCCTTCACCTTTGAAAAGCCCAACCCCAACAATTTGCACAAGCTGTCGTTTGAAATAACCAGCCGTAACGATACGTTAACTCAGAACAACACGTTCAATTCCTATCTTCTCGTGGAATCGTTCAACAAGGTTCTGATCCTTGAGGGCATTTACGGAGAATCCGACGCCGTAGTGAGAATGCTCGGTGAGGATTTCGATATAACCACAGTTCATATCGCGGATACGGAAAATGTCCCCGCTTCGCTTGATAACATACGGCTGTACGATCAGGTAATTCTCTGTAACGTGTCATACTCCGATATGCCCGTAGGGTTTGATAAGATACTTTACGATTACGTTTATGAGATAGGCGGTGGATTATTTACGGTTTGCGGTAACGAGGAGGACAGCGATCCATACGACGAGGAATGGGAGGCTAACGCATTTACTCCCGAGGATATAAAGGCTTCGCAATATCTAAAGAAGCTTCTCCCCGTTGACATTATCAACTTCACTCCTCCCGTAGCGGTTATCATTCTTATAGACAAGTCGGGATCAATGTACAACGAGGCTTGGAATCCCGTATTTGAGGAAAGTAAGCTCTATTACGCCCTGCAGGGCGCAGAGGCTTGTCTTGACGGACTTAGCGAGCGCGACTACATAGGCGTTTTCGAGCTTGACGATTACGACGACGAGGCTCTCGGACTTACTCCCGCCACGCAGCGTGACAAGATACTTAACGCCATTGCCAACATCGGCAAGGACGGCGGCGGAACGATATTCTCCTCTGCTCTTTTTGCCGCAGGTGAAGCGCTTATGGCCTGCACCGACGTTGAAAAGAAGCACATAATAATCATCACGGACGGTGAGCCCGATCCAACAAATATCGAGCTTACTCAGGAGGCTCTCATTAACAACGCGGCAAACGGTATCACCACCTCTATCGTAGGTATTGAGTGCACGACCGAGGCCAGCAACCTTATGAAGAACCTTCTTAAGGAATATGCCGGTGTTTCCGAGGATAATTTCCATAACGTCGCCGACATTCAGAGAGTTCCCGACGCCATCAAGGCGGATATGGACGCGCCCGAGATAAAGGACGTTAACTATATCGAATTCCAGCCCACGATAAATACGATCACTGATATTACCAAGGGTATCGAGCAAGAGGATATGCCTACCCTCGACGGCTTCTACGGCATGAAGGCGAAGAACGCTGATGAAATTTCGGAGGCCTCTGATCTTCAGGTCGTGCTGATGGGTCAATATACTCCGATATATACGCAGTGGAAATACGGTAAGGGTAAAGTGGGCGTTTTCGGCTGTGATCTCAACGGCACGTGGTCGTCTGATTTCATAGATACCGCCGAGGGAACGCAGATCCTACAAAATATCGTAGCCTCTCTTATGCCGGACGAAAACATTCGTCTTGAAAATATTGAGGTCGAATACGAGGGCGATAACTACAAAACTCAGCTGAACGTATACACGGAGCTCGCAGAGGGCGAGTACGTTGAGATCACCGTCACAAGCCCGTCGGCAGACGGTCTGTCCTCTCCTACGGTTCAGACTATAATCGCCGGCGCAGACGAGAACTATACAAGGCTTGAATTCAACGTGACCACCGCCGGTGTCCACGAGATCCTTGCACAGAAAAAGGACGTCACGGGTCAGGTAAAGGCCGAAAAACGCATCTATAAGGCGTTGTCGTATTCCGAAGAATACAATATTTTCTATGACGAGGATGAGGCTGCGGCGCTTATCACAGACATCGCCGACAACGGTCATGGCTACGTGCTTGATAATCCTTGGCAGGTGTACGAGAATTCATCGGAATATAATCACATTACGATTGATCCGATCGTTCCGTTCATCATCATAGTACTTACGTTCCTCTTGCTTGATATTGCCGTTCGTAAGTTCAAGTGGAAGTGGATCCACGAGATCGTCCGCGACGTGAAAGCCAAGAAAAATATGGAAAAATAAAAAGTAAAGGAGAAAAAATGAAAAAAATATTATTAACGGTCTTGTCCGTATGTTTAGTGCTCCTTTGCTTGATATCGGTCTGCTCCTGCAATCAGGAGGCTGATACGGCTGCGCCCTCGAGGTTCAAGCTTGACACGGACACCTTGATCCTTAAATGGAATGCGGTATCCGATGCGCGCAGCTACGAGGTCAGAGTTTCAGGTGATGAGAGAATAAAGACCATCAAGGCCACGAGCTATTCACTCGAATATCTCGACCCGGGCACATATACGATTGAGGTCAGAGCTCTCAACGTCAACGCAGAGCTTGAGGCCTCTGCGTGGGCAAGCTACACCTTCGAGCGCGAGAGTGAAAGCGGTCTTGCCTTCAACCTTATCAACAATAATACGGAGTACGAGGTCGTCGGCACCGGTACGGCGTACGGCGACGTAGTAATGGAGTCTGTTTACCGCGGTAAGCCCGTTACCTCTATTGCTGATAAAGCATTTGCGAACAACAAGAAGATCACGAGTCTCATTATCGGAGATAACGTTAAGACGATAGGTAAAAACGCGTTCTCAAAGAGCTCCGTGCTCGTGAGCATCACGATCCCGGACAGCGTTACGAGCATAGGCGATTACGCCTTCCAGAGTTGTAAGCAGCTCACGGGCATCACTCTGCCCGATTCGGTTGGTGCTATATCCGATTATATGTTCTCCTGGTGCACGTCACTTCAAAGCGTAACGATCGGAGCAGGCGTTGAAAGCATCGGTGAAAATGCATTTTCAAGCTGTAATGCTCTGGTCAGCGTAACGATTCCCGATTCGGTAAAGACGATAGGCGAATACGCCTTCTCCGATTGCTCGAGGCTTGCAAGCGTAACGCTTGGCAACGGCATGGAATCCATCTCGAATTACGCCTTTTACAACTGCGCCGCCCTGGAATCTCTCGACCTCGGTCAGAGCTTGTCCGAGATCGGTACGGGTGCATTTGGCCGTAACGATGCGCTTACGACGATCGTTATTCCCGATTCCGTATCCGTCATAGGCAGCGAGGCCTTTGCCGAGTGCGAAAATCTTGCGAATATCACCCTCGGCAGCGGCGTCAAGCAAATCGGCTCGTACGCATTCTACGGCACCGTTCCGCACACCAGCTGTGAGGACGACGTATTGTATCTCAACGGTTGGCTAATAGAGGCCGTTGACCGTCAGGTGACGGGAATTTCCCTGAAGGACGGAACCTATGCGATAGCTGACGGCGCCTTCCAGAGCTGCAGCAAGCTCGAAAAGATCACCATAAGAGGCGTCAAATACATCGGTCAGGCTGCGTTTGCAAACTGTACGAGCCTTTATCAGGTGAATGCTGATGATTCCCTGCTTGAGATAAACGACTACGCCTTTTATAATTGTACGATCCTCGCCAAGGTCAACGTAGGAAGCGGCTTGGTCAAGATCGGCAGCTACAGCTTCCAGAACTGCACCGCCTTGACCGATGACGGAATAGATCTTCCTCAAACGGTTTCTTCGATCGGCGGATATGCGTTTTACGGCTCGGGCGCATTTGCCAGGGCTACCTCTCAGGATCCCGTTGTATACATAGACGATTGGGCCGTCGGTATTAAGCAGGGCGGCATATATATGAGTCAGATCGACATAAAAGAGGGCACCCGTGCAATATCAAATTACGCATTTACCGATACGCTGTTTATGGGCAACGGTATCTTGTTTCCCTCAACGCTTTCCTATATCGGACGCGGTGCGTTCTATAACTGTTATATGGCCGGAGGCTTTGGCGGCGGAGCAAACCTTGAATATATAGACGATTATGCGTTCTACGGATGCTCGTCTGCATGGTTCTTCGCATCTGCTAACGAGCCCGGCGTTACACAGTTCCCCTCAAAGCTCAAGCATATCGGCCGTTCGGCCTTCTATCAGTGCACCGCAATGATAGGACTGAAAATACCTGCAATGGTAGAATATATCGGTCCTTACGCCTTTTATGGATGCACGAACCTTGGAGATAGCGGAGTCGTATACGCAAGCGTTGAGGCTATGAAGAATGGCGATCCTACGCTGAAGGGCCCGATAATCATTCAGGAGGGAGTCAAGTATATCGGCGACGGAGCCTTCCAGGGCTGTACGGGTATCGTAGAAGTAAACCTGCCGAAATCCCTTGAGTATCTCGGAACGCGCGCGTTCTATAACTGTACCAAGCTTGAGTCGGTTTCCTTCGGTGACGGAACGGTCGCGCTTGACATTCCCGATTATACCTTCTACAAATGCGAGAACCTTACTAATCTGGTGATATCGCAGAACATAAAAAGCATTGGAAAATGTGCCTTTAAGGGCTGCTCCTCTCTCGAAAATATCATAATGGGCGAGCAGATGGAGAGCATTGGCGACTATGCCTTCTACGGATGCACGGGCGTTAAGGAAATCTATATTTCCGATAGCGTAAGATATATAGGCAGTTACGCCTTCAAGGGTTGTGTGAGAGTAGATTCCGTAGTCATTCCTTCGGATGTTGAGACTATTGGTAAGCACGCATTCTACGGCTTGAACACCGCAACCTTCTTCTGCGAGTCCGACACGATCAATCCGTATTGGAACGAGCGTTGGAACTCTTCTTACCGCGCAGTTTTATGGGGATGCGTGCTCTCGGAGGATAAAACGTATGTGGTCTCCTTCGTCAAAAACGCTGAGGCCTACGATAACTTGTCCGCTCCCGATGCAACGCTTGCACCCGAGAGAGAGGGATATACCTTTGCAGGATGGGCAACGGAGCCCGAGTCCGAGGAAGTCGTCTATACGGCGGATAAATTATCCGAGATTCCCGACGGCACCGCTCTTTATGCGGTATGGAACGAAGCAACAACAGACTAAGATAGGATAAACAAATGAATAAAAGAAAATTAAGATTCACAGTATTATCAATTTTAGTGCTTGCCGCGGCGTGCATTTTCATGCTCGCCGGATGCGGCGGTGGAGGCGGCGATACCTCACCCACGGAGATCTACATCGAAAAATCGCTTCAGCCGCGTATTCTGTATGTAGAGGGACAGGAGCTCGATTTCAGCACCGGCGCGCTTACGTACGTTAAGGACGGCGAGCACATACGCATACCCTTGAGCGATGAAAAGATTACGGCCACGGGATACGACAAGAATCTGGTCGGCAATCAGACCATTACGATCTCTTACGAGGAAATGAGCACTACTCTTACGGTAGGCGTTATTGCACGTATGGTGGTTGAGAATGCCGAGACCAGTTATTTCGTTGGCGAAAGCTTTAACCAATCCAAGGGAAGAATCAAGGTCGCGAACGATAACGCCGAAACCTCGTACGTTAGTATGAGTAGCGAAGCCGTTACGATCAAGTCCTTCGATTCATCAAAGGGCGGCACGGCGACCGTCGTGATCGAATATCGCGACGGAGATAACGCCTACGAGTGTAGCTTTGACGTTGAGGTTTACGAGCCTGACGTTGTAACGTTCGTTAAGCCCAAAAAGAACGAGTATCTAAACCACGTTACGGAGCTGGACCTGTCAGGCGGATATCTTCTGATCAAGGCCGCAAGCCCCTCCACGTTTTCAAAATCCATATCCTTGAGTCAGGATATGATTTCCGGCTACAATCCCGATGCAGTAACCTTGGCTAACAGGGACACGGCACTCGAGCAGATCATAACGGTTTCCTATGCGACGAAGCAATGGAACTTTTCGATCAAGGTGTATTATAGCGGTGTTTACGTCATTCAGGATAACGCAGAAAAAATCAGCGGCGTAAATCTTGACGTTGAGGACATTACCGCAATCGAGATTTCGGACTCGGCCGGAAAGGCGGCGCAGGAGGCTATGGAGGAGTATTTTCTCCTTTCGGATAGCGACAAGGAGCTGCTTGATGACGAGCTCGTGCTTTCCTTTGCACGAATTGCAGCGTTCTACGTTAACACGCAGGTGTACGTTGCGGCTAATACGGAGCTCAGCAATGCGTTCATTTATTCCCCCAACGGACAACTGATGTACGTTGGAAGCAGCTATCAGGACGTAAAGGATGCGATAGCAGCGCTGAATGACCCCGACTCAAAGTACAACAGCAGCGCAAATCTGCTTCTGCAGATCAAGGAGTCGTTTGGTAGCGAGCAGTTTAACTCTCAGTATATGATCTCGAGCCTTACGTCGGTTCACACGACCGAGATCGCTAATATAATTGCCGCAAGGCTTCAGCACATTATCGACGTTTACGATACGCTGGTTACCGTTCCTTCAACGTGGAGCGCCCTTTCGTCGGAGGAATTCAAGACGTACGAGGATGCCGTATTCGCTGCGGTAAACAAAATACGCCAAAGTGAATACACGGGCCCAAGCTACTCCGGTATGTATCAGGTGGTCACGAATTGGCGTTCGGATTTCTTTGAGATCATATATTCCTACTATTACTACGTAGCGGATGGCGGACAGGATAAGATAGTCAACGAGCTGTGGGGTGTAGTCCCTGCCCCCGGGCTTCTTCAGGACTTCTACGTAATGTATAACAATGCGTACACACAGGTAAGCCTCGTTACTCAATACTCGTCAAGCAGCCCCTCGGACGTCTTTATGTATGATCTGTATCAGTTCCACTATTACTATAAGAGAACTCTTGAGATCGCTGACGAGATCAAAGCCAGCGGCAACGAATTGTATACTACCATTTACGATTCCATTAATCTTGACGCTTATATAGAAACGTATTTAAATGCTCCGTCACCCTATATCATCGGCTATTACGATTTTATTGCCGGTGGTATAAACAGTCAAGGCATCAGGAAGGCTCTAGACAGTTATTGTGCCGTTCTGGATATCTATTACAACGAGGGAACGATCGAGTGGACGGAAAGCAACAAGTCTAAAATTAAGGCTGTTTTTGACGACCTGACCGCTCTTTCGCCCGCAGAGCTTCATTGGTTTCTTTCCTCGTTAAGCTTCAGGTATCATAATTCGCGCGGCAGCCTTCTCATCTTTGATTATTCTGCAGGCTCGCGCAATCTGCTCGTTGACGTCATCGCCTATTACTATCTGAATCAGCTGCCCGAAGCGAGCCACGATATGCTTTTGAATCTTCTCCTTGCAATGGAAAGCTACTCGCTTTCCTTCTATAAGGATTCGGCAATAGAGGATTTTGAAGCGTATATGGATAAAGTAGCCGCAGACTACGAGGCTCTTAGCAGCAACGATAAGGAGACGTTTAATAGTCTTCTCGGTGCCTGCTACAAGAAGTATTATAATATCAGAAATATGCTTAACGATCAGTCGCTGATCTCTGCCGGAGATATGTCTGACAAGCTTGACGAGCTTCTCGCGACCCTTAAGGAATTCGACAGAATGTTCGAGATAACTCAGGATACAAGCAACGCAAATCAGCAGCAAGCATATCCCATGCTTATCGCCCTTTACGATAAGGCGACCGCTATTTATAACGAGCTCACAAGCGCGGCTCAGAGCAACAGCGCGATAGCCGACACGCTCAGCGTTAAGCTGTACGAGATCAATGAGGATTGTTCTGATACGCTGGATAAATATTATTTTGACATATGTGCTTATGCAAACGACATTATGCTGGCAAACGGCGAGGTTTGGTACGCCAATAACGTCGCTAAGACGCGTGAATTTATCCTGAAGATACTTCCTCTGATGTACGCCGCATTCGACAATCAGCTTTATGAGGGTGACATCGAGGAGTTTATAACCTTATTCCGCGCGCTTTCCTCTGATGAAAAATACGCATTTTATACGATCCAAGCCAACCGACTTTATTACGCAGGACTTGAAGCCTATTTCAACGCTCAGCTTTCAAATGATGCGGTTGCGTGCGCGATCGTAGCAGATCTCTTCAACGCGGAAATATATTATTCGCTCTATGAGATGGCATCAGAGGATACCGAAGCTCTTGATACGTTTAAGGAAGCGATGGAGTCGGCTATTGAAAAGCACGCTAGCCTCACATCAGAGGATCAGGAAGTAATTGACGAGATATATTACAGTTACTACCTTGAAAAGTATTACGCTCTTCCCGCCGATGAGGCCGCAACCTAAGCGACGGTCGTAGCGCGTTGATGCAAATATCTTTTACGTAATGAAAAAACGACCGTTCCGGGCTTAAATGCTCGGAACGGTCGCGTTTTATTCGTGCTAAATTGGAATATGAGAATTTTTTAAAACAAAATACGAGATCGTAAGTTAACGTTTTGTGAAAAGCAACGTCGTGACGACGAGCCGATTCGGAAACATCTTCTCTCCCGCCGTCAGAGCACGTGCAGGGTGAGATTATGTATAAGCCCGGAATGAATTTTAAGGATATCCTTGATTTTAGCTAAGCTATGTGATATAATAGCCTCACGAGTTGCGTTGCGACGCGACTTGAAAGACTCCGCCTTTCCACAAGCCAAAAGGCTTGTGCTTTTGTGACTATATATATTATCGAAGGTGTGAGCGTATGGCTATAATAAAAAACGAGATACCTATTTTAGAGTTTGACACGGAAAAGAGTGCGGTCATTGATCCGACGCATGAAAAATTTGATCTGAAGCTACCCGAGAAATGCGTTTTTGCTTTTCTTGGCGAGTATATAACCGAATATGCGCGCAAGAACGTAGCCGTAAAGGTATCCGAGTTTATCAGTATGACAAAGCGTTATCCGATCTACGTGATGACATACAAGGGCGAGAGGGTCACGCTTTGCGAGGCACCCGTAGGCGTAGCGGCAGCAACGCAGATACTTGATTGGCTGATCGAATACGGTGTGTGCAAGATCATTTCTGCCGGTTCCTGCGGTGCGCTTGAAAGGTTCCCTGAGGGGACGTTTCTCGTGCCGACTAAGGCTTTGCGCGATGAAGGAGCATCCTAATCACTATGCTCCGCCCTCACACTTTATAGAGGTTGGTCAGCATACCGTATGGGCGATCACGGAAGCTATACTCGAGCATGGAATGAAGTATAAAGAGGTAGTTACCTGGTCAACGGACGGTTTCTTCCGCGAGACCAAGGAAAAGGTGGCGTACCGCAAAAGCGAGGGCTGTGCCGTCGTTGAAATGGAGTGCGCAGCGCTCGCGGCCTGCTCATCCTTCAGGGGTGCGGCTTGGGGTATGATACTATACACCGCGGACAGTCTTGCGGACGTTGAGGGGTACGACGAGCGAAATTGGGGCGGTAACGCTTATGAATATGCGCTTACACTCTGCCTTGATGCGGTGATCAGATTATAAGCACGGGAGATAGAGCTGTTGAAAATAAGAAAAACCACCGAGGCAGATGTTCCTGCGGCGGCAAGAATATATGAGGATGCGCGCGCGTTTATGCGTGCGGCAGGAAATCCCACGCAGTGGGCGCAGGAGTATCCGAGCAAGGAGAGCGTGCTCTCGGATATGGAGCGTGGAGTTGGATACGTGTGTGAGGACGGCGACGAGATTGTGGCTGTCTTTATGTTTGAAATCGGGCGCGACGAGACCTACGACGTGATATACGACGGCGAGTGGCAAAACGGCGAGCCGTATGCCGTTATACACCGCATCGCGGTAGCGAAGGATGCACACGGGCGCGGCGTGGCCGGCTTCTGCTTTGCGGAGTGCTTCAATCGCTTCCCTAACCTCAAGATCGACACTCACTGCGATAATATACCAATGCAGCGATCGCTGGCTCGTGCCGGGTTTGAGCGTTGCGGAACAATTCACCTTAAAAACGGAGAGGAGCGCATAGCGTTCCAAAAATGTAAATAAAATAGAAATGACCCTTGACCGTATCTTCACTCATACGATCAAGGGTCATTTCTGTTCACTCTTAGTATCTAACATCTTTCTTAATCCTCACTTTCTATTGTCTACCCTT
>CAZQTN010000041.1:0-13737 GCA_964596195.1 uncultured Ruminococcus sp.
CTCAACCGCGAGCTTTGCAAGAGAGATTCTTGCCTTGTCTGCAGCAGATGCCGCTGCCAAAAAGATCTTGTCAACCTGCTCCTGAGTATAGGTTGCAAAAATCTTCTGTGCAACTCTCATACGAGCGATCGCTCCGTGCAGTGTTTCTACACTGTCCACAATTTCGTAAGTTTTGGGTTCCATTTTTATGTCCTCCTAAAAATTATTTACTGATTTGGTTGTTGAGATATGCGAGGGATAACGCTAAATTCTCTTGCTTGAGAAGTATTCCGTTTGGCACTTTTAAGGTAACGGGGGCGAAATTCCATATTGCTTCAATTCCGCTTTCCACAAGCTTGTCGCAAACATCCTGCGCCGACCCTTGACCTACCGTGATAATACCGAGCTTTACGTCGTGTTCCCGACAGTAAGCACCGATATCTCTGATGGGCAATATATCCTTTGCACCTTTCTTTAGTGCCGTTTCGTTACAGTCAAAGCCTGCAATGATCTTCACTCCGAAATCCTCGAATCCATCGTAATCAAGAAGTGCTCTGCCAAGCTTTCCTGCGCCTACGAGAACTGCATTTGTCAGCCTCTCATACCCGAGATGGCGTTCGAGATCGCCTATGAGCTTATCTCGCTCATATCCTATCTTCGGCTTGCCTGCACCGCTGACCGCCGCCAGATCCTTACGAACCTGAACGTCGCCGAGCGATAACGCCTTGGCAATTGCCGTTGCCGATATTGTGCGGCGGTATTCGGGTAAGCTTCTCAAATATTCAAGATACTGCGGAAGCCGTCCGAGCGTCGCCTTTGGGATAGAATATCCGTTCATTTGCCACCCCCTCGTTTGATTGTTAATATTTTAACACACAATTATATCTATGGGAATTATTAAAATGTTATATCGGTATTATGCGTATCGATATAACCGCAATCGATAACAATATTATCAATAAAAATAAGCAGTTTCGTTAATGTAACGAAACTGCTTACGCATTCTATTCGGTTTTGAGTGAGAGGGTGGTCGTATCATCATAACGGTTTCCTCACGGATGTATCAAATTTATGTCGTATTTGGACGTCAATTCAACGATTGCTTTCGACTCACGGCGCAAATTCAGGATTATTTGAGGTATTTTCTTCTCGCCTCGCAAAGCTCGGTAATAAATTGCTTATCCAGCCTTGTAAGCTTGTATCCGTCTCTGTATATAAGAACGTCCTTATATACCCTCTTGTTATCAACGCACTTTTTCTGAACGAGACCGTAACGATCCAATACCTTTCCCGATGCCGGGGATACCCACATAAAGGTATCGGGGTTTTCACTGAGGAGGTCAAATTGACTTGCTCTCTCAAATATAAATATACGGCGATCGATATTGTCGGGGAGCTCGTCCTTTACCACCTTGGCAAGAGGCAAAGTGGGAACGTAGGGGTCAGCGTGCGCGATCTCTATATACGGTACAAGATCGTCAAAGGTGATCTCATCCTTCGCGGCGAGCGGATTCTCACGGCTCATAATAATAACGTAGGTAAACTCCGCAACCATCTCGTAAGAAAGTCCCTTTTCCTCGAGCATAGCCTTGAAATATTTATCGTAATTCTCCGCATAGCGAATGATTCCGAGCTTGTAATCCCTGTTCAGAACGTTGTTGATAGTTCTTTGCGAGTTGGTTTCCTTATAGAATATCTCGGCAGGATCATCACTCAGACACTTAGAAAACTCGGCAAAGGCATCCGAAATATAGCAAGCACGTGGAACGGAAATCGATAATTTCTGCTTTTTTGGTGACCCCTGCTTATATGCCTTCTCCACCTCGTCGATCTGCCTCAAAATGCTTTGAGCATAACCTATAAACTCTTCACCCTCGGGAGTGAGCTCCATTCCCTTGGCACTGCGGTTAAATATCGATATCCCGAGATCGGCTTCCAGTTCTTTTATGGAACGGCTGATATTGGGTTGAGCGATGAGCAGAGTCTCCGCCGCCTTGTTAAGCGAGCCGAGTCTTGCTACCTCAACGGCATATTTCATATGAAGTATATTCAAAAAAGTCACTTCCTTCGAGCTGATTTCTGTACATTAATCATATTGTAACATAAAAAGACAGATATTTCAAGATGTTTATCCGCATTTGCCTTGACAAGTGTAAAAAAGGCTTTGAATTTTCTCTCAAAGCCTTTTTCTTCGTTTTTGACCGTAGTGTTTTCTCACTATCGATCCTTATTTAAGGTGGGGATCCTGATCTTGTAAAATACCGCGGCAGACGATTGCTGCTTTAACAGCATCGGTGGGGTTATCTGTATTCAAAGCGCCCATTACCGCCCAACAAGCGAGATAGTAAGCCGACTTAAACACGTTTATTCCCTCGACCCTTCTGTAAACACGCCATTGGTATTTCATCATTTTAAATTTGTTTGACGACACCGAATTTGAGTGCACCTTGTATTGCGCCAAGCATTCGTGCAGGCAATGGGCCTCCTCGCCTTTTTTCAAAATGCTCAACCAGCAAGCCATATCCTCTCTTTTCGTTGCGTTGGTCGGCATAAACACCTTGCCGAGCTTGTCGGAATCATAAATAACAGTCAGGCACCCGATGTGATTGTGCTTTAATATATCCTTGTATTTGCACACGTCAAGCCGAGGCTTGAATGTCGATATGACCGCATTACTCTCGTCAATGACCTCATAATCTGTGTACGAGAAGTATATACCGTTGTTTTGCATATACGCAATTTGCTTTTCCAGCTTTTCGGGCATCCACAGATCATCGCTATCCAAGAAGGCGATCCATTTTCCTTTCGCCTCCTCGATTGCTTTATTACGCGCGAGAGCCGCACCGCCGTTTTCCTCCATAGAGAAAATGCGTATTCGCTCATCTTGAAAAGCATTTACCAATTCAAGTGAGGCATCCGTCGAACGATCATCAACAAATAGCAATTCCCAATTCTGATACGTCTGAGCCAACACGCTCTTTACAGTCGCTTCAACGTACTTTTCGGAATTGTAGTTTGGCATTATGATTGAAACCAACCCGTAATCAACGGTCGAATGCTTCGGTTCTAGTGTATTTTCAGCAACAAGCATTGTTTCGATTTCCTTTATACAGCTTCTTTTTGCGGCTTATTCCACCTCTACGATCCCGCCTTCTTTAACGGTGATCTTCATTCCGTCCTTTACGTAGGCGAGGAACTCATCGCCGAGGGAATCCACGACGGGCATAGTCACGCCGTCCACCCATACGTCAGCAAGGACAGCGCCTGCCGCCGCGAGGGAGTCAATGTGATTGGCGAACAGCATACAGGCCGGATTTTTGCCCATTGAGCACGCGCAGTAAAGCACGAGTCCGCCCGTGGTGGAGCCGATGGTCTGAGGCAGGCAAAGCGCCTTGCCGAGCAAAGGCTTGCCGTACAGATCCTTATTGCTCTGATCGCCGCATTTTACCTCTTTGTCACCAAACTGCAACGCCATCTGAAGCGAAGCAAGCGTATTGAAGCCCTCGGTCGTTACGACCGCCTCCGCAGTGACCTCACCGGGGGTTACAACTCTTCCTTGAAACCTTTTCATGCTTTCTCTCCTCCCGTTATGGTTTTCAGTATCTGTGCGTCGGTGTAATATCTTGCACTCGTATAGGTGCGAAGCTTGTTTGACGAGGTGATGACGGGCATCTTCTTGCAAAGCGGATTGTTCATATGCATAAGAGGACAGATATACGAGGTGATGACTCCGGTCTGCTTGAGCCTTGCCGCATACTCCGTCTTTTCAAATTCCTCAAGAACGCCGGGTGCGGCGGTAAATACCGTGGGGATAACAACCTTTTTCCTGCCGTTCTTCTTAAGCTCCTCCTCGACGCTTACAGTCCACTCCTTAAGCTGTGCCAGGGAGAGGTGAGGACAACCGACGAAACAAAGCTTCGGCGTTGCGTCGGGGTTCTTCCAAATGACGGGATAGTTTTTCTGTACTCTTTCAAGCTCTGCATCGTCAATGACGTATTCCCTTGCGCCGTCTGCAATGAGTGACTCGCCAAGCTCAACCGCCTCGGGGGTGAGGTTTGCGATATGATAAAGGCCTACCGCTCCGTTGGATGCCGTTGCCGCGCCGAAATCCTTAAGATAAGCGCACGCGCCCTCGGAAAGCTCAGTGCCGATCCACTCGTCAAGTCCGATAACGAACGGCACCTCCTCCATAACCTTCATACCGATAGCAGAGCCGAGGAGCTGTGCCTCAGGCTTCTTTGCGGTCTTTACCTTAACGACCCAGGTCGCCTTTCTGCCCTCGTCGGTCAAAAGACCGAAGTAAGGAACGTATCCGACGATCGAGCCCATAATGTCGATGATGCCCGAGTTCCTGTTACATCTTGCGCCGAGGACGGAATTGGCGTACACGACCGCGCTCGACTCCGCCCAGGAAAGCACGTCACCCTTCTTCGGCTTGTTGCCGACCTCATCCATATAACAGGTACAGGTAAAGGCGTTTTTATCCATAAGGCCGAGCTTTTCAAGCTGTCCCTCATAGAAATCCTGCTTTGTGTACATAAATTTGTTGAACACGAGGTTCTGCAAGAAATTTGCGGGAACATTTTTATCAAGCGGACGGGGGTCGACCGAGAATTTCTGCTCGGAGCATACGCCTGCATCAAGGAGCTGCTGCATCAGATCGTACACGGGAGACATAACCTTAAGTCCGAATGACGTAACGAGGTGATTATATTTCGAGGTGATGGGCACGAGCTTCTCCGCCTCGAATGCATCGCCGTACATAACGAGCGTTTTCATAACCTTGGCAAGCGTTTCGCCCTTTTCGCCATCTAGTATCGCCTGCTGTTCTTTTGTAAGTATCATGCTTTTTTCTCCTTATCAAATCATCACAGTTTCATACAAACGTTCCACGAGCCCCAGATGACCGTGCGCAGGTTGCCGACCTTTGCGGCATCGCCGATGACGTGAACGCGTCTGCCCTTGGTCGCTACGGGTGCGGGGTTGTATCCCACCGAAAGAATGACGGAATCGGTATCCACGGTAAAGCTCTTGCCTTCCTTATCCCTAAGGGTTACACTTCCCTCTCCGATCTCGGAAAGAGAGGTCTCAAGATAAACGGGAACGCTGTTGGTCTTGAAGAAGTCGCGCAGATAGCTGGTGTTTGCAAGGCAAACGCCCTTGGTGGTGATGAGGTCATCCTGCATCTCGACGATAGTCGGCTTTTTGCCCTTGAGGTAAAGATCGTACGCGATCTCGCATCCCGTAAGTCCGCCGCCGACGATCACTACGCGCTCGCCAACGCGCTCGTTGTCAAGCAGATAATCAACCGCCTCGACAGCCAATTCAGCGCCCTTGACGGGAATCTTCTTTGCCACAGCGCCGGTTGCCACGATGATCTCGTCCGCATCAAGCTCCCCAACGTCCTTGACCTCGGTGTTCATCCTGACCTCGACGGGCTGCTTCTGCAGCTCACGGATATACCAAGCGATCAGCGCCCTGTCCTTTTCCTTGAAGGAGGGTGCGGCCGCCGCAACGAACACACCGCCGAGCCTGTCGCTCTTTTCATAAAGCGTTACCTTGTGTCCGCGCTTAGCAAGAAGGATCGCCGCCTCCATACCGCCGATACCGCCGCCGATAACGGCGATCTTCTTTTGCTTTTTGGCGGGGTCAATATGATATTTCTTCGACTGCATCGTCTCGGGGTTGAGCGCGCAACGCGCAAGACCCATCGTATCGGTCAGATCCTGCGTATTTGCGTGACCCTTGGACGACGAGAAATTAAAGCATCCTGCGTGACAGCATATGCAGGGCTTGATGTCCTCAAGCCTGTCATCGATCAGCTTGGTGATCCATTCGGGATCGACGAGGAACTGACGGGCAACGCCCACGGCATCGATTCTGCCCTCGGCAACCGCCCTTGCGCCGACCTCCATATCCATTCTGCCAGCGCAAACAACGGGGATATCAACGAACTTTTTTATATGTGCAACGTCGTCGAGGTTGCAGTTCTCGGGCATATACATCGGCGGATGTGCCCAATACCAGGAATCGTACGTTCCGTTATCGGCGTTGAGCATATCGTAGCCTGCATCCTGCAGGAATTTTGCCGCTCTCTCCGACTCCTCCATATTTCTGCCGACCTCGGTGTATTCCTCACCCGGCAGAGCACCCTCGCAAAAGCCCTTCATCTTGGACTCTACGGAATAGCGCAGAGATACGGGATAGTCGTTGCCGCAGGCCTCCTTGATAGCCTTTACGACCTCTGCGGCGAAGCGGTAGCGGTTCTCAAAGCTGCCGCCGTACTCATCGGTACGCTTGTTGAAAAATCCGATTGCGAACTGATCGAGAAGATAGCCCTCGTGAACGGCGTGAACCTCAACGCCGTCAACGCCGGCATCGCGGCAGAGCTTTGCCGTCTTTGCAAAGGCCTCGATGATCTCGTGTATCTGCTCCTTCGTCATTTCGGGGCACTCGATATCGTGCGCCCAACGGGATTTTTGCGGCGAGGGAGAGGCAAGCTCGTGCGAGGTGTCGATGATCGGCTTGATCAGCGCGCGTGTAAATTTATTTTTATGTAAGGGAGCGACGAGCTCGGTAATGGCCCAAGAGCGTCCCATGCCTGCGGTCAGCTGGATAAAGAGCTTTGCACCCGTCTTATGGATCTCATCCATAAAGACCTTAAGTTCCTCAAACATTTTCTTGTTCTGCCACAGCCACTTGCCCCAGAAGGTATCGCGCAGAGGAGCGATGCCGGGGATGATGAGTCCTACGTTGTTTTTTGCTCGCTCGAGGAAGAGCTTTGCCGCCTCCTTATCGAAGTGACAGCCTGTAAGCTCAAACCAACCGAAAAGTGAGGTGCCGCCCATAGGGCACATTACTATTCGGTTTTTGATCTCTACGTTTCCGATGCTCCAAGGCGTAAACAACGCCTCGTACTTTTCATCCATTCTGTTCATTAAAACGCTTCCTTTCCTGCATAGTTAATTTGTTTATACCAAATATAGCATACCACAAACTTGTTGAGCTGTCAACAAGTTTTATTTTTTCAACCTTATTTAACTGCTTTTATCGTATACGTTGCTCCCCAATTATTCAGCGCTCGGACGGACGCAAAGCCCGCTTCGGTAAGAGCTTCGCTCTCATGATTTACCGTAAGAGGCGTATCGTAATGGTAAAATTCATTATCCATAATGCCCTGTTCTGCTTTAAGCAGAGCAAGATTCTGCCGATGCGACAGTTCTTCCGCCTCGGACGCCGAGAAGTAATCCGTGAGTATAAAATAACCGTCATCCTTTAATGCTTTATATAGCTTTGAGTATAATACAATCTTCTCTTCTTTTGTGAAATGGTGCAGGCTCTCCACCGATACGGCTGCATCAAATACATTCTCCCCAAGAGGCACGTCAAAATACGAGCCGAGAATTAAGGTGATATCCTTGCCCACAAATTTCCGTTTGAGCTCGGATAACATTCCCGCGGAAAGATCTATTCCCGTAACCCTTGCCGAGGGATTGAGTTTATAATATTCTTGCAGTTCCAATCCCGTGCCGCATCCCAAATCGAGTATACGGCAATTCTCTGTGGTCGGTAATTGCCTAGCCGTAAAGGGATAGAACTCGTCGGCGGATTCGATGGCGGTCATCATATGCTCATCGTAACCGTCAAGTCTTGCTTCAAAGAAATCGCTCATTTTTTCAAGCATATGTAACCTCCGCCAAATTCTTGATTTCATACAGCTCTATTATAACACGCTTTTATTTGCATTTCAACAGCAAAATAAGGGGGGCTGACGAAAAGCAATCGTCAGCCCCTTATTTTGCTGTTATTCAGTTACTTAGCGCAAGCCTTCTTTGCTGCGGCAAGAGCCATAATACGGTTCATCTCGTTGTAGACGATCATATAGCCCTCGTCAACGCCCATACCGGGCTTTGCGAGGATCTGCACGGGCTGGGTAGCCATAGCACAGTGAACGCATACCTGCGCGGAGCGGTCGGTCTCGTTACAAGTACCGCCCTGGTACGCGCCAACGCCCATCTCCTTGCAGTAGAGGACTGCCTCGATGGTGTTGTTTACGCCGCCGAGGTCGGGGGTCTTGATCTGGATCATATGGCCTGCCTTGTTGTCAGCGAAGAGCTTGATATCCTCGAGAGTGTTGCACCACTCGTCGGCAACCAGCTCAACGTCACAGCCACGGCGGTCGAGCTCTGCGGTGAGGCCTGCAAGCGCCTCGATCTGCGCCTCTCTGGTGCTGTCGCAGTCCATCGGACCCTCGATACGGAGCTTGAAGGGCTTGGCGATCTCGCCAAGCTTTTCAATGTAATCGGCCATACCCGTGTAATTTTTATTGCCATAGATCGCACCGATAGTACCGTAAACGTCGATGTGCATAACGGGTGCGTAATCGGGGTGAGCGCGGTTCTCAAGGATACGGTCGCGCAGCCATGCGATGTAGTCTGCAAGGAGCTCGCCGTTCTTTCCGAGCTTATCCTCAACGTTGTTGATAAGAGCGTGAGGAAGCACCTGTGCGCCCTTGATTATCATCTTGTCTGCGTTGGTGTAGCGATCATCGCCCGACTGAGTGAAGATCGGAATAGGCTTTTCGGATACGGTACAGCCGTACTCGTCTGCAACGACCTCGCACATCATTCTGCCGCTTGCCTTTGCAACGGCGTCAAGCAGCGCCTGAGAGAGACCGTAGCGAATAGCGGTGTGAAGGCGCTTGCCCTCGACCTGAATAGACTCCATCATTGCCGCAAGCTCGCGGAAGTTTGCTGCCTCGCGGCCGACGAGCTGGGGCTTTATGTACTTCTCAATAACGGGAATAAAATCCTCCGCAAGGAAGAGCGGGTCGCGTCCGCCTGCACCCGAATACTGAACTGCGGCGCAATCGCCGTATGCTACCTGACCGTCCTCGAGAACGAGCATAACGGAGATAGACTCACCTGCCTGACGAACGGAGCGGAAGCCCTCGGTTACGGGCGCTCCAACGTAGAACATACCGTCGTGACCTGCACCGCCCTTGATAGCTCTCTGGTCGTCGAAATAGAAGCCGGTGCGGCCGCCGGAACAAACAACGTTAGTAATTTTCATAGTATGTAACTCCTGAATTATAATTTATGGATCAATATTTGGGGCGACCTACGAGACGACCCTTACCAATTGCGTATACGTCATCGATGACCATCTGGAAGGATGCCTTGCGTTTCTCGGCGTTAGCACGCTCCTCGATCTTCTGTATGTGGAAATCAACGAGCTCCTTGGAGAAAGGAAGGTTTCCGGTCTTAAGGATACGAACTGCACCGTCGTTATCGCGGCAAGGAAGCATAATACCTGCATTTGCACGGCAGGGTGCAAAGGGCACGTCGAGAACTCCGGCAGCAACACCGCGGCAAACACCGACAGCGATATCACCGTTACCAAGCTCAAAGCACTTGTCAACGATAGCGCGGGTTTCAAGGCGGATAATTTCCTTTTCTTGCTCAAGGCGAACGTCGGAGAAGGTCTGATCAGCAAGCATATTTACAACCTGCTTCGTGCAACGAAGACCCTCTGCGTTTGCTTCCATAGTAGGAATACCGACAGCCTCGTGAGGAGTCTTAACTATAACCTTGGTTGCCTTGGAGAGAGCGGCAATAAGCGATCCGCTGGAAATAACACCGAACGCCTTTGCCTCATCTGCGGGGAAGCCGCCCATCCACTGATGGAGAACGGTGGTTACCTCTACGTCATCGTAGCCGTATTTATGTAAATATTCGTCCGTAAGCTCCTCAAGAGTTCTTATAGCCGCAATATCCTGAACGAGGTTACCGCACTGACCGTAGCCGACGGTAATGTTCTTAACACCCTGCTCTGCCGCAAGAAGCGCTTCGATTATAGCGGCTGAATGAGAGATACAGGGAGGTACAAGAGTTCCGGTAAGAGGACCGTAAGGCTCGCGGTTTATCGAAACACCCATTTCCTCATAAAGACCGGTAAGGCGGTCTACGTACTGCCAGTCGCGGATAGTACGCTCCATAGGGATGTTTTTACAATAAGGAAGGTTGTAAGAAATACCGCCGCCCTCGTAGCTGGTGAAACCGCCTGCATAGGAGATCTCGGTGAGGAGACGGGCATCGGGAGTTCCGTGACGAACCTGCATAGGAACGCCAACGCTTTCGATTACCTCACGGCATTTTGCAACACCGTGGTTTACTGCGGGAAATCCGTTCATCATAGCTCTGCCAAGACGAATAGACTCGGCGATTCCGTTCTCAGCTTCCGCATAACGGTTCTGACGGGTGTAAGAGTCGATCGTGGTAGGAAGGAGATCCGCCTCACCAAACTCTTCAAGGTATTTCATAAGCTTTATGTGCTCTTCTACGACAGGAACACCTGCACGGGGCTGTACGAGAGTTCTTCCGTCACGTTTAGCATCGAGAAGCTTTTTTGAGAAGCATTTTGTTTCCGGCATAGCCTTATGGTATGCTGCCGCCTCCTCGATATCAACGTCCTTACCCGTAGGCCACTGTCCAAGCACCTCTTGGCGCAGCTTGTAAAATTCTTCGTCGCTAAGACGCTTATTCTGAATGTCCATAGTGTTGAAGCTCCTTTTTCATTATTCTTAATGCCGTTTCCGGGTAGTAGGATGACAACAGACCCATTGCAGCCAATATGTACGTTCTATCAACCCAAACCTCAGCCTGCTTCGGGCGAAGTGATTGTGGGTGCTCGGGAGAATACAGCGCAAACGCCGCGATCTCGTCGGTTCGTTTTGTGTGGATCAGGCTTCCGCCGGTAACCACGATGTTTTTGACGCCGGTAAGATTTTTGCCCTCCTGCACGTAAGTGAGCCCCATCATAGTATAGGTTTCGGAGATAGTACCTGCGTGGCGGGTCACAGCCTCATCAATAGCAGATGAGGCAAGGGCAAAATCGAGCGATTCGAGCTCCGCATCACCGTTAGGAACCTTGTCTGTATTGATTTTGAGTTCATCAACGAGTGTCAACACACGTTCTTCGGAAAGACCTGAAAGCTTGGAAATTTTCCCTGCACCGGCTACGTCTACTATACCGCCGATGCTATATCTCATTCCTATATCGCCCTCGACCGTTCTCTTGGCGTAAGGCTCGGGGAGTCCCTTGAAAACGGTGTTCATCTGCTCGGGCATACCGTCCGCAATAGAATACACGTCGGTAGTTGCTCCACCCACGTCAACGGCAACCAGCTCACCTATACCAAGCTCGCCATTACATCCGCCGGCAAGCAGCTCCATTGCCTTCAAAACCGCTGCCGGGGTTGGCATCATAATATCTGAGAGCAGCTCTGATGCACGGCTGAGTCCCTTGGCGGCTACAATGCGCTCAAGGAAGATCTCACGTATCTTCTGCTGTGTCGGTTCAATGTTCAAAACGCCAAATTTGGGCATTACATTAGGACAGACGTAGACCTCACAGCCATCAAGTATGCGCTGGCATTCTCTTGCAGCCGTTCTGTTGCCTGCAATTACGATGGGGAAATTCGGCTTCATACCCGCAAGCATCCTTGCGTTGTGAAGTATGCACTCGGTGTTTCCGCCGTCCGTTCCGCCGACCAAAAGGAATATATCCGGCTTTAGTGAACGGATCTCGTCCACGTCGTCCTCGGTGATCTGGAAGGAATAAACACCCACGGTTTTTGCGCCCGCGCCAAGACTTGCGAGCTTTGCCGCTTCGCTTGTCAATTCAGGAACAAGTCCGCTCGTTACCATTCTTAAACCGCCTGCCGCCGAAGAACAGGCATAGCAATCTGAAAAATCGAGCCTCCCCGCCTTCTCTTCAAGCAGCTTAAGTCCTGCTTTCAGTCCGTCGTTGATGTCGGTTTCAACCGTCGTATATGCCGATGCGGTACCGAGAATCGTTTCGGAATCGATATCTACTGCCGTAAGCTTTGTATACGTGCTGCCGAAATCTATCAACAGAATATTTTTCATTATTACTTTTCCTCTACACCGAGAAGCTCACGAAGCGCCTCAATAGTTGTTTCGGGAGTGGTGCCGGGAGGAAATGCTCTGTCAAAGCCCATAGCCTTAAAGCGCTCTTCGACTTCTTCAAATTTCTGCTTTCCTATAACTATATTGCCACCGACTACGAGCGGAATACCCTTGAGGCCTGCTTCATCGCACTTCTCTCTCATTCCTCTGCAGTCGAGCTCACCCTGGCCGTAAAGCGAGGATACAACGATTGCATCAGCATTAGATTCTATTGCCGCCGCAATGTACTCCTCCTGTGAAACCATAACGCCAAGGTTAACTACCTCGAAGCCGGCTTCGGTAAATGCGTGGTAGAGTATCTTATTTCCTACCGCGTGAACGTCGGCTCCTATTACGCCGATGACCAACACCTTTTTTTCTCTGTTATTCATAACAACACCTCATATTAACATTGCTTTGGAATATAAATGTTATATACCTCTATGATACATTGTTATATAACATTTGTCAATAGGAAGGCGCAAAATTTCTTTAAATAGGTATATATTTAAACACGCGAACAAGTGAACTATATATTTTTCGCCTCGTATAGCTTTTTTATTTTTCGATCAAGGTAAAGCATTGAGCCCTCGTCGAGCTGATAACAAGCCTCTATTACGTTGCCGTGAAAGCCGTTGATAATGCCGGATACCGAAGCGGGAAAAAGCTTTTCGTACTGTTTGGGTACGATCAATGCATCAAGCCCGGAAAGGTATTCGCAAAGAGCCGTATCGTTTGCCGAAGCGGTCAGCGGATCGACGACACAAGCATCTTGAGCATAGGACTTACACGTATCACGAATGATAGCGCCAAAGCCTTCGCTGTAAACCACAGCTCCAAGATGCGTTCCGCGAGCAAGCTTTATTATGCCGGATAAGAAATCGGTCGACGGCCTCAACGCCACCTGTATAGGCTTTTTCGTCAAAGGAAGCACGGTTTCAAGGTACTGTGAATGAGCGGTAGTGGTAATTACAAGATCAAACTCTTCCCCCAGCTTATATGGATATTGCTCAACGTTTTCACGCGTATATGTATAAATGTCAACTCCCGATATGCTGCGCAGCTGATCTGCTATATGTGAGAGAGCTTCGTGGCTTGCTTCAACAACCGCCACCTTGATCAAGCTCTCCTCCTCCGCCAATTCTCTCAATTTAAGATTGACGAATATATTTATCTCCGCCGCAGAAAAGCCCATTCTGTCAAGCTCGGCAAAAAGATTGTCAATAGCTGCGATTGCCTGCTCCTTGCGGTTGCCCACACCGGACGGCTTATATGATACAAACGTTCCCCTGCCCTGTGACTTCTGAATCAAGCCCTTAAATTCAAGCTCATCGTAGGCTCTTTTTACCGTACCGCGCGCAATCCCCAGCTGATCGATCATATCCTGAACCGTAGGCAGCTTTTCTCCATGCAGCAGCTCGCCCTTTTTGATTGCGCTTTCTATAATGTCGACGAGCTGCTGATATATCGGCACGTCGATATTTTGATTTATCTTATATATCATCTAATTTGATCCCTCCAAAATGTTCTATATCAATTTTACATTCTATTAAGAAATTTGTCAATAATCCCAAAAGAAAAACCCGGACTCATATTTCAAGTCCGAGTTTTATATTAACATTGGTTATCAGTTCTTTTCGGCAAGGTATGCGGCTCTGCCGCTTTCATAGAGGTTGTTGCCCTCGGAATCGATAACGACGATCACGGGGAAATCCTCAACCTCAAGGCGGCGTATTGCCTCGGCGCCGAGATCGTCGTATGCGACCACCTCAGCCTTTTTGATGCACTT
>CAZQTN010000042.1:0-12955 GCA_964596195.1 uncultured Ruminococcus sp.
CTGACAGAGCAAGGCTCTGTCATTCGGACTAAAAACTCTCCCCCGGAGAGTTTTTACGGTTTCACCGCCGTCCTCACAGTTCACGAAGAGATAATTACAAGGTTATCAAAAGGCTCCGATTTTTCGGCGCCTTCTTCATTTACTCGGCTGCCCTCCACCGTCGCATAGTCGTCGGTGCGTCGTTCGATACACTCACTCCTGCGACTCCTTGCTTTGGGCGGTTTCGCTGCGTTTAAAACAGTTGTCAACTATTTTAAACTTGCTACCCGTATGAAGGAAAGAAAGAAGTACGGACTCAAGGCAGCTCGTCGCGCACCTCAGTTCTCCAAGAGATAATTCGCCAAAATTTATATACAAGGCTCTGTGGACTCACGGAGCTTTGTTTTTTTGCCAATCGGGCGAATTATCCCGTCTCGAACATCGGCTGACAGAGCAAGGCTCTGTCATTCGGACTAAAAACTCTCCCCCGGAGAGTTTTTGCGCTTTCACCGCCGTCCTCACAGTTCACGAAGAGAGGTGCGCGACAATGAAGCACACCTTGCGGTGTATGAAAAATGAAGCAAGGCTGTCGCTTATGAAGCGTTCCTTCGGAACACGGAAAGGTACGGGTGTGCTTCGCTTCATAGAAGTCCGTAAGGCTTCTGCTTCATACTCGCTTCGCGAGTGCTTCATATTTGCGAAGCAAATGCTTCGTTTTCCTCCGCCGTCCTATTTACTTTTTGCCGTTTTTATAGTATAATCTAACTAATCGATAAACTTGAATTTGACGAAGGAGGATAAATGATATGAAAAACACCATCTTTTCCATCAGCAAAATTATTCTATCGGTTGCAACAATTCCGTTGTGGTTTGTTAAAATGTTTGTAGGAGTCGGACATTTGCCCGACCAAGCTACCGGTGAAATAGTTGAAGTGATATTTCGTCATAGTATGCTTGAAAATGTTGGAGATTTAGCACATCCTATCCTCGCATATATTGCAATGGCAATAGCAGTAGCTTCCGCTCTTATAAATGCGATTACTTTGAAATCTCCTGATAGCAAGGGAATTAAAATTACTGCAAATGTGGCATTTGGCGTAGCGATAGGATTATTCTTAATTCTCATGCTATTAGCTTCAACGGTTGCACGTGGTTATTAAATATATTTCAATTTAACGAGCAAAATAACCATACCACCCATTTAATTCTTAACTTTAACTCTACCTGTGGTTTACATCTCCTCACTAAACCAACGGTAGGTGTACTTTACGCAAGATATCGGCTATTATAGTAGTCGAAAGGAGGCAACCTATGGATCAGTTGAAGATAGGAAAATTTATTGCAGAGTGCGGAAAACAGAAAAAACTGACGCAGATGCAATTGGCGGAAAAGCTGAATATCACCGACAAGGCGGTTTCTAAATGGGAGCGCGGCATAGCAATGCCCGACACTTCGATAATGCTTGAGCTTTGCGATATTCTCGGCGTCAGCGTAAATGAATTATTAAGTGGGGAGAAAATTATTATGGAAAACACCAATCAAAAGAACGAGCAGCTTTTGCTCGATATGGCAAAGGAAATAGAGAGAAAAAACAAGACCATCTGGACTTCAATGTGGGCAATTATGACCGTAAGCATAACGGCCCTGCTCGCAGGGGTATTGATCGCCACGTATGTGATACCCGAGGGAGTATGGCAGCTTGTCACCATTCTCGGCATTACCGTCATATTTTTAATACCGTGCTTCTATGCATTGAAGCTTGAAGTTAGCGTAGGAGCTTACAAGTGCAAAAACTGCGGTCACGAAATCGTGCCCACGTATTCGGAAGCACTTTGGGCAATGCACCGCGGAACTACCCGCTATTTAAAGTGCCCCGAATGCCAAAAGCGCACTTGGTGCAAGAAGGTAATAAAGAAATAAGATTTCAAATTCCAATTTGACGAGCAAAAACAGATAATCAGTAGGGGCGAGCGGATGCATAGCATCCAAGCTAATCGCCCCTTTTGTTTTTCACCCTTTACATTTGGTGGATTATGTGGTACAATATAATCGGTGGATAAATTTGGAGCTAAGTTATGCAGATCGAGGCTTGAGATTTGGATTTGAGAGAAAAGTGTTAAGGAGGTTAAACGATGAGAAAATTTTTAAGTGTGATTTTGTGTATATGCTGTTTTCTGGCTTTCATAAGCTGTTCAGAAGAAGATACGATCAAAGAGTACACAGGCACTTCGTTGGTGAATTTAACCTTTCAAAGAGTAGATTATATGGGTGGATATACCCGCACGTATGTTGTCGATTTTGAAAACAACAGCATAAAGGCTCGTGCTTATCTTCCCGACGGAAACAACCAGCCGCCCGAGTTCGAGCTTCTTGCAAATTTCTCCGAAGAGGAAGAAACCGACCTTATAAACAAGCTTTACTCATGGGGCTTGTTTGATATAGATGATGATTATCCGTCACCACCCGGAGTTATGGATGGCGGTGGTTGGGATTTGGCTATAGAATACACCGACGGTACTGTGAAAAGGTCAACCGGATCAAATAACTCGCCAAGCACCGTTTTCGCTGATTGTGCCAAAGCTTTTTACGATGTCTGTGGAAATGGAATTTTGGCAAATGTTCCGTCTACATACTATACGCCACCCGAGGTTTCTTATAACTTCGAACCTAACAGCGGTTTAGTGGCATCGTCCTATGGTGCAAGGGCTGATTACAAGTGGAATGGATTTGAATCAACCGGTAACAGCGTATACGAGATCAACGAGGACACCGATTTCACTTGCGATTTTTACGACGGTCAAGACTATAAATTGATTCTTTACACCGGTAATTACGGTGATTATGATAAGTTTAAAAGGTATATTATAACATCTTACGATTACAATGAAGAATCAACCAATGAAAAGATTGTGCGCGAGGGCAGATGGTTTGAGCACAAGGAGTTCTCTTTAGAGTTGAATAAAATCTACGTTTTAAGATTGGAGTTCAAAAACGGAGATTTCGTAGAATACACGTTCAATACAAAAACCGCCTAGAGATTTTACCTCTTTTGCTTTCTCATCGTTTGGGGTGGACCTCGGGCGATAGACAAAACTAATTTGGAGCTAAGTTATGCAGTTAAATAATGAAATCAATGTCGAGCTTCTCGACAACGAGTGGCCGTTTGATTATACAGATCACGACAGGGTGATCGCGAGGGCGATCGTCTTTGACGACGAGGGGTATTTCTACTTCGTAAGAGCCGAGAGGGATGACCTTTTTGGCAAGGCAACCTTGATAGAAACATCGGGCGGTGGAGTCGAAGAGGACGAGGCGCTCGAGGATGCGATCCTGCGCGAGCTTAACGAGGAGCTTGGCGTAAATGCCGAGGTTATCTGTAAGCTTGGAGTAGTCAGCGACTATTACAACCTCATTCACAGACACAATATAAACAATTTCTATCTTTGCCGCGCGGTGTCATTCGGCGAGAAGCATCTTATGCAGGACGAGATAGAGTACTTTCATCTCTCGACCCTGCGCTTGACTTATGACGAGGCACTTGCGGAATACGAGCGCTGCTCATCAACAAAGCTCGGCAGGCTTATAGCAAACAGGGAATTGCCGATATTAAGAGCGGCAAGAGCTATAATCGACAATCTTAGATAAAAATCGGCACCCGCCAAATTTTACACGGGTGCCGATTTTTACTTAAAATGCAAATAATCATTTACAAAATACAATTATTCCGCGAGGAACGCAAAGAGCTCGGGCAAAAGGTCGTCCGCCTCGGGGTGACCCTGAACACCGAGAATGTTGTCACCATACTCAGTACCCTCGACCGTGTTATCGCCCTTTGCCGACCAGGCGTTGATCTTTACCAGCGTCTGCTCGGGCGGTGTGCAAAGATAATGGAAGGAGCAAAGGCGCATAGTATCCTTTCCGACAAGGCGGTGCAGGATAGTACCGGGCAGGATATTTACGTCGTGCTTCGCCTCATCCTCACATCCCCTTTTGGGTCTCGGATAACGGTGATCGGGTATCTTCTTTTGCACCGAAAAGTCAGACGGCTGCTCGGCGATATAGTCGCATATCGCGCGGACGAGATCGCCCTCATATCCGCGCTCCTCGACGATTTCGCGGAGCTTGAAATACACGTATATAAGCTGCTCGCCAAGGCAAATTCCGAGATATCTCTTGCCCGTTCTCAGCACGTGATCCATTATCTGAAAATGGTAGGGGTAAAACTCCGCACCGCCCTGAACAAGGAAACCGTCGCACATCTCTAACTGCTCCTCGGTCAGCCAGTTGTCCACGGGCGAGAGCCCGATAGGCGTACAGCCGGCCTCGATCGTGCGCTTGCTGTAATTGTTTCCAACCTTGTAATAATCATCCATACAGCTCTCGTTCGTTTCGAGAGTCATTGATGCCGGCGCGAGTCCGATTATTTTTTTCATATTTATCTCCGTTCTGCTATGTTGTTATATATCTCTTCCGCCGTGCGCGCGATCTGCTCGCTCTCGCTCACGGAGCAGGTCTTAAGCCTTTTCTTTTTAGGCAGCCCCCACACGTCAAAAACACGCGGACCTATCCATTCGTGGTATCCGCACGGATCAAATATGCCGCGTAAAACGGACAGGCAGGCCTTTCTCGGCTTCATAAATATCACCTTCATCGGGTGCTTGATAATGGCGTATATCACCTTCGGGTAGTGCGCCGTTATATTAGTAAAGGTAATGCCGGGGTGCGTGACCGATAGGGTCACCTCGCTCCCGCTCTTAAAGAGCTCAAAGAGGGAAAACATAAGGTATCTTTTTGCGTTGCCGTACACGAGTGATGCGCGGCCTCTGGTCGCAAAATCTACGTCACGTACGTCGGTTTTTGAGTAATTGTGTGCAATACTGCCAACCACGACAACCCGTCCGCGGCGCTCCCTCAGACACGGCATCATTTCCCTTATTATGTAATAGGGGGAAGCAAAGTTGATTTGGAACACGTTGTCAAGACCCGTGTCACATTTTTTGCGCGGAATGCTGTACGCGCCCGCGTTGTGTACGAACACGTCGACCGCGTGCTCCTTAAGCTCGTCGGTCGCTTTTTTGACCGAATCGATATCCTCAAGGTCGATGTTGATGCACGATACCTCACACCCGTATTCGCTTATCAGCTCATCGCGGAAAGCCGCCGAGCGCTCGGCATTTCTGTCCATAAGTACAAGCCGCGCACCGAGCGATGCAATATATCTGCACAGCTCGCGCCCAAGTCCGCCCGTCGTGCCCGTTACGGCAACCGTCTTGCCCACAAGCGAGGCGGTGTTTTTATTTAACCATTTTTCGTATGACATACCCGGTTATCTCCTTTGTGATAAGTATATCAAAAAAACACTTAAATTTCAACCCCCTGATTGACACACGCGCGATAATATGCTAAAATTTATTTAAACAAACAAGAAATGGAGACCGCTATGTATACAAAGCATTATTATAAGGCTGAGGTCGGCCACGGCTTTCACTACCTCAAATACGTACCAAAGGATGCAGCTCCCGATGAAAAGCTCCCCCTCGTCATCTATATGCACGGCGCAGGCGAGCGCGGACTTGCCGACGGCAGCGAGCTTGACAAGGCCGCGACCCACGGGTATTTTAAATTCATAGCGCAGGGGAAGGAGTATCCCGTAATGATGGTCTCGCCCCAGTGCCCGAGCGATAATTATTGGGGCAGCTTTATAGAATCCCTCGATCGCTTCCTTGATCACATCATCGCCGAGAACAACGTTGATCTTACACGGGTCTACCTTACCGGCTATTCTATGGGTGGTACGGCTACCTGGCTGTGGGCTCAGGCTAACGCTGAGCGCTTCGCCGCCATAGCTCCCGTCTGCGGCGAGGGCATCAGCTGGTACGGCGGCCGTCTTAAGTATATTCCCGTCCGCGCATTCCACGGCGATTGCGACACCGTCGTATCTCCGCATCAGAGCCTCGCAATGGTAAGCGCCATAAATCTTTACAGCAAAAACGCAAATGCCTCCCTCACTCTTTTTCCCGGAGTCGGGCACAACGCGTGGGACTACGCCCACAACGACGAGCTTATCGCGTGGTTCCTTGAACATAGGAATAATGGACGCGCTCCCGTCATATGGTAAATTGGGTATTGACATTTGTTCAGTAAAGTTGTATAATACCCATTGATCTTACTGAACCCTTTGAGCACGACATCAGATCAAATACATAAAGGAGAAAATATAATGGATTTTCTTAAGAAGCTTTTTCCTCTGTCCTTTCAGAAGAGCTCTGAGGTAAGCAACCTCGTAAAGCGCATCGTTATTTACGTTGTTTGCGCATTTCTTGTTGGAGTAGTTATTGGCGTTCTGATGGCATTCCTGTATGAGGTACCAGTTCTTCCCGCGCTCCTCTCTCTTCTTGCTACCGTTGTCGAGGCATACTGCACCGCAGGCGTAGTTCTCGCTATCCTCGTTCATTGCAACGTTATCAAGGTTGGCGCACAGGATGCACAGACCGTTGAGGCTCCCGCAGAGGAGAACAATAATACCGAGGCTTAATCGGTTAATAAAAAAGAGCAGACATACAAGATTTTCGTCTTGCGTGTTTGCTCTTTTTTTAGTGATGTTTTTGCTGACGCAAAAGTGATGTTATGCTTCGCATAATGATGTTGCTCGCCATCTGCTGCGCAAATACAAGCTCGCAATGATGTGATGTTTGCCCATTACGCCGTTAGGCGTAACATCATTCACGCAGTGAACATCACTGACGGAGTCGCATCATTTGCCCGCAAGGGCAAACATCATTTAGCGTGATGCCTTCGTCTATCACGCTGATTTAGAACGCCCACTCGCCGTCCTTGAAGATCTCAACCGTGCGGCCGTCGGCGCACACCGCCTTGATCGACATATCGGCAGTACCGATCATAAAATCAACGTGGATAACCGAGTCGTTGATGCCGAGTGCGTGTGCCTCGTCGTCGGTGTACTTCTCAAAGTCGCGCAGAACGCCGGTAAAGCCCATTCCAACCGCAAGGTGACAGGCCGCGTTCTCGTCAAAGAGGGTGTTGTAGTAGAGAATGCCGCTCTCTCTGATCGGCGAGGAGTAGGGAACGAGCGCGCACTCGCCAAGGTAGGCCGCGCCCTCGTCCATTGAGATCATCTCGCGGAGCATATCTGCGTTCTCCTCAGCACCGCAGTCAACGATCTTTCCGCCCTCGAACTTAAACCAGAAGTTGTTTATAAGCTGTCCGCCGTAGGAAAGGGGCAGGGAGGAGTAAACGATACCCTCAGCCTCGCCCTTCTTCGGCGAGGTGAAGACCTCCTCGGTCGGGATATTCGGGTTGTAGTAAACGTTAGTATCCTGGGTGTTCTCACCACCGGCCATAAAGGTTGCCTCAGGGATCATACCGACCTTGAGGTCCGTGCCGTTTGACGACTTGTAGTGCAGCTCCCGAATATCGAGCGAGTTGAGGTACTCGCATCTCTTCGCAAGATCCTTGTTGTGCTTATCCCACTCTGCGATGGGGTCGTCCGTAACTCTCGATGCGGCGAGTATTGCCTCCCACAGCTTCTCAATAGCCGTCGAGGTACGCATACCGGGGAACACCTTTTTCGCCCATGCCGCACCGGGCACTGCCGCGATGCACCACTGGTACTTGTTTTCCATTCTGCGTCTTATGGGCTTGATCACCTTGGAGCGCTTTGCGGTCGCCGCCGCGTACTTCTTCTGATCAATTCCCGCAAGACCGTCGGGGTCCTCTGAGGTGAGGTATATCTTTGCGGGCAGGGTGTCTGCCTGCCACTCCCACTTCTTTACCTGCCACTCCTCAAGCGAGCCGAGCACGCTCTCTGAGCAGTATTTAACGTTGAGCGCGGAGAGGGGCTGATGAGTCCAATCTACGTATACGCGCTTTGCGCCTGCCTTGTAGCACTCCTTCACGAGCATCTCAACGAACTCGGGCTGATCGAGCTCCGCCGTGATAAGCACGTCCTGCTTCTTCTGTACGTTAACGCCGCATTTCGCAATCAGCGCGGCGTACTTTCTGAGTCTTGTCTTGTTCATTCTTATCTCCTTATATGTTTTTCAATACTTCCTTGAGGAACTCCCACACCCTCGCAGTCGAGGAAATGGAGAGATGCTCCTCAGTGGTGTGTATATTGTGATTGTCAGGCCCCATCGAAATGCAGTCGAGTCCTTCCATCTTGTCAGAGAATATTCCGCATTCAAGTCCTGCGTGTATCGTCACGACCTTAGCATCGGTGCCGTACATTTCCTTGTAAACCTTGCATATCGTCTCGCGCAAAGGGGACTCCTTGCGGTATTCCCACGCCGGATAAGCTCCGTGTGCATCGCACACAGCGCCCTTGGATTCTGCAATTTTCGTTACACGGGTGGCGAGCTCTTCCTTTTTTGCACCCTTTGCCGAGCGTAGGGAGAAGGAAACGGTAATGCCGTTGTCGTCACACTCAAGTATTCCCATATTGAGCGAGGTTTCAACCTGTCCTGCGATCTCCTCACTCATTGCCATAACGCCGTTCGGCTCCTCGCATATAAGCTCGATCACACGCTGTGATACCTCCTTGGAGTATATCTCGGCCGAGGCGCCCTCTGTGACGGTGTATTTGCCATTCGGTTCAACGTCTGCGTACTTTTTCTGCATATTTGCGCACGCCTCGCGCACTACCTCGGCATCCACGCCGTGTACTACGCACTCGGACTCTCTGGGTATGGCGTTATCGGCGTTGCCGCCCTTGAGCGCACCAACCTCACCGCCGAGCGTCGAAAGGAGCTCGCCGAGCACCTTTATGGCATTTGCGTGCGGCCTATGGATCGTACCGCCGCTGTGTCCGCCCTTATATCCTTTGATGGCTACGCGCACGCCGTCGGTCACCTTTTTCTCAGTACGTGCGCAGATTTTTGCGTCAATTCTGACACCGCCGGCGCATCCTGCGATAAATAAGCCCTCGTCGTCCGAGTCCACGTTGATAAGTATTCTTCCGTCCAGATCCTCTGTTTCGAGTGCCACAGCACCAAGCAGGCCTATCTCCTCGTCAGAGGTAAGCACTACTTCAAGCTCGGGGTGGGGGATGTCGTCGGAATCAAGCAGTGCGAGTGCGTAGGCAACCGCCACGCCGTCATCACCGCCAAGCGTTGTTCCGCGAGCACGCAGAAAGTCGCCGTCACGGTACAGATCGAGTCCCTCGCGTGAGAGGTCCTTTGTGCAGTCATCCGTCTTTGCCAGTACCATATCGGTGTGCCCCTGGATTATCACCGTGGGGTGGTCGGCGTACCCCCGTGTCGCGTTTTTACGTATAATAACGTTGTTCGCGGCGTCTCTTTTTACAAACAGTCCGCGCTCGGTGGCAAAGTTCACCAAATAATCGGCGATCTTATCGGTTTGCCCGGACCCGTGTGGAATTTTAGATATTTCTTCAAAGAAATAAAACACACGCTCAGCTGATCTATATTCAGAAAAATTAAGCATAAATATCTCCTTTTTGGCTTTTTCATAATTATTTTAGCAGAAATTGCCGTCTTTTTCAATAGGAAGTTGACATTCTTTTGAAATAGTTGTAAAATATAATAAAAACCAAACTATGGAGCTTAAAATGAAGAATTATACCAAATCACTTTTTGAGTTTATAAAGAGATCTCCTACTGCCTATCATACAACCGCCTCTGTCAAGGCACGCCTTGTTGCAGAGGGCTACGAGGAGCTTTCCGAGGGCAAGGCTTGGAGCCTTGTCGACGGCGGCAAGTATTTCGTCACACGCAACGGCTCGTCCATAATAGCATTCAGACGCACGGCTCGCGCTCGCGGCTTTGTCATCACAGCCTCGCACAGCGATTCCCCCGCCTTCCGCGTTAAGGCATCGGGCGAGAGTGCCGCAGGCGCATACACCAAGCTTCCCGTTGAGCGCTACGGCGGTATGATACTGTATTCCTGGTTTGACCGTCCTCTTTCCATTGCGGGCAGAGTGGTCGTCCGCACCGGGGATGGCATCGCCGTACGCCTTGTCAACGTCGATCGCGACCTGCTCGTTATCCCCAGCGTCGCCATCCACCTCAACCGCACGGTTAACGAAAAATTTTCGCCGAACCCTGCGCAGGATCTCATCCCCCTGCTCGCCGCAGGCGGTGAGCGCGTAGACCTCGCGGAATTGATAGCGACCGAGCTTGACGTCAAAGCAGAGGATATAATTTCTCACGATCTGTTTCTCTACGTGCGTGATGATGGACGCACGCTTGGCGCCGAGGGCGAGCTTATCCTCTCGCCCCGTCTTGATGACCTTGAGTGCGTTTACTCCTCGCTTGAGGCATTCCTTTATGCTAAGGAGCAGGGCATGATCCCTGTGCTTGCCGTGTTTGATAACGAGGAGATCGGCTCTGATACGAAGCAGGGGGCCGCATCCACCTTCCTCTTTGATACCCTCTCTCGCGTATTCCCGGAGAGTGACGAGTATCTTGCTGCTCTTGCATCGTCCTATATGGTCAGCGCCGACAATGCCCACGCAAAGCACCCCAATCACCCCGAGCTTTCCGATGCAGACAACGCCCCCCTCCTTAACGGCGGCGTAGTAGTAAAGTATAACGCAAATCAGAAGTACACCACCGATTCCGTTTCGGCCGCTATCTTTACCGAGGCTTGCGCCAAGGCCGGGGTCAAGCATCAGAGCTATTATAACCGTGCGGATATGCCCGGCGGCTCCACCCTCGGCTCTATCGCCAACACTAAGGTATCCGTCTTTACCGTTGACGTCGGTCTCCCTCAGCTCGCTATGCACTCCGCCGTCGAGACTGCGGGTGCGCGCGACCTTTGTGATATGATCGGCGTCCTTACCCGACTTTACTCGTCGGATATCGATGTAAAAATCGACAAAATTGTAATAAAATAAACATTTTATTCCTTGATGGAACACAAAAATATAACAAAGAATGCGGCTTTTTCAAGCCGCATTCTTTGTTATCCGCATATCTTTTGGTAGGTTTCCTTCATATATTTCTTGTTGAGGACGTATTTCTCGCCACGGTCTTTAAGGTCGATAAACGCCCGCTCGATAAACTGCATCGTCTTGGGGTTCGCCTCGACCTTGTTTCCGTACCTCAGCCAATGCTCAAGTGCCTTTTCTGGTGCGTAATCCTTGCCGAGGTAGGTCTTTGTTGCCGCTACCTTGTCGCAGATGCACTCGACTGCGTATTTGTACGGTACTAAGGGCGGGGTAGGACAGTCGGGGTCAAGCCAGTACTCAAGGTGATGCTTGTTGCGCCCCTTGTGGTGCAGCCACGCCATGCTCACGCCCTTCTCGCGGCGGCACACCCCGATCGGCGAGCGAAAGCCGCGGTAGTATTTCGCACTCTCGAAGAACTCAACAGGCGAGAACTTCGACAGATCGTGCAGCAATCCGCGTATCGGTATTCCGCACCTTACGCAGTTTATAAACACCTTGTGCTTGTGCCTTATCACAAGGCCGAAATGCTTAAATATATTTGAAAGCTTCAATGTGTATCGCCTACCATTCTATTTCAACGACGACGGCCTCACTTGCCAGCTCGTCTATCGGTATACCCGAAATGTGGAGCACCTCGTAGATCGTTCCGTCGGAATTGTGGCAATGCGGCATTTTTTCCATCGCCGACTTAAGCGTTGCACCCGTGTTCAGGAGGCGCGCGCACCTCGGTACACCCAGCGCTCCCTTTATGCAGATGCCGCCCGACTTCGTACCGTTATAGAAGTGAAGATAACTTTTCCCGTTTTTCTTCGTTGCTATACATTCGTTATCAAGCACGGTGTAGTCGCCATCGTCCTCCTCGTGACATTCGAGTGCGCCCTCCATGCGGTTGTACCAGTTACCGATCCTTCTGATTCGCTCGGCGTATTCATCGGTTATAACGCCCTTGGCATTCGGGCCGACGTTCAATAGATAGCTGCCGCCCATCGCCATAATTCTGTCGATCGCCGAGGTCAGGTAGCGCAAGGAGTAGAAATCCTCGCCACGCCTGTATCCCCAGCTGTGCTCACCTACGGAGTTGCACGCCTCGGTCATTCTTTCAAATCTCGTGCCCTCGCATTTCTTTTCCTCGCGCTCAGGGGTGGAGAAGTCGCCCGCATCCCAACCGCGGTCGTTAATGTATATTCCGGGCTGTAGCTTGCGTACCAGCTCGTTAAGAGACGGGTCGTAAACGTGTGGCGGAATATCCCAGAACAAGGTGTATATCGGACCGTAGCCCGTAAGCAGCTCTGTGACCTGATTTTTGATATACGTTCTGTATTTTTCGGTGTCAACGGTGTCGTTTTTGATGGCCTTGAACTGGTGCGTTGACTCCGGATTGTAGCCGTTCGGGTGGTGCCAGTCGGGATTTGAATAATAGATCGAGAGCAGCATTCCGTGCTTTTTGCACGCCTCTGCCAGCATCGCCAGCACGTCACGTCCGTAGGGCGTGTTCATTATATTGTAGTCGGTATATTTCGTATCCCACATACAAAATCCGTCGTGGTGCTTCGCGGTGAAGCATATGTACTTCATTCCTGCCTCTTTTGCGAGCAGCACCCACTTCTCGGGGTCGTAATCCACCGGATCAAATCTGTCCGCCAGAGCCTCGTATTCCTCTCTCGGTATATCGAGCTTCGCAAATACCTGCTCGTGCACCTCGAGCATAGCATACACGCCCCAATGTATAAACATACCGAGCTTGTTTTCGTGAGTCATTTCGTCACCTCGATTTAAGTATATCACCTCAAGTATAGCACAGCTATGAGAAAAAAGCAATTATTAATTGAAAAAGTATGCGCTTCGAGGCGGCGGGAATTTGCTAGCGAGTATATCATTAACACGCAGTGTTGTATCTCATCAAGTCGCAGAAGATACACGCTATAGCGTGATGATATTAGCTCCTTTGGAGCTAATGATATCCACCACACTTCGTGCGGTGATGATATGCCAAGTATGCGACTTGACTGGGGAACCTTCAATTCCCGAGGCCTCGGTGATGTCGCGAGT
>CAZQTN010000042.1:13055-13575 GCA_964596195.1 uncultured Ruminococcus sp.
ATAAGCTCGACAGCGCAAAAAGCACTATCGAGCAATAAATGGTGGAACCGGCGGGTAGCGAGTCAAAAACATTTGAGAAATGTTTTTGGCGAAGCGCTGTCAACAAAGCAAGGAGCTGAAGAAGCGAGAAAGCGAGCGCCGCGCAGCGACTATGCGACTTGACTGGGGAACCTTCAATTCCCGAGGCCTCGGTGATGTCGCGAGTGACACCACCGAGGCCTGTTCCACAACGAACAGTACGTGATAAAAAATAAGCTCGACAGCGCAAAAAGCACTATCGAGCAATAAATGGTGGAACCGGCGGGAATTGAACCCGCGTCCAAAAACCCATTGATATAACCTTCTCCGTGGGCAGTCATTCTATTGGAGATTCCCCTCTGTGAGCGCCGAGTGACAGGCTCTCTCGTCGGGTAGCCATTTTTTGCTTGACCGATTCAATGGCGAAACCTCGGTGCAAGTTCACTACTGATTTGACGCACGGTGGAAGCCGTAGTCCTCATCCACGGTACGGGCGGCATTA
>CAZQTN010000043.1:0-13469 GCA_964596195.1 uncultured Ruminococcus sp.
ATAAGCTTTTGGATAGTGATTATTTACTTGGCGTTTATGACGAGAGTCGAATGGGTGCGCTTCGTTTTGCCTTGGAAGACGGCGGTGCTTTTCTTTCAGACGACAAAGAGACTGCCGCACCGCCGTGGGCAACGCTCAGGACCTTGGAACAAGCCTCACGTGAATTTGAAAAAGACGAAAACGCATTGATTGACAAATGGCTTAACCAATTACTCCGCCCCGGTTCTTCTCTCGGAGGCGCGCGACCTAAAGCCACGGTACAGGATCCCTACAGGAACCTTTGGATTGCAAAATTCCCTTCACGCAAGGACACATCAAACGTAGGCGCGTGGGAAAAAGTTGCACACGAGCTTGCAAAGATGTGTGACTTGAATGTGCCCGAAGCAAAGCTTGAAAAATTTTCAACGCTCGGCAGCACTTTCTTGGTAAAACGTTTCGACAGAGATGGCGGCATACGTATTCACTTTGCCTCCGCCATGACGATGCTCGGCAGGCAAGACGGCGATCATGACGCATCTTATCTTGACATTGTAGATTTTATAAAAGCATACGGCACGAACGTAAAAGCTGATCTTATCGAGCTTTGGAAACGAATTGTTTTCAGCATGGCAATATCCAACACGGACGACCACCTCCGCAACCACGGATTTATTCTTGTAAACGGCGGTTGGCAGCTCTCCCCTCTCTACGACGTTAACCCCGTTCCTTACGGTAATGAGCTTGCGCTCTGTGTAGATACTACCGATGCGTCCATTTCGGTTGACCTTGCCATTGAAACCGCGAAGTATTACGGCATCGATAACGAAACCGCCAAGAAATATGCAAGCGACATACTGACGACTGTAAAGAGAAATTGGGAATCGGTTGCAGCTAAATGCGGTCTTGGACGAGGCGAAATTGAAAATATGCGACCGGCATTCAGAGAGAGTGAAAAGCGTGCCGATACGATTATTTAACGACGAAAGGAGAAGCTTAAGCATGACTGCCGGATTGATCTGTGCAACAGTTCCTGCAGCAGTAGCACCTGCTTCAACAAACCTTGCACGACCAACAATCTTACCGCCTGCGTTTGTTATATTGCCTACTGCATTCACTGTTCCGTGTACTCCGTTTGGAATAACCATACGATAAAGCGTTTCTCCTACGCCTGAACTCGCCGCGTTTTGTATTGCGCCTTGGAACGCAGGGGCTATTGAGGCAAATGTCGCTCCCATTGCAGAAAGCTGACCAATCGGAACTTTGGTGTATTCCTGAATCGCAACATCTTCCTGAATAATTGGATATCATTCTATTTCTGTCACTGCACGTATTATTGCATTTTTCTTTGTTGTTTCATCCATAGCTGATGACCTCCTGATGGTACTCTATATAAGGTCTTGTATTTTTCGCGTATCCGTTTTGATAATTATACCATATATTCAGGCATTATTCAAGGCATTCGTGTGAACAAAACGGTATATATCATCCCATTTTTGAATACAATTATTCAAACAACTATCCGAGGTGGAATATGAAACGATCTGTTTGGCTTTGGCAGCTTATGGGCTTTGCCGTCACGGCGCTCGCAGGTACGCTACTACATTTTTTATACGATTGGACGGGCGGATCTGCATTGGTCGCTCCCTTTTCGGGCGTGAACGAATCGACCTGGGAGCACATGAAGCTGCTCTTTTGGCCGATGTTCGTCTTTGCTATTGTGCAGAGCTTTTTCTTTAAGGAGTACCAAGCCTTTTGGTGCATCAAGCTGAGGGGAACCCTGCTTGGCCTTGTGCTGATTCCCGTGCTTTTCTACACCTACAACGGCGTGGTGGGGAAATCACCCGATTGGCTAAATATCGCCATATTCTTCGTTTCGGCGGCCTTGGCATACGCTTACGAGGCCGTACAGCTGAAAGGCGAAAATACGCGCTGTAAATCGCCGAGAGCGGCATTCATAGTCCTTTGCGTTATCGCCCTGCTCTTCGTGATCTTCACCTTCAACACACCCGAGCTTGGCATCTTCAAGGATCCGATCACGGGGACGTATGGGATATAGATATCATAAAGGCTTCGCTTCATAGAGCGAGGCCTTCTTCGTATTGCAATATTCGCCAACTTGTGATATAATACAATTAACAACTGCAAAAGGAGGCTTCTTTATGATAGATTTGAAAGAGTGTTGTAGCGTTCCATTTCCTGAAAAGCTTTTTGAAAAATACGAGGTACAGGAAAATGCCATATACGCAAACGTAAACGCTTCCAAGATTATTGATATGATGAAGCGTTTTGTTGAGATGCGCGATGAACCTATCTTCTTCATTTTGGAGATTCCTTGCAGACAATATGACGGCATTACCGAGTCAAAAACACTTATCAATGCCGGTAATGATTATGACGTATATTTCATTGACGGTCTGGATAAGGATCAGGCAACTCAATGTCTTGAATCACTTGGAAATTTTCTTGTAAAAGATGGTATGAACACCTTTGGAATCGGTGGTCATAAATCACATGAGGAAATCCTTTTCGGAAAATATAACGTAATGACTATTTACACAACAGCCTCTGACAAGTATCATAATTTTATGACTTCGTTTGGCATAGAAAGAACCGATGCACTCGTTACAGCGTGGGATACCTTTGATAAAGAGAATCCCGGAGAGTGCACACTTTATGTGTCTAAGGAAACCGGTAAAACGATTTACGATATACCCGAAGTATACAAAAAATACGGGATGTATTTATACGAAGAACGAAAAGAGTATGACGAAGCGTATGAAAAAAAGATTACGTTTGAAGATTTGCTCGGAAAGATCCTTTTAGTCGGCATAACATACTACACCGCCGATAATGAATTTATAGAACAAAAACAATTTTACGGAACGGTAACAGAGGCTAATGAATATGCCATTCGCATTAAGCAGAAGGATGGAACCGAATTTACTCTCCCGCCGGATTTAAGTTCGACCAAAAGAGCCCGCCCCGGAAATTATAAGCTTCGTTCTACGGGAGAAGTCGTCGTTGATCCCGATTTCTTTGCCACTTGGAATCAAGTGAAGGATGAACTAAAATAAATAATTTGACATCCCTTTGGAAACGAAAAAAAGATTACAGAGTGGTAGAAGCGAATACACGCTGGGCGTTTTGGAACGTCTATAAGCCAATATGGACGTGTTTGGCATCTTCAAGGATCCGATCACGGGGACATATGGAATATAAAAAAACAGCCGATGAGGGTCGTTTGATTCCTCATCGGCTGTTTCTTTAGTTTTAAGGGAGCAAACAAATCTTTAAAACGAGCAGAACTCGAGGATATCCTTGCTCACGGTTTCGTAGGTGAAATCGTTAAGGATCTCGTGTCTTGCGCCATTGTACAGAATGCAGGATACTGATCTCCCCTGCTTTTTCAGCTTGGACTCGACTTCCCGCACGCCCTTTCCGTAATTGCCGACCGGGTCTTCCTCGCCAGATACCAAGAGGATGGGCAACGATTCGGGAATGCTCTTGTACCAATCGGCCGAGTTTGTATATTTTATCAGTCTTATCAGGTCGCCCATCGCGCTTACGGTAAACTTAAAGGTGCAGTATGGGTCGGCGTAGTAGGCCTTTCTGACTTTTTCGTCGTTCGTCAGCCAAAGCTTGGGGTCTTCGGGATCGTCGCCGCCAAAGCGCTTGTTGTAGCTGCCGAAAGCAATGTTGTCTATAAGGTGTGAGACGTGCTTATCTCCCTTGAACAGCTTTATGACCTCTATGAGTGCAAGGCCTACGCCTGCGGCGGGGTTTGCACCGCCCGTACCCATCACGATAAGACGCTGAGGCTGTACGAATCTTGCCGCCGCGAGGCGCGCAATGAACGAGCCCATACTATGTCCCATAAGGCACAGGGGCATAATTTCGTTTCCGAATTGCGCTCTTACGGCATCGGAAAACACCTTAACATCCCTCGCCAGAAGCTCCCATCCTCTCTCCTTGGCTATATAGCCAAGCTCGGAATCGTTGCCTGCGGTTTTGCCGTGTCCGAGATTATCGTAGCCGAAGCTGATCCAGCCCTCGGCCGCCATATCCGAAAGAAAACGGTCGTATCTCGCTATATGCTCCGTCATTCCGTGAACGATGTGGAACAGCCCCTTTGCCTCGCCGGCGGGCAGATAAACCACGCCCGACAAATTATGAACGCCGTCGGATGACGGAACGCAAAATATCTTTCTCTCTTCCATTTGCCTTATCCCTCGCTTTCGCTGAATTTTCTGCAGGCCGCAACAGCCCTGTGCCATCCGTCAAGGCGCGCCTTCCGCTCACCCTCGGACATACAAGGCTCGAAGCTCTTGTTGGCCGCCGCAAGACTCTTAAGCTCCTCTCTGCCCGTGAAAAAGCCAACGGCAAGTCCGGCGAGGAAGGCCGCGCCAAGGGCAGTCGCCTCGGGATTTGCGGAGCTACGAACGGTGATAGACGAAAAATCGCTCTGCATCTGCATAAGCAGTCCGTTTGCCGATGCGCCGCCGTCCACCTTAAGGAGCGATATAGCGCCTGACTCATTTCCGCCGCGCATAAGCGCAATATCCGCGTTCATTGCGGCAATTACATCCTCAGTCTGATATGCTATGGATTCAAGCGCGGCGCGGATTATATGGTTCTTGCCCGTGCCTGCGGTAAGTCCAAGGATCGTTCCTCGTGCGTGCATATCCCAGACGGGTGCACCGAGTCCGCTGAAAGCAGGCACGAGATATACTCCCGCGCTGTCCTTTACCTTGCGTGCAAAGTACTCGCTGTCCGAGGCCTCGTGAATCAGCTTCATTTCATCGCGCAGCCAACGTATGACGGCACCGCCCACAAATACACTACCCTCAAGCGCGTACTCGATGGGGCGGTCTCCCTCGCCTGCGGCGATAGTTGTTAAAAGACCGTGCTTGCTTTCTATGGCGCACTCGCCCGTGTGTGCGAGCAAAAAGCAACCCGTGCCGTAGGTGTTTTTCGCTTCGCCTGCCCCAAAGCAGGTCTGACCGAACAAAGCGGACTGCTGATCTCCCGCAATGCCTGCGACGGTAAAGACGGCACCCATACATTCAAACGCGCCGTATATCTCACTGCTGCTTTTTATCTCGGGCAGTATACATCTTGGAATACCCAGCAGGTCGAGTATCGACTGATCCCACTCGCCTGTGTGTATATTGCAGAGCATTGTTCTTGAGGCGTTGGTACGATCGGTCACAAATACCTCTCCGTCGGTCAATTTCCAGATAAGCCACGTGTCGACCGTGCCTGCGAGCAGCTCGCCTGCCTCGGCACGTTCCCTTACGCCCTCGACGTTATCGAGTATCCATTTTATCTTAGTGCCGCTGAAATACGGATCTATTCTCAATCCCGTGGTTTTACGGATATACTCGCCGTGCCCCGCCGACTCAAGCCTCTCGCAGATATCTGCGGTACGTCTGCATTGCCAGACTATCGCATTGTAGACGGGTCTGCCGGTCTTCTTATCCCACAGTATAACGGTTTCTCTCTGATTTGTGATACCGACAGCGGCTATCTCGTCTGCGGATATGCCGCTTTTTGCAATACATTCGGTAAGCGCGGCGTACTGATTGGCGTAGATATCCATCGGATCCTGCTCAACCCAACCGGGCTGCGGATATATCTGCGCTATCTCGTGCTGTGCCATAGAAATTATGTTCGATTTTTTATCAAACAATATGGCTCGCGCGCTGGTAGTTCCCTCATCCAATGCAAGGATATATTTTTTCATTTGCGTATCTCCTTCCGTAATTTCGATCAATCCACCGTTTTTACAAGCTCGTCAAGCTCCTTGCGCTTCTTTGCTCTCAGCTTATCGCCATCCTTCGGATAGCCAAGGGTAATAACGAGGCGCACAGGCGCGTCAAGTCCGCAAATTTCGCGTATTTTGGCATCATCGAGCCATCCGAGAATACAGCTACCCAGTCCTTGTGCGCTCGCCTCGGCGGTGATATATGCCGACACGATACCGATGTCGATGGAGCGGTAGTCGTTCTTTTTGACCTTTGCGCCAAGTGCCGCCGTCGCAACGTACGGACGCTCGGAGATCACGAGCATCACGGGTGCATCGGATGCAAACTTATTCATCCCCATCCCTTGCGTGGCCTTGGCTACCTCGCGCGCCGCGTTACCGCGGCAAACGGTGATGAAGTAGGGCTGGCCGTTGCAAGCGGAGGGGGCAAGGCGCGCCGATTCAAGAACGCGCATCAGCTTCTCCTTTTCAACGGCTCTTTCGGGGTCGTAATTGCGGCAGGACTGCCTGTTCTCGGCAATTTCGGTAAAATTCATATCTCTTTTCCTTTCGGTAGCTTTACAACAAAATTATAACATCGGCGAGCCGCCGTGTCAAGCAAGGATTCTGTTACGAAGGTAGAAGCGCGTTGTTTTCGGAAAAAAGCGACAAGTATTGACAATTTTAAGATAGCGATGTAAAATATTTATATACTTATTGAATTTGGAGAAGACTATGAAAAAACTGTTGACGCTTGCGTCCATACTGCTGATGGCCGCAGGAATTATTCTTAGCATATCGATCGCCGCATTTGCCGAGTCCGGTGTCCTGGCGGCATCGTCGGAAAGCGGATTTGAATACGTGGATGCAAACGGCGACACACAAATTGAGGAAACCGACCTTGCAAAAGCCATTTCGGGTGCGTTAAAGGGCACCCGTGTAATGAAATTGAGAGGTGACACCGAATATATAGTAGGCGGAAACAGAGAACAGATCGTGATGGTCAACAACGATCTCGAAATAGACTTGTGCGGACATACGCTCACCATTTTACAAGGTGGCACGGACTATGCTGGGCGCAGGTATATAAACATTTCCGCCGGCGTGGCCCTGACTGTCAAAAACGGCACGCTATGCGTCAGAAGATGTGACTCCGGCAACGAAAGCATCTCGTATCCCCTTTTTTATTTCCGCGACTCCAAGTCGGGAAGTACACTCAACCTTGAGAATGTAAATACGTATTCGGGAACCTTGATATACGCCAACAAGTCGACTGACGCGACCGTCAACGTCACGGGCGGAAACCACTACACCACGCACCACAAAACGCTTGGATATGACGACAAGCTGACCGACGGCGGATTTATTGATTCCCGAACCTCGACCACGTTCACCGCGAGCGACGCGCTGTTCTTCACGGACAAGAGCTCTTTTATAGTTGCCTCTCTGTCCACCAATACGACTCTTCCCTCAAGCTTCACCTTTAACAACTGCACGCTGATATCCGATCCAGGCGATACGGACGGCAGCTACACTCTGGTAAAATACGCAAACTCACAAACGACTCTGACCTTTAACGGCTGCGATATATACGGCTCGATAGCCCCCATCGTTTCACCCAAGGACGAAAACGCCTCTCCCATCACGGCGGAAAACGTCATTTTCGGCTATGGTACGCGCATCTCCGATGCAATGACGTATAGCGACTATACGATTGACGGAGGCGTGCTTAATTCTGCCGCTTCGACGGTAAACCTCGACGTTATTGACTGTGCTGACGACGTGTCGGTCGGATTTTCGTTCACACCTCTCACGATCGAATGCGTGTACACTCACGAGGTCGGCGATGAGGCGGCAGCGGAGTACACCGTTACCTGGCACGACGCCAATGGGGACGTTATACACACAGAAAAAGTCACACGGGGCACCACTATTACCCCGCCCGACTATCAAATACCCGAGAAAATAAACAACGGTTGGGTATACGTGATCTTCGACAGCGGGTGGTCACGCACACTCTATGGCGAGGCCACGGAAATGACTGTCACCGAGGATGTAAGCCTTTACCCCTCCGCTTCCAAATCCCTCGCTAATTTGAGCGCATTTATGCACAACCTCTCTCTGTTTGGCAACGTAACGCTCAACGCTTACCTTCCGCTTGAGAGTGCGCCCGACGGAATTGAGCTCGTCGAGGTACAGAACGGCGACGGCGAGACCATAGCCTGCAACGACCTAACCGTTATTGACTCCGGTATTCGCTACGCGTGGTACACGGTTGGCAGCGTTGGAGCAATAGAGCTCGGCACCGAGCTTGAAGTGAGCGTGAAATTTTTGTTCAACGGTATCGAATTTTCACAGACGTTCTCGCTTTCTCCTGCCAAATATGCCGAAACGGTGCTCTCCTCCACCTCGTCGTGGGGCGATGCGAAGCAGATGATCGCCGATATGATAATATACTCCAATTCCATCTGGCAGTACGTTAACGGCACGGCCGAGAACGACCCCGCCCTGGATGCACTTATAACCGCCTACCGCGACCTCGCCACCCCGTCGGAGCAGATCACCTCAGAAAGCTTCACGCAGGGGGCGCTCGGCGACTACGAGGCGCTTGTTCCCTACGTCAGCTCCCTCACCTTTGACGTTGCGGCCTACGAGCCCTGTTATCTCATTGTAATGAACGATACGGCGCACGTCAAGGACGTACGCTTCATCACAGCAAACGGAGTCGTTTACGATATGAACGATACGACGGCCGAATACGGCGACGACGAATATCTCGACGTTGCCCGTTCGATAGGAATGTCACTGTATTACATTGACAGCAACGTGGAGATAGTTCTCACCGTCGCGGACGATGACGGTGAGGAGCGCGAGGTGCGCGGCACTTACACCCTGAACGATTATTACAACGGCGTTTATCCCACCGTTTACGCCGAATCGCCCGAGTCAGCCGCGCGGCTTGATACCCTGATGCGCGCCCTGAGAGCGTACGCCGCCTCGGCACTTGCATACCAAAACCGCTGATAATTCGGCGCAAATAAAAAGGAGAGAGAATGCAAAAATTCTCTCTCCTTTTTTGACAAGCACCGCATTTGTGCCGCAGAAGCTTTTTATATTGGCATTTCAACAAGTCGTTTTAGGACGAATATTTGCTCAAGCAATCCATACAACAAACAGGTATGTAGATCGTCGTTATACTTCAAATATCCCGCGTATACATTTATATAATAATCGGAATAGCTCGTACATAGCATCTCGTTCCACCGATGTTGACATGCCGTTTTACCTTATGCTATTTTTGATTGATTTTGCGGATTTGGGGTATAGCAGAGATCCGGTCAAAAGGCCGATCACTCCTACGATAACAAAGGTGATGAATCCTGCTATGATCCACAAAAAATAGCTGTTCAAGTTGAATTTTTGAATGATGCCCATGCCAACTACGGAAACAATCATCAATGCCGCGATTGCGATAGCGGAATTAAAAATCAAGCGACCGAAGCCGATTCGCAATATCTTCTTTCCCGAGAAGAATGTGTAGTACACGTATTTGTATATCGCGGCGGCCAGCGTGCCGATTGCCACGCCTAATAGGGGATTCCAGAATACCAGCGCCATCGACACGGCAATATTCACTATAGCTTCGCCGTAAGCGCCCACCTGACTCTCCTTAAGCTTATTTCCGGCAATCGTAAGGTTAAAGCACGGCCAGATCAGGCAGTTGATTGCTTCCGCCATCACCATAATAAGAGCGAACAAGGGCTGTATATAATCAGCATCGGTGGTTCCCCTTGTGTACAACGCAACGAACGGAAGAATCAGAATAGCCGCAGCACCAAAAAATGCAATAACTAAAACTGTTAATATGAGCTTGTATTTTTCATAGGTTGCCTTGAGCTGCTCGTGCTCTCCCTTTGCGATCATATCGCCGAACACGGCTTCCATACCGCCTGTAAATGCAGTTACTATACTCCTCAAATTGAAGGTGATTAAATGATATACCGAATAAACGGCAACGTATTTAAGATCAGAGCAAACCGTCAGTATCAAAACGTCTGTGCTATTCTGTACCACATACGCTACGTGCTGAGCGATTCCCGTAGACTTGTTCTTAAGAACCGCCTTGGATTTGGTTTTGCGAATATTATAATTCCGCTTAACGTAAATCGAGAAAACAATCGGCTTGAGCAGGAAAACCAAAGCACTTGCCAGCTTAACCCATAAAATATCCGAGCCTGCCGTTACCAGAAGAATTATGGCACCCAGATTCAAAATATTAGATAACATGGTGACCGCATTCACCACGTACTGTTTTTGGTGCGCATTGAGCAGCGTGATATTGGATATACCCCACATATACTCAGCGAACTTGCTCAGCGCAATGACCAAAACGAGTGCGAAGACATACTTGCGATCAAAAACCGTTACGTCTGCCACATCATAGTAGAACACTGCAAGTATAAGAGTATAGCCTACGAACGCAACGCCTATAACCGTGAAGAAACGTTTAACAGCCAAATAGATGTTGCTTATCTGCTCCTCATCGCCAATGGCAAGCGGTCTGTACAATGCACCGCGTGCTACGCGACCAATGCCACCCTCAAAAAGTGAAATATACGCCAAAAAGCTTGCAATAGAGGTGGTGGCGCCGTATGCCTCCGATCCGAAGTGTGCAATCATGATCCACGGAATCACGACTCCAACAGCGGTGGTCACAATCTGCCCAAGGAGTGTTGTCAGGGCGTTAATTTTCGCCCTTTGCATTCGTTTATCCATTTATTGCATCCTCTCGCAGCGCGTCTTTTAAGTAAGACAGCGATTCCTCTCGAAGCTGATTCATATTCTGTCGAGCGATGGTGTAATCAACCTCGCTGGGAATCATATTTGATTCCATCGGCAAAATGCGATCCTCAAGCGCCAACATGCGAACCACGTTGATCAGTCTGGAGTTGGCGAAATTAGGCAGCTGCAAATAAAAGTCCTTTTCATAAATAATAGAGAAGGCTGTTCCGTGGAAGGAATTAGTCGCAACGTACTTAGCGTTATGAATAAGCCACAACCATTCCGCAGGAGAGATATCCACCGCGTAGTGCACGGTAGAGTCCTTGTTTCTCATCTTTTTCAGCGCGTTACCGCCTATAACAACCATTGTTAAGCCGTTCTTCTTGGCAAAATCGCGACATTTGTTAAAAAACCCGGGCGACTGTTTAACAACGAAGTAAAGAACAAAATCACCCCGAATCTTAAGGTACGGTTTTTCCATTCTCTCCCACTCGCTTTTCTCAAGCAGCATAGTTGGGTCGATCACGACAGGAACGTCTCTGCCGAGCATATCAGCCACCAATGTCTGCCCCTGCGCCTCTCGTACGGAGATCGCGTCATAGAGCTTCAGTTCCTCGCGAACTTGATTTTTAAGCTCGTCGGACAAAACCTCAACGCCAAAGCTTGGCGCATAGGAAATTCGCCTTGTCTTCTCATCACAAAAGTTGAGAAAATAGCTCAGATCGCCGCCGGTAATATTAGGATTCCATACCTGGTCGCTTCCGCAGATGATGGCGTCGTATCTGGCGCTTATTCCAGGAAGCAAGGATGTATTGGAAAAGCTCTTTTTCGGATATAGCTTGACCGCATTCGTCTCGAATGTCTTGAACCTCTTATAAAGCTTTCTGTGCAGAGTGTTTTTAATCGCTCTTTTAAAAGAATACTTTATCCTTGATTCAGCCGCGGAATTACGGTGCAATTCCGCCTTCATAAAGGCATTGTGATAGTTGATCACCTCAACCTCGTGCCCGAGCCGCGTGGCCGCGCGACAAAGCGCATACATCTGCAGCGTCGCACCGTAGCTTACCGAATTTGGAAATGTAAATATACCAACCTTCATTTTTCGCTTCCTATTTCCTCACTTGGAATGAAGCACGATAGAAAACGCCCGATATTATTCGTTCACTTTCTGTCGTGCTTGACGTTCAAACTTATCAAATTGCAGCCAAGCCATCCGGCTTGGCTGCAATTATTTAAAATTTATTTGCCGGGATAGTACTTGCCGTCAGTACCCCAATCATACTCACCTCCAACAAGGTAACCGTTGAGGGTTGTGGGCCAATACTTACCGGTTGCGAGCTGACCGTTGGAACGGACGTATATGTAGTACACATCACCGTTTTCGTCAATCAGCTCAACTACGCCTGCGCCGCAAGCGCGCTGGCCGTCAACGTAATAGTAGCCGTCAACAACACCGGTGCCCGTGATGAGCTTACCGTCATTGTCGAAGCAGAGCTTCTGGCCGGAGGTGTATCCGGGCATATCGTTTACGTTTGTAACGTAGTACTCACCCGTTGCCACCTGACCGTTCGAGCGAACGTAGTAAACGTTGCCGTCCCGCTCGATAAGACCTGCGCCGTAAACTATCTTTCCGTTTGCGTAATAGTAGCCGTCAACAACGCCGTTACAAAGGTTGGTGTTAGGATCTACCATACAACCGTTACTATCAAAGTAGTACTTTTGAGAAACGACGAAATCATTTGCGGGTACGTAATAGTAGGCATTCATAACAACTACACCGCTCGAACGAACGTAAATGTAGTTTCCGTCAAGCTTAACGAGACCTGCACCGTACATCTTTTCGGAGTCCTTGAAGTAGCTGCCGTCCTGAATGCCGTTCAGACCGCTGAGCTGACCGTCCTTAAAGTTGTAGCAAGCGCCCGCCTTAAGGCCCTCAACGCCGTTGGTACGAGTTACCCATACGTTGCCTTGTGCAAGCTTGTTACCGCCGTTTTCGGCGTCACCCACGAAGTAGTAGAGCTCGCCGTTGTATTCAACAAGACCCGGATGCCAAGCGATCATACCGTTCTGAACATACTTGCCGTCCTGAATGCCGGTAAGATCACTACGGAGCTTGCCGTCGTTATCGAACACGAGCAAAACGGTGTCTGCATTGATAAACTCGCGGCCCTTGCTTGCTGCATATGCAACGTCTTCGGGATTGGGTGCATAAGTCAAGCCCTCCACCTCGGGATAAGGAACTCTCACAAGACCCGTCACGCAGTAGCCCGTGTCGGAATCTGCGTAATAGTAATTATCGCCCTGAACGAACCAATTCGTCTTTACGTCGTTGTCTTCAACAAACTGAGTGCCGTCTGCACTCGTTTTGGAGCCGCTCCAATATGCCTGAAGCTGTAAGTCGCCTACGGGCATTGTAGCGTTTGTATCACCCCAATAGTCCACGGGGCGGTCGCCGGAATCAAGCATCTTCGTAACGGAAAGGGTATCGCCGTAATATCCATCAATCTCATTCTTATTAACAGCGTCGAAGATCGACGCGTGGCAGGGGATCACCTTCTCGTAAATAACGGTGCGGTCCATACCGTAGATAGTCAAGGTAAACTTCTTAGCATCACCGCATACGCAAAGACCGTTCTCGTTATAGTCGTGAGCCTCATCGGTCACGTAAGCGCCGCTACAACAATCATAGGTAGCGGAGTGGGTGTCACCGTTGTTCTTGTAGGTTACTGCCGTGCCGGTGTGCTTGGAGGGATCTATCGCGATATCTTCCTTGTAAGTGTCACGACATACGGAGCAAGTGTAGGTCTTAACGCCCTCAATCGTGCAAGTAGGATCAGTGGTTACTACGCCGGCATCATAGCTGTGACCGGTCGCATCAACGGGAGCATCTGTGTACGTGTCACGACATACGGAGCAAGTGTAAGTGGTATATCCCTTTTCGGTACAGGTAGGTGCAGTGACTACT
>CAZQTN010000044.1:0-4756 GCA_964596195.1 uncultured Ruminococcus sp.
AAATCGGCAGAGAAAACAAGTTCTCTGCCGAAGTTTTCGTGCTGCTACTTCTCCCCTAAGAATGCAGAGGATTTCCTCTGTCACTTTTTTACTTCCCCTTCGCAACGGCGTTGATATCATACGGCGTCGTCTGATATACGAAATAGTTGAGCCAGTTGGAGAAAAGGAGATTTGCGTGCGCGCGCCAGGTGACCTTAGGCGCTTTTTTGGGGTTGTCGTCGGGGAAATAATTTTTCGGGATCTTTATCGGCTTGCCTTGCTCGAGGTCGCGGAAATACTCACCCTTGAGGGTATCGGGATCGTACTCGCTGTGACCCGTAATAAAGATCTGTCTTCCCTTTTTATTGGAGATGGCATAAACGCCCGCCTCGTCAGACGAGGCAAGTATCTTAAGTCCGGGGGTCGCCTCGATATCCTCGCGCAGAACTGTGGTATGGCGGGAATGGGGTGCCATAAACTTGTCGTCAAAGCCGCGGAAGAGGATTGAGCGCTTATAATCCACCTTGTGAGGGAAAACGCCGAAAACCTTTTCGTCAAGCTGATGCTTGTTGATGCCGTAATGGTAATAGAGGCCCGCCTGAGCGCCCCAGCAGATATGCAGGGTGCTATGGACGTGAGTCTTGCTCCACTCCATTATCTCCACGAGCTCATGCCAATACTCGACCTCCTCAAAGGGCATATGCTCAACGGGTGCGCCGGTGATGACGAAGCCGTCGTAATAGTTGTCCTTTACGTCGTCGAATATCTTGTAGAAGGAGAGAAGATGCTCCTCGGCGACGTTCTTGGACTTATGGCTTTTGGTATGTATAAGCTCAAGCTCGACCTGAAGCGGTGTGTTACCGAGAAGGCGTGAAAACTGGGTCTCGGTCTCGATCTTCTTAGGCATAAGGTTGAGAAGAAGTATTTTTAGAGGTCTTATATCCTGTGTAATGGCGCGGGTCTCGGTCATTACGAATATGTTTTCGTCGGAGAGAGTTTTGACCGCAGGAAGGTCGTTCGGAATTTTGATTGGCATTTTAAGTCATCCTTTCCCTTTCCGACGAGAGCTTTATATTTCTTCGAGAGCCGCAGAAATGTCGGAAATAAGGTCATTGTAGTTTTCAAGTCCGCAGGAGAGACGGATAAGGTCGGAGGGTACGCCTGCGGCAACAAGCTCCTCCTCGTTCATCTGACGGTGAGTGGTGCTTGCAGGGTGCAGACAGCAGGAGCGAGCATCGGCAACGTGAGTTTCTATTGCGGCTATCTTAAGCGCACGCATAAACTTCTCTGCCGCCTCGCGGCCTCCCTTCACGCCGAAGCTGACGACGCCGCAGGTGCCGTGCGGCATATACTTCTTGGCGAGGTCGTAGTATTTGCTCGACTTAAGGCCGGGGTAATTGACCCAGGTGATCTTGTCGTGGGATTCAAGAAATTCGGCAACCTTAAGGCCGTTAAGACAATGCCTTTCCATTCTGACGTGCAGGCTTTCGAGGCCGAGGTTGAGAAGATACGCGCTCTGAGGCGACTGAGTCGAGCCAAGGTCGCGCATAAGCTGTGCGGTTGCCTTATAGATGTACGCGCCCTCCTTGCCGAATCTCTCGGCATAGGTGACACCGTGATAGCTATCATCGGGGGTGCACAGACCCGGGAATTTCTCCGCGTGAGCCATCCAATCGAAGTTACCGGAGTCGACGATGCATCCGCCTACGGCAGAGCCGTGACCGTCCATATACTTGGTGGTCGAGTGGGTGACGATATCTGCGCCGAACTCAAAGGGGCGGCAGTTTACGGGAGTGGCAAAGGTGTTGTCGATGATAAGCGGAACTCCGTGTGCGTGTGCTGCCTTAGCAAACTTCTCAACATCGAGAACGGTGAGCGCGGGGTTGGCGAGGGTCTCACCGAAAACAGCCTTGGTATTCTCACGGAAGGCGGCGTTAAGCTCGTCCTCGGTGCAGTCGGGATCAACGAAGGTGAACTCGATGCCCATTTTCTTCATTGTGACGGCAAAAAGGTTATACGTACCGCCGTAAATAGATGCCGAGGAGATAACGTGGTCGCCGCAGTTGGCGATATTGAATACAGAATAGAAGGATGCCGCCTGACCCGAGGAGAGGAGCATTGCGGCAGTACCGCCCTCAAGCTCACAGATCTTGGCCGCGACGGTGTCGCAGGTGGGGTTCTGAAGTCTGGAGTAGAAATATCCCGATGCCTCAAGGTCAAAGAGCTTACCCATATCATCGCCCGTATTATACTTGAACGTGGTGCTCTGTATGATCGGTATCTGACGGGGCTCGCCGTTGCCGGGGGTATAACCGCCCTGGACACATTTTGTTTCTATTGTGTAATTCTTTTTCAAGGGTATCACCTTCCTTAAAGTTCATTAATATTCTATCAAGACATTTTAACACAAAACAGAGGCTTTGTCAATAGCGCGGTGACATAGCAATATAAATTAAAATCAATTAAAATCAATGAAATAAGCGCAAAGCAAAAGTGGAGGCACTTTTTATAATGTCTCCACTCATTTTTTATTCGGTTATCTCTAAATGCGACAGCCTCTGTTTATATTATTTTAAGGATTTGTCGGATCGACGGGGATCATTATGGATGCGGAGTCACCTGCGATCACCTCGGGGAGCTCACCGTCCCACTTAGCGAGGTACTCTATGTACTTAAGGTAATCGGTGATAAGCTTGATCTCCTCATCGGTCTTGCCCTCAAAGTCGATCTCATACTCTATCGAGGTAACAATGCCCTCATCGTCGGTGATCTCGACCTCCTTGATGTTGAAGCCGAGGGCACGCGCAACCTCGATCGATTTGAGCTTGACGGCCTGTGCCTCTGCTCTTGCAACCTCGATCTGAGCCTCGGCATCTGCCTTGGCCTTTTCGAGCTTAGCCTGAGCCTGAAGCTTTGCAACCTCGAGCTCCTTCTCTGCATTTACGATAGCCGTTTCCTTCTCGTATTCTGCCTTAAGCTTCTCCTGCTCTGCGATCATCTTATCCTCAACGGTTTTCTCGAAGGCGTCGGAGAAATCAATATTAGTCAGCACTACAGCAACTATATCTACACAATACTCCTCGTTTACCGCGTTCTTTATCGTATCCTCAACTAGGGGAGAGATGGTGGAACGGGTCTCGATAATGTTCATCGCGGAGTATGAGGAGAGGGTGGCCTTAGCCTTTTCGGTAGCGATAGATTCTATACGGTTGGCAAGAAGATCGATAGTACCGTACTGATTTGCGATATCGACGACCTTTGCCTCGTCGATCTTGTACTGCACGTTCATAGCGATGCTCATAGTCTGAGCATCCTTGGAATACGCCTGAGTTTTGATGTCCATATTCTGCACCTTTGCATCATACAGCTCATACTTCTCGGTGATCCAAAAATCGAAATACGTACCTGCCGTACGCACGTTTTTAGCCTCGCCAAGGTGTTTTACAACCGCTATCTGACCCGCCTCAACGGTATGAAAGCTGCTGGGAAAGAGCACGAGGCAAACGACGGCAACGAGAACGATGATAGTGCCGACGAGGTTGAGCTTCTTGAACTTGGTTTTATAAAGGCGCCACGCGTTAAGGGCTACGCCTATAAGAAGCAGAATAACGAAAACAGTGCTTAAAATTAAACTGATCGCCATATTTTTCTCCTAATAATTCCGTCTTCAGACGGTTTCTTTGAATTTAATACGAAGCTCTCTTATGTCCTCTCGCTTTTCGGCGGTTAGGGTAAGGAGCTCGTATTCCTTTGTGAACGAATCGGACGAGATCGCTTCGCGCGCATCGGGCGCGGGAATATCGAAGTATTCAAGCACGGAGACGACCGTGCGGCGAGAGCCTATCGTTCTGCCGCGGAAGAGATAAATATCAATCGGCGGCTCGTCCTTGAGGCCTGCGAACATCGGTGGCTGACCGTCGTTGCCATAGAGGTCAACGTCGAGATTACCGTGCGGATGCATCGTTATGATAAGAGTTTTATCCTTATTTATAAACGCGCGGTCTCGCGATGAAAAAGGGCCGCGAATGCGCACCTCCTCATACGAAATGACGACTATTCTGAAAAAGAATACGAGGATGAAGAGCATAGCGAAGATTATGGTGACCATAAGAGGCACGAGCTTAAAGACGCCCTCGGTCATAGGGCCGTAATAGATGGTCACAGCAAGCAAAAATGCAAGCGGTATCTCGGTGAGATAGAACCACAGCTTCGTGCAGAAGAGGTATTTCTTTTTCATTTTCTTCCTTGTACTTTCTCTCATTATAAAGCTTGCCGCAAGCGTAAACACTTGCGGCAAGCCGGTTAATTTTTACTCAGTGATGATCTGAGTTCAGATCGATCAATCCTTGTACTTCTGAGCAAGGCCGCCTGCAAGGCCGATCATCTTGATAGCCTGGAGGGAGAACTTGTCAGCTACAACGGTGAGCTTCTTAGTCATAACGCCGCGGGCGAGAATCTTGATTCTGTCAGCCTTCTTCGTTACGATGTTCTTGCTCTTGAGGTTGTCGATGGTAACGGTGTCGCCATCCTCGTAGTTCTCACAGATGGTGTCAAGGTTTACCTCGTAAAGCTTGTTGGACTTGGGCTTGAGGCCGGGAGTACGTGCAACCGTCTGTACAAGCTCCTTAGCCTGTGCGTCGGTTACGATCTCGTCAGCCGCTACCGCGTCAACGTTTACGATGTCCTCTTCAATTACACGGTTATCTACGATGTGAACCTTGGGCTCCTCAACCACGGGAGCTTCCTCGACTACGGGAGTCTCCTCAACTGCGGGAGC
>CAZQTN010000044.1:4856-13405 GCA_964596195.1 uncultured Ruminococcus sp.
CAGGCTCTTCAACGGGAGCAGGCTCTTCAACGGGAGCAGGCTCTTCAACGGGAGCAGGCTCTTCAACGGGAGCGGGCTCCTCAACTACGGGCTCTTCCTCAACGGGAGCCTCCTCAGCAGGAGTCTCTTCCTCGACCACGGGCTCTTCCTCTACTGGAGCGGGCTCCTCGTCTGCGGGAGGTACTACCTCAGGCTCGGTCTCTTCCTCGGGCTCCTCGTCGTCACCCTTCTTCTTAACTATGAGGAGAATTACGAGAGCGATAATGAGAACGAAGAGGATTGCAATTACGATCCAAGGCCAAGTGTAGGTCTTGTTCTTCATTGCGTCAGCACAGTAGTCACAGTATCCGTCGTCGTCATCATCCATGTGGCAAGGACACTGATCGTCGGGAACGGTGTTGGTGATACCGTAGATGGAGAAGTGAGTGGTATCAAATACCATAAACTCGCCGTCCATCTTGGCCTTCATAACCTCAATTTCGCCGGACTCGGAAACGTAAACTACGTTAAGAGTATTAGCAGCGTTTCTGTAAGCTGCGGGAATGCGGATCTTTACGTTGAAATCGCCCTCTACGTCGGAGATAGCATCACCGAACATAAATTCGATATCGAATACTGCGATGAAGGCTGCAACGTTACCCTCGCCTGCAAGCGCGGAGAGATCAAGAGTCTTGAGCTGCTCCATCTGAGTGATTGCAGAAAGGACGTGGCCTTCATCGATACCCTCGCCGCCGACCTCAACGATAACGTCCTCGGTCTCGAAGCGGTTGGTACATACACCGGAGGTGATGGTCAGGGCTGCCTGGAGCTCAGCGGTCTCGGTGAAGTTGGGATCGGTAGAGGTGAACTTAGCGGTAACGGTGTGGATACCGATCTTCTTCTGCTCGTTGCCCTCGTAGGTAACGGTTACAGATTCGGGAAGGGTTCCGGTTATGAGAATGCTGTGTGCCTTGTTATCGAACTGAACTGCGAGAGGATCAAGAGCGATGCCAAGGGTTGCAAGATAATCCTGAAGGCTTGCACGCTCAACAGACCACTCAGCGGTAGCAGTACCGGTGAAGGTAACAACGTAGTTTGCACCTGCGGTGAACGATACGGTGGTAACGTATGCACCTGCGTTAACGGGCTGTGCCGCAACACCATCGAAGGTGGTGGTGTAAACTGCGGTTACGATGTCTGCAAACTCAGTGGGGATATTAACGGTGGGGTTCGCAAGAACCTGGCCGTTGTAAGTAGGATTGGTGAAATCTGCCCAGGTGATCGTACCAAGATCAATAGTCTTAGCGGCGATCTGCCACTCCTTGTTGTAGACTACGGTGGACTCGTCGGAGATGACGTAGTTTGCCTCGTGCTCAGCAAGAAGAGAGATGGTAGCCTGTGCATTGTAGATACCGGCGTTGGTCTTCTCGTTGTCGGTATATACTACGGTGACCTTGTCGGTAAGACCGGTGGTATCAAGGGTAATAGTGATAGGAGCACCGGTATACGTGATGGGTGCGGTGTAGTTCCACTCAAGGTTGCCGAGAGTGAGAACTGCCTTAGCGATATTCCACTTCTGGGTGATGGTCACGCTGTCGCCGCTGACCTCGCTGCCGTTCACGGTAAGAACGTAGTTAGCGGTGGAGAGTAGCTTAACGGTAGCGCTTGCGGTGTACTCACCTGCGTTCCTACCGGTAGAGGTAGCGCCGGTGATCTCAAGGAGCGCCAGCTGATCTGCGGTAAGAGAGGAGGTGTTAAGAGAAATGGTGATATCGGATCCGGTATAGGTGATCGGATCGGTGTAGTTCCAGGTGAGGTCTACGGGAATAACCTTCTTCTCGATCACGTATTCGGTAGTCATACCGATGTCGCTGCCAAGAATGTAGTTAGGCGACTCGGACGCCTTTACGGTAACGGTCACGCGGTAGGTGCCCGCGTCGGTGGTGGAGGTAACCTCTACCCACTGGCCGTTATCGTACTTCTCGTACACGTACTCAAGCACAACGCCTGCGTAAGCAAAGTCCTTAAGCTCGGGCATCTGGCTCTCGCCGTTGTAGACGAACTCTACGTCGGTCCAGTCAAGGTCGTCGGTCGAAATTACTGCCTTTGCGATCGACCACTCCTGGGATGAGATGGCGCCGCTTATACTATAGTTGGTAGCAACAAGGGGGTTATTTACAAGATCAAGCTCTGCGCCGGCGATGATAGCGGTTGCAGCATCGGTTGCGGTATCGTTCTCGTAAACGATAGCGGCTGCGATATCCTCGGGTGCGTTGCCGATCTTAACACCGAATACGGTGCCGTTGTAAGTAAAGTTGAAATTAGCGGGGTCGTGAGTAGCGCCAGCTACGCTGTATGCGATCCAGGTGAGGGTGGAGAGATCGATAGGCTGTGCTGCTATCGTCCATGCGCCGCTGGAAAGCTCTGCGGAGCCTGCCCACGCATAGTTGGAGCCGCCTACAACCTCAACGGTTGCGGTGGTGGTATAGGTACCTGCATTGGTAAATGCATTGTCGGCATAATTGAGCTTAAGCTGCTCGGGGAAGGTTGCGATTACGGTATAGGTCTTGCCGTACTCGTAAACCATATCCTGAGGAATGGTCCACTCGATATCGTCGTCATCAAACGCCTTGGGATCAATGGTCCAGGTAAGATCTGCAACGTCGCCGTTTGCAAACGCGTAGTTCGCGTTACTGAAAGTGAGGGTAACGGCCGCGGTGTAGGTATCTGCATCGGTAGCCTTGTTGCCGGTGATGCCGCTGACACCAACGAGGGTCGCGTATTCAGCCTTAACGGTTGCGTTTACGCCCTTTTCGGTGCCGTCATACTCAAACGCATCTGTGTAATCCCACTCAACGAGATCCGATGCGGCGAGAGTCTTGGGATCAACCTTTACGCTGACCTTGTTAGAGGTAGCGGTTCTGGTATCGCCCGCGATTTCAATAGTGATAACGCAGTGGTAGTCACCGGACTCGGCAACGTTTGCAATCTCAAGAGTTGCGGAGGTTGCACCGTCAACGAGCATGTTGTTCTTGTACCAAGCGTACGTATAGGTTGCAGAAGCAATATAGGGAGTTGCGGTAGCGGTAAGGACGACGGTGCCCTCGCCGTATACGACGCTCTCAGCGGATGTGGTGAGCTCAGCGGTAGCCTCGTCGGTAAGAGCGTAAAGCTCAACGTCCTTTGCGGGCATCTCGGTATACTTGTTTCCCTCGGCATCTACCCATCCTACGATGGTAAAGCCGTTATAATCGGTAGTGCCTGAGAAGAAGTCTACGTTAGCGCCTACGGGGAGGAAGCCCTCTCTTACGTTCTCGGTGCCCTTGAAGTAGGTTACCTTGTAAACGTCGTTGAAGGTTACCTCAACTCTGGCGGAAACGGTGATGACCTTGTTATCAAGGAAAGCATCAACGAGGTCACCGAGAGTCTCGTTTACCTTATATACTGCGGCGTAGAGGTTAACGGTCTTAGCGCCGCTTGCCTCGAACTTACCGTTAGATACGTAGAAGTCAAGGAGAGTCTTTGCCTTTACGGACTCGGGCAGATAGCCGTAAGCCTTGGCGATGTACTTAAGTGCTACTGCGTAGTACTCCTCGTACTGCTCTACCTTTGCCTTGATCTCGGCCTCGGTAAGACCGTCGAGTGCCTCGAACTGGCTTACAAACTCGTAATCAAGGATCTGATCGAAATCAACGTACTCGAAGATCTGCATAAGCTCGTCGAAGGTAACGTTGTTGATGAATGCGTACATCTCATCAACGTTTGCGGAGAAGCCGCCGAATACCTTCTGCTTTATGCTGTCGGGAATGCTGGAGGACTGGCACGCCTTAAGAGCCGCTCTTGCGATCTCGTCAGGAACGTTGACCTTAATAACGTACTGGCCGTTCTCCTTGGTAACGGTGAGGTTTCTCGCAATGATACCCGCGATCTTCTGAATGCCGCCACTCGAGCCGTCAAGCTTAAGGGTTACGTTGAACGCGGAGTCGCCGAGGTCGGTGTAGAGATGGAATGCATAAGTAAGCTGCAATTCGTCGTTATCCATCTCGGAGATCTCGGTGAGGGTAGGAAGATCCTTCGCAAGAGCGATAAGAGTATCGAGCACGAAGGCCTTACCGTTTGCGGTATCACCGAAGAGGGTCAGACCGTTTACCTCAAGCTTATCAAGAAGCTCAAGAAGGAGGACACACTCGTCCAAGCCGTTGTCGTCCTCATCGATCTTTGCGTATGCTTCCTCGTACTTTTCAAAGAAGATAGCATCGACCTCTACGAGTCTTGCCTCAAACTCTGCGAGAGTTACACCAAATTCCTCAACGAGTGCAGCGTCGATAGCCGCTTCGGGAACGCCGGTGAAGTCAGTGATGTGATCGTGGAAGAAGTCGTTTACTGTGCCTGCGTAATCAGCGGGAACCGGGAACTGATAGTTGTCGGCTACCTCAGTGATTACTGCTGCTCTGAATATCGTGCAGATATAGTCAGCGAATGTTTCTACCGCAGCATCGTCATTTATGATATCCGAATAAAATGCGTGCTTGGTATCCTCGTCAGCCGCGCCATACTCCTGCGTGATGTAGGCGTCGAGTATATTGTTCATAATATGCTCAACAAATTCGACGGGGTCACTGGGGGGATTGTCGCCGATGATCGCGTCCTTGATATCGTCAAATACGACGTTAGTGCCGAGCTCAACGATGAACTTGACTAAATCCCTTTCCGTGATGGTCTTAAGGTCTTCCAGAGATTCGATATTGTCGAGATTGAGGGTGACGATCACGTCGTTGCCCGAATACTCAATCTTGAGCCAATCAATATCGTACGATCCGGTTGCCGGTGTTGTGTTCGTGCCGCTCGCGCCGCTCTCGGTCGAGGTGTCAGACCCCGTGGACGCGGCACCCGTGTCTGCTGCTTCCGCGGCAAAAATGGTGGTTGCCGATGCGGAGAAAAGCATTACGAGAACGAGCAGGAACGTCAACAGTTTGATTGTTGTTTTTCCCATTGTTGTACCAAAACCTTTCTACTATTATACCAATAGTTAATATTTTTAAGTAAATTATAGCACCCGTGTGAAAAAAAGTCAATAGATAAATATAAAAAAAGAGCATTTGTTGCGCTAATTACGGTAACTTTCACAAACAAATGCTCTCATTTTTATTGAATTTAACGATTTCGCTTACTGTTTTCGCCGAGAAACGGGGGCGTGTCACTTTTTTCGAGCTTTTTTACGGGGTTTGAGCCACCTGAGGCGACGAATGAACTTGGTCACTGCAACAACGTACAGAGGAAGCACGACCACGAGGCCGTAAGCTGCTATCACAAGCACCTTCACGATCAAGTCCATAACCTTATCGGATATCTGCGGGCCAACGGGTTTTGGAGCAACGGGTACCGGGGTCGAGGTGTAAACGGCGTTGTAGGTTGCGTCGGCCGTGACGGCAGAGATCTCGGCATCCCAGCCGGCAAATTCGTAGGAGTAAAGGGCATCGGTCGACTTTTTCGGATCGGGGGGAGGCTCGGGGAGCTCGCCGTGCTTATAGGTTTTGACGCTTATTACGGTGCCGTCCGAGACAAACTTTACCGTGTACTGCACGTAGGAGCAGACGACTCCTACGGACACGCTGTCGGCGGGCATCACGAACTCGGGGCCGTCGAGCTCAACTCTCTGGCCGCTACCCTTGACAAGGTAGTAGGAGATTATCTCTACCCCTTCGGGAGCCTCTGCACTTATCGTACCCTTACTGCCTGCCGTAAGCAGGTTGTCGGAGACGGACACCTTGACCTCGTCAATACCGATCACGTCAACGGCGTAGAAAAGTGAAACGTAATAAACCGGACCGGAATTTACGGTAGCGGAGAGTGAGGTATCGGTGACTGTCGCTTTAACATAGGTGCGCATGTCATCCGCAAAGTAATAGAGTCTGGCGTGTGACGGATCGGCGAGTGTGTATGGAAGAACGATAGAGGTCTTGATGCCGCTTACCTCCTCTGCCGAGGAGTTGAACAGATCAACGTAGAAGGAATATCCGTAGACGCCCCTTGCCGCGGAGTATACGGTCGCGCTCACAACGTTCTGCGTGCTCATTGCGAGCACTTCGTTGTAGGAGAACTTGAGAGTATATCCGTTGGTGCGGATGGTAATGCCGCCCTTCCCTGCCGCACGGGGAACGATGTTGGACAAGTCGAACGTGCTGTCGGGAGATGCGGTGCAATCGAGGATATAATCGGCCCCGTCAACGGTGATCATAGCACCGGAGCCGTTAGAGAACGGAACGATAAATTTGGATTCAAAAATTGCGGTATAAGTGTTTTGCGACGGATCGGCAGACACGGCAGCGAGCTCGCGATTCCAGCCCTTAAATTCATAAAAGAAGCTACCCGTGTCGCCTTTTGAGGGGGTAAACGGGGCTGTGGGAATCACCCCGAAGCGCTCCTTTGTGACGGTTTTCTTGCCGTCGACGATCCACGTTACGTCGTACGTTTTATAGAGGATATCAAATGTAGGATACAGATCAAGGGTCGCGCCGTCGCACTCTATCGCCTGCATATCGACCGGGTTGCCATCAGCATCCTGCCAGCCGACGAAGGAGTATGTAGCGACCTCGTCCTCTGCCTTGGTGGGCAGAGTGCCGACAAATTCAACGTAGGAGCCGCGCTCCACGTTTACGGTATCGAGCAACGCGCCTTCGGCATCGTAAAAATTAATTGCTATTTCGTCTGTGCCAAATATCTTTTTCGAGGCGGTTGCTTCAATTGTTATTTTAACGCCCTCGGTCACCACGGTGCGAGCCGATATCTCCCCTGCTCTGTAAGCCGTCAAGAGTGAGAGTGCGGCATCCGGAATGGTATAAGGGTCGGATAGGGTCATAGGAGGCTCAACTGCAGTCGGAACGGTCGGCTTGAGCACGACGTCCGGAGCTTCGCCGGGGTCGTCAACGACGTCGGGCGCAACCGGGTGCAGCACAGCCGTAGGCTTCGTCGGCTCGTCGACGGTGTCGACTACCTGCTCGGGCATCGTCACCTCGGAGGGGTAACCGCCCTCAAGAGGAGCAGCGTTGTGAAGGTGCTCCATATAGAGCGTTCCCTCAAGGACGGCAAGCGGCGTTCTGCCGCTTATCGTATAAGTGGATCCATAGTACGCGGTGCCGTAATAATTTGACACGGGGTCGTCAGAAATGGTGTTTACGATACAATAAAGCTGTGCAAGAAGGATCTCGTACTTTTCTTTAATGCCCTGGTTTGAAAGTGCAAGACGGATCTTGCCGTTGGAGTAAAGGAGATCAAGCGACTGGAAAAGGCCAATGAAATTATCACGGATCTTTTCGTAATTCATCGCATAATAGGTGTATTGCTCCCTAGTGGTCTGCAACAATTCGTACTCCGTGTAGAAGACTCGGAGATTGTCGGTGCAAACGCCTGCGTTATCTATGACGGCGGGGTCGATGTTGGTGAGCTCGTTGGCTATTGCATCACGGTTTTCAAGGACTTGGGATACCATATCTCCCATAATGCTGTTTCTGACCGAGCGCCGCAATGAAGTGTGCTTGAGCGTCGTGCCGTAGATAATGGAGAGGTGGTAATCCACCGTTTCGAGATCTGCAAGATACTGATTATACAATGCGAGGTCTGCGTCATACTTGTCCAAGCGGTCGAGGTAATCGAGGTACTTTGCGTAATCGGAATTATAGACTGCGAGGGCCGCCTCATACTCGGCGTACTCAAGGAGATCTGCCTCGTACTCGGCGAGCTCGCCAAGATACACCTCGTACTCCGCGAGCTTAGCATCGTAGATGCTCTTATCAACGAGATAAGCCTCATAGGCCGCAAAGGCGGTGTAATACTCTTCCCTGGCCTTAAGATAGCCGTCATACGCATCCCACTTGGGCGCGTCGGTTGCGGCCTTATTCATAAGAGAATTAAGCGTTTTGGCGGATACGGTGAGCGACATCGCATACAGCACGTCGAGCGTTGCCGCCTCGTTCTCTGTAACGTTCTTTATCTCGCCGACGTATTTATTGCCTGTGCCGAGCGAGAGTGGCACCGAACGCTCGCCGAGGGTCGCGACCTTGGGCGTCCACGTCTTTTTAAGTCCTGATGCGGTGGTATACTCATACGCGCGTGCGTAGACGTCGAGCGTTCCGCTCTCCTCGTCGTAGGCGGTCACGACGTACGCGGTCGGTATTTTAGTGCCGTACGTAATGCTCTCGCCGCCGTACGCGACGAGATAATCGCGCTCCGCCTCCGTCAGCTCAATACCGAGCGCAAGCTCAAGTATCTCAGCGGAGTCGAGCGTCACCCGCTCCGCGGTTGAATTGGGGTTCGAGTGATCCTCGTGCACGGCCAGCGCCGTCAGCGATGTCGCTGACAACAGCATCACCACGGCCAAAACAAACGTTATCAAAATCGGAATCCTATGCTTCAAAATCGATCCTCCGAGCAGTATCAAATAAATTATCAATATAGTATACCATCATTTGAAACAAAAATCAAGTGGAAATATGTGTCCACCCGACCGCAACGCGCAAAAAATCCCCGTTCCGCGCATTTCCCGCAAGGGCTCCAGCGCGGAACGGGGGCTT
>CAZQTN010000045.1:0-13140 GCA_964596195.1 uncultured Ruminococcus sp.
CCGAAGTTGATCTGACCCATAAAGTTGTAGAGCCATTCGCCCTCGACGATATATTTGTCGTTTTCGCGGCGGACGGTGGTTTCGCGCACGCCCTGTGCGGCGGCGACGATATCGTCCTCGGGAATGACCTCGGCATCGTAGGTGGTGATCGGGGGCAGGTCGCGCAGCGCCTCAGCGGTGCGGCGGACGAGCTCGTCAAGTCCCTCGCCCGTTACGGCAGACACGTAGACCACCTCACGGCCGAGCTCCTCGGCGTGCTTTATAAAGCGCTGTACGGACTCGGAGTCCATATCTGCGGTATCGGTCTTATTTGCGACGATAATCTGCGGACGGACGGAAAGCTCGGGAGAATAGTTTGCAAGCTCGGTATCGATCTTGTCGATATCGTCCGATGGGTCGCGGCCGTCGGTGCCTGCGATATCAACGACGTGAAGGAGCAGTCGACAGCGGTCGACGTGGCGAAGAAAGGCGTGGCCGAGGCCTGCACCCTCGCTTGCACCCTCGATAAGGCCGGGGATATCAGCGGCGAGGAAGCCCTTTCCCTCTCTGACGGAGACTACGCCGAGGTTGGGGGAGAGGGTCGTGAAATGGTAATTCGCAATCTTAGGCTTTGCGGCCGAGATGCGGGAGAGGATCGAGGATTTACCCACGTTGGGGAAGCCGATGAGGCCGACCTCGGCGAGCATTTTAAGCTCAAGGGTCACCGTTCTCTCCTCGCCCTTTGTGCCACCCTTGGCAAAGCGGGGGATCTGACGGGTGGGGGTTGCAAAATGACGGTTGCCCCAGCCCCCTCTGCCACCCTTGCAGAGGACGTATTCATCGGAATTTGCCATATCGTAGATTATTCTGCCCGTTTCCTTCTCGCGCACGAGGGTGCCGGGGGGCACGAGTATGGTTACGTCCTTGCCGTTAGGGCCGTGCATTTTACCGGGCATACCGTTGCCGCCCGGCTCTGCGATGAACTTTCTCTTATAGCGGAAGGCGAGAAGCGTATTGGCGCCGGGATCGACCTTGAGGATGATATTACCTCCTCTGCCACCGTCGCCGCCGTCAGGGCCACCTGCGGAAACGTACTTCTCACGGTGGAAGGAAACTGCGCCGTTACCGCCGTTGCCTGCCTTTACGTATATTTCGATATTATCTATAAACATTTGGGATCACACTCCTTAATTGGTGCTATCGTCTCCCTTTTGCCTTATGACGAGTCTTATGGGCGTGCCCTCAAAGCCGTAGGTGTCACGCAGACAGTTCTCGATATATCTGCGGTAGGAGAAGTGGAAAAGCTCCTCGGAATTACAGAAGATAACGAAGGTGGGAGGATTGGTGGAGACCTGGGTCATATAATAGATCTTCAATCTCTTGCCCTTGTCTGAGGGGGGCTGAACGCGAGTCATTGCATCGTTGAGAAGATCGTTGAGCTGACCGGTGGATATACGGCGAGAGGCCTCGGCGTATACCTGCTTGATAAGTGGATAAAGACCCGCGACGCGCTGTCCCGTTTTAGCCGAGATGTAGACTATCGGGGCGTAGGGCATATAGCCGAGGGCGGTGCGGATATCGTTTTTGAATTTGTTCGTGGTGAAGTTATCCTTTTCGATAGAATCCCACTTATTTACGGCGATGATGCAGCATTTGCCTGCCTCGTGGGCGATGCCTGCGATCTTCTCGTCCTGCTCGGTGATACCGTCGGCGGCGTCGATCATAAGGATGCAGACGTCGGCGCGCTCGACTGCCATATTGGCACGAAGTACGCTGAATTTCTCAATTCTGTCCTCGACCTTGGAGTGACGGCGGATACCTGCGGTATCGATGAAATTAAACACGCCGTGGTCGTTCTCTACTCTTGTATCAACGGCATCGCGCGTGGTGCCTGCAATATCCGAGACGATCATTCTGTCCTCTCCGCACATACGGTTGATGACGGAGGATTTGCCTGCGTTGGGCTTGCCTATTACGGCGACGTTGATAATACCGTCGTCCTCATTGTCTTCATCGGAAAAATCACAGACCTCAAGAATAGCGTCGAGCAGATCGCCCGTGCCTGTGCCGTGGATAGAGGAGAGTGCAATGGGCTCGCGCTCAAATCCGAGCTCGTAGAACTCGTAAAAGCCGAGGGGCACGTCACCTATGCCGTCGATCTTGTTGACGGCGAGGACTATGGGCTTGCCCGACTTTTTAAGCATTATGGCGATGTCGCGGTCATCGGCAAGGAGCCCTGAGCGAATATCGCACATAAATATGATGACGTCGGCGGTGGATACGGCGATCTCTGCCTGAGTGCGCATCTGCTTGAGGATGGTATCCTCGCTTTTAGGCTCGATACCGCCCGTGTCGATAAGGATAAAGCGGTGCTCGCCCCACTCTGCCTCGGCGTAGATACGGTCACGGGTAACTCCGGGCACGTCCTCGACGATCGAGCGGCGCTCACCTATGATTTTATTGAAAAGAGTGCTTTTGCCGACGTTGGGACGGCCGACAATAGCCACGATAGGTTTTGACATTTGTAGCTCCTTTCTCTGTGCTATATACCAAACGCGGCGTCGATAAAGTCGAAGCCATCGTTTTCGCATATACGTATGCTTGTTTTGAGCGCCTCTCGGAGCTCGTCGAGTGTCATTCCGCAAAGGAATACGTCCTCGCCGGCACGCAAGCAGCACGCCGGAAGGATCACCTCGTCACCAAGGGAGAGCTCAGCGAGGGCATCACGGATATCGACTCCGGTGAGAAGTCCGGAAACGGTGATGCTTTCACCGAAGAAGCGGTTTTTCACCTCGACGACGTTTACGGTAAGCTTGTCCGTGAGAGACTCAAGCCTATTCGCCAAGGATGAGATAAGCTGATAAGATGCAACGCCCGTTACGACGGTGACGGTGCGTGGGGCTTCAAGCGAGGATACGAGCTCGGCAACGTCGCGGGCACCAATGCAAAACTCATCTGCAAAGGAGCGAAGCATACCTACGCCGTTTTCAAGCTGAGGGTATTCCTCGTAGTATTCGGCATCGGGTATTTCCCTGCCCGCCTTGAGATAAAGCTCGTCGGCGGCGTAGATGAGCCTGGTGCCGTATTTTTCCTTAAGCTCGTCGCCAAAGGAATTTATCATATCTATCACCTCGGCGGCCTCGCTCGGTGTGAAGTCGGTGAGGGGATAAAGCTTATCGCGAAATTTGGTCAGACCTGCGGGAACGACTGCAACGCTCTGCATTTCGGGCATAAGGGCGGCAAGGTCGCGCATCGTGCGGCGAAGCTCATCACCGTCGTTGATGCCGCGGCAAAGGACTATCTGCGCGCAGATAGAGAGGCCTGCGTTTTTGAAATCGTTGAGATATTTAAGCACCTCGCCGGAGCGCTTGTTTTTCATCATCCTGACACGAAGCTCGGGATTGGTGGTGTGTACCGAGACGTTGATGGGAGAAAAGCGCATTTTTACGATGCGTGCAATATCGGCATCGGACATATTCGTAAGGGTGATATAATTGCCGTGAAGAAAGGAAAGACGGGAGTCGTCGTCCTTGAAATAGATCGACTCGCGCATTCCCTCGGGATTCTGGTCGATGAAGCAGAAGATGCAACCGTTTTTACAGGTCTGCTTTTTGTCCATAAGTGGGGTCTCGAAATCGAGGCCTATATCGTCATACTCACCCTTTTTGATAAGGGCGGTATGCTCGGTGCCGTCGCGGAGGTAGGCAATGCTGACCCTTTCCTCGGCGAGGTAAAAGCGGTAATCGAGAACGTCATTTATCTCATTGCCGTTTATGCTGACGAGCACGTCACCCTCGCGCAGGCCTGCACGGGCGGCGCGGGATCTATGCTCAACGGAGGTGATCTTAACCATTTCGTACGTCCCCAGGCGCTGTGTTCGGGATACCTGTGCGGCGGCGCCTGATGAATACGACCGCGAGGTATACAAGATATGCAAGTGTAGCAAGCGTGACGAAGCCCGCGGTGTCGATCCAGACGTCGGTGATCGCGGGGCCGCGCCCGGTAAATACCTGTATAGTTTCATCAAGGAGCGCCGTCAGGGGGGCTACAAGATAAGAATGCAGGATAAGCTTTGCTTTAGAGCGCAGCGTCGAGCCCCAAGCGGGCAGAAAGAGGATAACGAAAAGCGCTACCTCAAGGCCGAGGGCGGCAAATTCGATAAAGTGCGCTATCTTACGCAGATTGGTGTGGATGTAAGAGCCGGATGGGGTGTCGGACGGAATTATCGGCTCGATTGCGTCGGAGACGCTGTCGCTGACCTCTGTGGACTGCTCGGGTGGGAGCAGAGATTGATAAAATGTAAAGCATAGTGTACAAATTATCAACACTGTAAGGGTTATGCGAGAATAGAATATAGCCTTGTTTTTCATTACACGCCCCCCTTGTAACCGTATTTTTCAGCCCTTGCCTCGGCAAGTAGTCTCTCAGGAGATACGCCGTTTTCCGAAAGGTAGGCGACGGCCTCCGGGGAGCCGCTTTTTCCTGCGGCGAGCATAAGGAGCTCGCCCTTTTTCCTATCAAAATCGGTACCGAGACCGTCAATATAGCACTTGGCGTAGAGGTACTGCCCCTTTGCGACGAGGGATGCAACGTACGTAGGATCGTGGTGAGCCGCACGGCGGAACCACTCGAACGCGCGGCGTGCATCAGCCGAGATGACCGAGAAGCGCGCCTCCTCATCCGCCTCAGCATCGGGGATATCACCCATAAGCAAGAAGGTGTCGGCGGTGCGGTACTCGGGCTTATGGAACGGGATCATACATATACTTTGCACGTCGGGCTCAAGCATATAGCCCGTGGTATAGGCCATACCGAGATAGAGCTGTGCCTCGATGCACCCCTGAGATGCGGAGATGCGCATATAACGGAGCGCCTGACGGTAATCGCGCCTGACCCCCTCGCCGTGCAGATACAGCATTGCGAGGTTGTAGCATGACTCGCCGCCCTCCATATCGCGGGCAAAGGCAAAGAAGCTCTTTGCCTCGGCGGGGTCGTAATCGACACCTATGCCGCGCATAAGGCAATAGCCGTAGTTAAAGGAGGCGTCAATATCACCGTCCCTTGCCGCCTCAAGATATATCGCGGCGGCCTTTTCGTATTCTCCGCGCATAAAAAGCACGTCGGCATGCTTATCGTACATTGTCGCTCTCCTTTCTGTTGTTTTGATAGATCTTCACGCTTCGGTGCGAATATTCCACACCAAAGCACGCTTGCGCAAACTGCCACTGCGGGCAAGAATCCGGTAGTCTGTTATCTCACTATTACCATCGGTGCTTTCGCGTTGAACACCCGCACCTATGCGTGAGGTCAATTTGCGACGGTATATTTAGTGCCCTCTTTGGTATCGACGAGGGTTATTCCCTTTTCGAGCAGCTCGGCGCGGATGGCGTCGGCGAGGGCGTAGTTCTTATCTGCCTTTGCCTGCTTTCTTGCGGCGATGCGCTCCTCGATATATGCCGCGAGGGCGGGATCGACGGCGGGTGCCGCAGTCTCATCGCTCTCGGCGATCCTTGCGGCGGCCTCGATAAGGCCAAGGGAAAGCACACGCTCAAAGTCCTTGATAAGGGCGAGCTTGGTCGCATCGGTCGTGCGCATCTTGAACACGTCGTAGAGCGCGGTTACGGCGAGGGAAGTATTAAGGTCATTGTCAAGCGCATCGGTAAAGCGCTTTCTGCCCTCTGCGAATGCGGCCTCGTCAACGGTGCCCTCAGGCTTAAGGGCGGCAACCCTGGCAACGAGCTTGCTATACGCTATTTTCGCGTTCTCAAGGTTATCCCAAGTGAACACAAGGTTCTTTCTGTAATGCGACTGCATACAGAAGAAGCGGTATACGAGGGGATCGTAACCACGCTCGCGAAGGAGCGAAACGGTAAGGAACTCGCCCTTGGACTTGGACATTTTACCCGAGCCGGTATTGAGGTGATGAACGTGAACCCACCAATTACACCACTCGTGGCCGAAGGTGGACTCGCTCTGTGCGATCTCATTTGTATGGTGGGGGAATGCGTTGTCTATACCTCCGCAGTGAATATCAAGATACTCGCCGAGGTGCTTGCGTGCTATGCAGGAGCACTCGATATGCCAGCCGGGGTAGCCAATGCCCCAGGGGGACTCCCACTTGAGCTCCTGATCGTCAAACTTGGACTTCGTAAACCAGAGGACGAAATCGTTCTTGTTGCGCTTGTTGCCGTCCTCCTCTACGCTCTCGCGAACGCCGACCTCGAGGTCCTCCTCCTTAAAGTCGTTGAAAACGTAATACTTCTCAAGCTTTGAGGTGTCGAAGTATACGTTGCCCCCTGCGACGTAGGCATAGCCCTTCTCAAGCAGGGTCTTTACCATATCGATAAACTCGTCAATGCAGTTGGTGGCGGGCTCAACGACGTCGGGGGTGGCGATGTTGAGCGCCTTGCAATCATCGAAAAAGGCGTCGGTGTAGAATTTGGCTATTTCAAGAACGGTCTTGTGCTCGCGCTTTGCGCCCTTGAGCATCTTGTCCTCGCCTGTGTCGCCGTCGCTGGTAAGGTGGCCGACGTCGGTGATGTTCATAACTCTGGTAACGTCGTAGCCGACGTAACGAAGGTACTTCTCAAGCACGTCCTCCATAGCGTAGGTACGCAGGTTGCCTATATGTGCGTAGTGGTACACGGTGGGGCCGCAGGTATACATCGTTACCTTGCCCGGTGTACGCGGCTTAAACTCGTCCTTGGATCTTGTAAGTGAATTGTAAAGTTGCATCGTTTTTTCCTCGCTGGGCGCAAAATGCGCAAAATATGTCATTTTATAATATAGCATATTAAAAATATTTTGTCAAGTATTTTTGCGCATCACGAGCGCAAAATTCAAAAATATTTTTTGTAAATTCTTACTTACCTATTGTAATTTGCCGTTTTTTTTGGTAGAATGGAATATACATTTAACGATTCGTATCAGGAGGGACATTTTACATGGAGAACAAAGACAAAAGCAAGGACGGCGCATACGCCCAGCTGAAGGGCTTTCACCGCGCTGTACCCATAATCCTCTTTGCCTTTGCCCTTTTCATCACCCTTTGCTTTTTCACTAAGGACAGCACGGGTGCATTCGGCAAGGTCGTAAGCGGATTTCTGCTCGGCACATTTTCGATAGGCGGATATTTCATCCCCGTCCTTTTTGCCGTGCACGCAATATTCTACCCCTCCGATATTCAGAAGAAAAGGTTAGTTTCAAGAGTCATATTCTCTGCGATACTGCTGGTGTTTATTTCGGCGATGTCGTATGCGTTCAGCATCATCGGCGAGGAGCCCGTTTTCTCCGTCAAGGATTTCTACCTTAACGGTCAGATGAGCTCCGGAGGCGGCTTTGTCGGCGGCGTTATCGGCTTTGCCATCATAAAGGTGATCGGTCACGTCGGACTTATCATTCTCGCTATCGCGGTGATCGCCCTTTACATAACATATTTCCTCTCCGGCGAGAGAATGAAAAGATTGTTCAACGATGCTCTGCTCGGATTTGTAAAATTCGGAGCAAGGGTCGAGGGCAAGTTTAAGAAGTCGGTAGCCGAGGGCAAGGCAAACAAGGCCATCCGCGAGGAGGAAAAGCGCCGCGCCGAGGAGAGAAAGAATGCAAAGAAGCTTGAGGCCCTTATGGAAAAGGAGAGCGAGCTTTACGAGGACGATTTCTTTGCCACCGATAACGGACTTAAGGAGCTGCACATCCCCGAGCTCGGAATTAACGAAACGAGAAAGCAGGAGGATATAGAGCTCAACCCCACCCTGCAGGAAAAGGTACACCCCAAGGCCAAGGTTGAGGACGAGGAGGAGTACGTAAGAGTCGAGCTCCACCCCAAAAAGACCATCAACACCGACTACGGCTTTGATCCGAACGAGGTGGAATACACCCTTGAGAACGACGGACGCGATTACGTGGCGGCAGAGCCCGTAGCCGAGGAAAGACCGAGACCCGTATACACCGGACTTGACGACAGCGCGGAGAGCGTGTTTACCGATGGATTTGACGGCTTTGACTTTGCGGCGAATGAGAGGCTGGCCTCAAAGCAGTCTACCATGGGACAGGCAGAGATCGAAAGAAAGCCTGTAAAGGAAGAAGCGGTCGACCACGTATTTACCGAGGACGAGATAGAAAAGGCAAGAAAGAAGGCCGACTTCGAGATGCGCAAGGCAGAGCTTGCCAAGATGCGCGAGGAGGAAGAGGCAAGAAAGAGGGCGGAGGCAGAGTTTACGCCCGTTACCGTAGAATTTGACATCAACCCCGAAATGGCACCCAAGGAGGAGCCTGTATACGAGGAGCCCGTGAGCGAACCCGTTTATGAGGCTCCCGCATACACCGCGCCCGTGAGCGAGCCTGCGCCCGTGCAGGAGGACACCGTTGAGTCCCGATACAGACGCGCGGCGGAATACGCCGGCATCATAACCGATTATCCGCGTACCGCAGAGGCCGAAAAGAGAGCGAGCGAGGCCGAGGAGCGTGCAAGAGAGGCCGAGCGCCGAGTAGCCGAAGCTGAGGAGCGCGCAAGAGAGGCCGAGAGGCGTGCAAAGGAAGCCGAAAGAGAGCGCGAGTTCGTGCGCTATATTCCCACGCCCCAGCCCGTATATTACACCCCCGCACCCGAGCAGCAGCCTGCACCCCAGCCTGCGAGCGAGCCTATGGCTCAGCAGCCTAAAGCAGAGCCCGCTTACACTCCCCCCGTCAAGGAGCCTGCTTACAGCGCGCCCGAGCGTGCGAGCACGACCGTCATCTTTGACGAAGAGGATGACGAGGAGGATGAGGGCGGCGAGGTATTTACCGGAAACGTGGACGAGCCGGTAATTGACGTAGCAAAAATAGTTGAGTCTGAGGACTTTGGCGAGGATGACGATTCCTTCGTTTACGAGGACAAGGAGATTCCCGAAAGCGAGCAAAACCCTCAGGTGCTCGAGTACAGAAAGATGTTCCCCGTGCTTGACGAGGAGGAAAAGGAAGAGACCGTATACCAGTCGGCGCCCACCGTACAGACCGAGCTTGACGAGGTTGGTGATACGGACGAGGACGACGAGGAAGAAAACGACCCCTACGCCTACACCTACCGCGATCAGGAGGACGAGCCCGTACCGACACCCGTGGCGGCAGATGAGGACGATGAGGACGAGCCTCCCTTTGACTTTGAGCCTGTGACGAGCCGTGCAGGTATGCCTGCGCCCGCACCCGCGCCTGCGGAGCCCAAGAAGGACAAGCCCGATTACTCTAACTTCAAGTTCCCTTCCCTTGAGATACTCAAGAAAGGCACCGAGGAGGAGGACGACTCGATCGCCGAGGAGATCTCCGAATACGGCGACAAGCTTATCGACGCGCTCGATCAGTTCGACGTGCGCGCGTCCATAAAGAGCGTTGACCGCGGACCTCGTATCACCAGATACGAGATCGTGCCTGCGAGAGGCGTACGAGTCAGCCGAGTTATAAGCCTGTTTGACGATATCGCACTTAACCTTGCGGCAGAGGGTATCCGTATGGAGGCACCCATCCCCGGCAAGAGCGCGATAGGCGTTGAGATACCCAACAAGCATCCGAGCACGGTATTCCTGCGCGACCTGCTTGAGACGGACGAGTTCAAAAACGAGAAGTCCAAGACCCTTGCCTGCATAGGTAAGGACGTTACGGGTAACCCCGTATTCGGCGACATTGCAAAGATGCCGCACATACTTATTGCCGGTGCGACCGGTATGGGTAAGTCGGTTTGCATCAACTCTATCCTTATCAGTATTCTTTACAGAGCAAGACCCGACGAGGTCAAGTTCATAATGATAGACCCCAAGACCGTTGAGTTCACGATGTACAACGGTATTCCCCATCTTCTCGTACCCGTAGTTACGGATGCGAAGCAGGCGGCAGGCGCACTTATGTGGGCGATCGACGAGATGAACCGCCGCTACGAGCTTATGGCGAAGCACGAGGTAAGAAAGCTTGACTCGTACAACGATCTCGTAAGAGAGCGCCCTGAGCTTGGCGAGCCGCTGCCCAAGATCATAATCGTCATAGACGAGCTTAACGACCTTATGCAGCAGGTAAGAAAGCCTGTTGAGGGTCTTATCACCAACATAACCCAGAAGGCAAGAGCTGCGGGTATACACATGATCATCGGTACACAGAGACCCTCGGTCGACGTTATCACCGGTGTTATCAAGGCTAATATTCCCTCTCGTATTTCCTGTAAGGTAACCTCGCTTACCGACTCGAGAACCATTCTCGACCAGCAGGGTGCGGAGAAGCTGCTTGACAAGGGTGACGTACTGTTCGCGCCCGTCGGCACGCCGAAGCCCAAGAGAGTGCAGTGCGCGTTCGTATCAGACAGCGAGGTCGAGCAGGTAATGCGCCACCTCAAGTCCACCGTTAAGGGTGACGTATACGACGAGGAGGCACTTGCAGAGATGACCCGTGCGGCACAGAAGTGCAACAAGGGCAAGGACGACGATGACAGAGATGACGATGAGGGTGCTGAGGAAGGCGCAAGCTACCTCAATGACAAGCAGTTCCTTGAGGCGGTCGATCTCGCGATCAAGAGTGGAAAGATATCTACCTCTCTTATCCAGAGAAAGATCAGCATCGGCTACGGAAAGGCAGCAAAGTTCATCGACATTATGGAGGATCTCGGCCTTGTATCCGAGCCCAACGGTCAGAAGCCGCGTGACGTACTCGTCACGCGCGACGAGTGGCACGAGATGCTCTCGAGAAGAAGCTTAGATGACTGAAAAAACAGCGGAGCCGTGAAAGCGGCTCCGCATCTATGAAACAGAGGTTTTTATGATAGCTATTATGATTGCAGACGGCTTCGAGGAGATCGAGGCTCTCACCCCAGTTGATATACTCCGCCGCGCGGGACTCGATGCGCGCACGGTGGCGGTCGGCAGTAAGGTTGCCGTAGGCTCACACGGAATTGCCGTAGTGTGCGATATGACGGCAGACGAGGTAAAGACAGAGGAGCTTTCGGCCGTGATATTCCCCGGCGGAATGCCCGGATCACTCAACCTTGACGCATCGCCCTATTCCGACAAATTTATCGAGGCTGCCAAGAAAAACGGCGGCAGACTTGCCGCTATATGTGCCGCACCCCTGGTGCTCGGCAGGCGCGGTCTGCTCGACGGCAAGCGTGCGATATGCTACCCCGGCTTTGAAGATGAGCTTAAGGGCGCGCAGATAGAAAACGCCCCCGTCGTAACCGACGGAAATATAACCACGGCGATCGGAATGGGAGCGGCACTTCCCTTTTCGCTTGAGCTGGTGCGCCTGATCCTCGGCGAAGAAAAGGCAAACGAGATCGCCGCGGCAATACAGGACAGGTAAGACGATATGGTACTTAATCCCGGACAGACGCACATAGCGTTCAGGTGCCCCGAGTGCGGCACGATAATCTACGGCTTTGTTGGCAGGTTTGCGCTTTCGGCAGGAATGCTGCGCATAAAGTGCCCCTGCGGCAAGCACTCGCTTGACATCAGCGTTACCTCGGACGGAAAGGTGCGCCTTTCCGTGCCCTGCATCTTCTGCAAGCAGAATCACAACTACGTTGTGGCACAGTCGATATTCTTCGGACGTGAGCTTTTCCTGCTCAACTGCCCATACTCAAATATGGATATATGCTTCATAGGCGACAAGGAGAAGTGCGACGAGCAGCTCGTGCGCACGGGCAAGGAGATCGAGCAGCTTTTAGAGGCGCTTGAGGCCGAGTCGCACAAGGAGCTTCAGCCGCAGGATATGGACGAGGAGGAGATCCTCACCGATCCGACGGTATACGATGCTATATGGTTTCTTATTAAAGAGCTTGAATACGACGGAAAGATAGACTGCCCCTGTCACGCGGGCGGATATCAGCTCCGCTACTGCCGCGAGGGCGTGCAGGCATACTGCCCTGAGTGCGGTGCCACGCACACCTTCGACACCCGTGCAGAAGCGGCAAGTGAGGAATATCTGAAAATAGACGAGCTGAAGCTTAAGTGATATCAGCTTCAGCAAAATCAGGTATTTTTACCGACGGTAAGCTCCCACAAACTGCCACAAGGGCAAGAAACCGGTACTTCAAATTACAGTTCCAAACTGTTATGCCACGGTAAAAACACCTGATTTCTCTAAGCTTCAACCATAATACTGCAAGAGGCCGCGGTAGATGCCCTCGGCAAAGAGTCCCGGAGAGTACGCCATAAGCTCAGCGTCGTAGGCGTTGGAGATAAAGCCCATTTCGACAAGGACGGCAGGCATTTGCGTACGCCTTAAAACGTAAAGGCCGGGGCGCTCGATCACGCCGCGGTTACGAAGCCCCGTAACGAGGTTGAGCTGCTCAAGGATATCGACGGCGAGGTTATATGCGACGGTGGATGCGCGGCTGTATATAAGCGCCTCGGAGCCCGATGCATTCGGGTTTGCGGCAGCGTTGGTGTGCAGAGAGAGGAAAAGATCCGCGCCCCAGGCGTTGGCCTCTCTGACTCTAGCAACGAGGCTCGACGAGTTCGAGGTGCCGAGTATTGTCGTCGGCGTGGGGCGAGAGAGCCTGGGTGTGAAATCGGGATTTGCGGCAAGCAGGTCGTAGAGCAAAACGCCTATCTCGTAGGTTATATCCTGCTCGTAAAAGCCGTTGCCCTCGGCACCCGTATTGAAGCCAGAGGGATTGTGCCCCTGGTCTATATAAATTTTGGTCATAGTTATGGCTTCCCTTTCGTTTTTATTGTTATTTTATTCGGAAGGGAGAGGATTTGTTAATGAATGAAATGAAGAGAATGCTCAGCTTCGTACGCAGGGCGGTAGACGATTACAACATGATAGAGGACGGCGACAGGATCGCCGTGGGCGTTTCGGGCGGAAAGGATTCGCTGACACTGCTTGCGGTGATGGTGGCGCTGAAACGGTTTTACCCAAAGAAATTTGAGGTTGTGGGAATAACCGTGGATATGGGCTTTGAGGGCTCGGATTTTTCGCCGCTTGAGGAATACTGCCGCACGCTCGGCGTTGAATATAGGGTCGTTAAGACGGAGATCGCCAAGATCATTTTCGACGTGCGAAAGGAGTCAAACCCCTGCTCGCTGTGCGCGAAGATGAGGCGCGGCTCGCTCCACGCGGCGGCACAGGAGGCCGGGTGCAACAAGGTTGCCCTCGGTCACCACTACGACGACGCGGTCGAGACCTTTATGATGAATTTGTTTT
>CAZQTN010000046.1:0-2620 GCA_964596195.1 uncultured Ruminococcus sp.
TTAAATTTTAAATTTACTTTAAAGGTGGTTTTGCGGTTGACAATTTCGGTCATTTTATGTTATCATTGATAATATATAATGAGTACCAATGTGCTTAGGCATTCAAAGGATTTTTCTATGGAACGCTACGAAGAGATACACGGCATTCCGGAAGGCCTCACGACCGACGAGGTCAAGCGCCTTACCGCCGAAGGAAAATCGAATATCAGCAAGGAAAAAACGGGAAAAAGCTACCTCAAGATAGTGTGCGACAACGTTTTCACCTTTTTCAACCTGATCTGGGCGATCATTACAGTCGTGCTCATCCTCTGCAAGAGCTATGAGAACCTGACGTTTTTGGTGGTCGTGGTGCTAAACACGCTTATCGCGGTGGTGCAGGAGATCAAGGCGAAGATCACCGTCGAGAGACTGTCGGTGACGACAGACCCGCGCGCCAGCGTGATCCGCGACGGCGAGCTTAAGACCGTAAATTCCACGGAGATCGTGCTCGGTGACGTTATGCTTATCGAGCTCGGAAAGCAGGTGCTGTCCGATGCGGTGGTCATTTCGGGCGTTGCGGAGGCGAACGAAAGTATGCTGACGGGCGAGTCCGACGCTATCAAGAAGCAGACGGGCGATAAGCTCCTTGCAGGAAGCTTTCTCGTAAGCGGAAGCGTGTATGCGCGTGTCATCCGCGTGGGCAAGGACAACTACGTCCACAAGATAGAAAAAGAGGCGAAGGCCTACAAAGCGCCCTCGTCCAACCTGTTCCGTGACCTTAACAGCCTTATCAAGGCGATCAGCTACGTTATGGTGCCGCTTGCGATGGTGGTGCTGCTGTGCAACTACATAACCTACCGCAATTTTGTCGAGGCGGTAATAAAGACCTGCGGCTCGCTGACTTCTATGATACCCGCAGGCATCTACCTGCTCGTTACGATGACGCTGACAATGAGCGTTATCAAGCTCTCGAAGAAGAACACCCTCGTGCAGGATATGTACTCGATAGAGATGCTGGCGTCAGCAGATGTCGTGTGCCTTGACAAAACTGGCACTATAACCGACGGCACGATGCAGGTGGCAAACTTCGATATTCTCGACGAAACGCCCGAGGAAGAATTTCGCGCCATTATGGCGAGCATCGAGGGGTGCGAGCAATCCCTCAACAACACCTCGCAGGCGCTTGTCGATTACTTCGGCAAGGACGTATCCGACAAGACTGTAATCAATCAGATCCCCTTCTCCTCGGCGAGGAAGTTCTCGGCGGTGGCGATCGAGGGACTTGGCGGCTTTTCGATAGGTGCGCCGCACTTTGCCCCCTGCCCCGTGTCACGGGAAATGGACGAAAGTATAGAAAAATACGCCGCCGAGGGCAAGCGCGTTTTACTCGTTGCACGGCACGATAACATAGAGAACGAGGGCACTCCCCTCGCGCTTATCGCGATAAACGACCGTATCCGCGAGTCGGCCAAGGAAACGATAAAGAAGTTTCAGGATCAAGGCGTGCGTGTCAAGGTCATCTCCGGCGACCACGCCGAGACGGTATCCACTATCGCGCGCAAGGTCGGCATCGCCGATGCGGACAAATATCTTTCCTGTGAGAGCATCTCGGACACCGAGCTGATCGAGTCGGCCGAGAAGTACGCGATATTCGGCCGCGTAACGCCGGAGCAAAAGGTGCTCCTGATCAAGACACTCAAAACCAACGGTCACACCGTGGCAATGACGGGTGACGGCGTAAACGACACTCTTGCCCTTAAGGAAAGCAACTGTGCCATCGCGATGGCGGACGGCTCCGAGGTGGCGTGCAAGGTGGCGCAGATCGTGCTGCTTGACTCAAACTTCAACTCCCTGCCCGACGTCGTGCATGAGGGCAGACGCTGTATAAACAACGTGCGTCAGTCGGCGGTGCTCTTCCTTATGAAGACCATCTTCACAATTCTCGTATCGATGTTCTCTGTGGCGACCTTCTCGGGTTACCCCTTCGAGCCGAACCAGACCTTCCTGCTCGAATTGTTCATCATAGGCTTTGCATCCTTTGCGCTCGCCTTTGAGCCGAACAACAAGCGCATCGTCGGATCATTCCTTGAGACGGTCATAACGCGAAGTCTGCCGAACGCGCTGGCGATGTTCATTCCCGTTTTGGTGCTTATGGTGCTTGAGAAGATATCGGGCATACGGCTCACCCTTGAGACCAGAAACTCTATCGCAATGACGATCATTATCGCGGTTGGTTTTATAAACCTCGTAGCCCTTTGCCGACCGTTTACAAAATGGCGTGTCGCGGTCGTGAGCATCGTGGCTGTTTGCCTCGCTACGGTCATACCCGTGTCAATTTTCGCGTTTAACGATATGTTCAAATTCGGCCCCGTTAAGGATCATCCGATCGTGTTTGCGGTCATGCTGTCGGTGGGCGTCGTGTGGGCGGTGATAATGCAGATCTTCAGAAGCAGGATCGAACGCGCGCTTGAGCGCCGCTTCAAGAAAAAGCCGCTCAATTTCGACATTATCGGCAAGCGCCCCCTCAGAAAGAAATAAATAAAGATCACCCGATGCATATCTACGCATCGGGTGATCTTTATGCCTTCTCCGGCGGGAGAAGGGGGACCACGCAGTGGTGGATGAGGTGTAAATGCAAAAT
>CAZQTN010000046.1:2720-13084 GCA_964596195.1 uncultured Ruminococcus sp.
TCTCCGGCGGGAGAAGGGGGACCACGCAGTGGTGGATGAGGTGTAAATGCAAAATTTTACCGACTCCTCATCCGTATAGTGACGTTTGCTTAGCAAACTCAACGCTGTCGCTAGCGACAGCTGACACCATTCCCCCACAGGAGAAGGCTTATTATATCGTCAAAATTTCGTCAAGTTCAAGAGTGGCGAGCTTTTCCCTGCCGCCAACTACGCACACGGCACCGTTACCGACCGTTTCTTCTATAACGTCGGCAAGGCGCAAAAGCTCATCATTGTCGATAGAAAGAAGCTCCTGTCTTATGCGCATAGCGTCCTCGTGATCCCTGCCGCGCAGATAGCGAAGCGTGCAGGCCGCGCCGCGCATACGCGGCGTTCTTATCGGGTCGGCATCACCTGCCGCGCCGATGACGTATTTCGTAACGTCACCGCCCTCACGCACGAAGCTCCTGATAAACTCGGGCACCTCGCGGTAGCATTCAAGCGAGGATGCGGGAGAGGGGTCGCGATAGGAATAAAAGGCGATATTGCCGTTGAGCGCGGCGCTCATCCCTGCGCCGTACGCACCTCCGCGCACCCTGATACGGCTCCACAAAAATTCAAATCCGACGAGTGTGCGCACAACGTCGAGCGAGCCGTACGGCTCTGCACCTATATGATAAAGGTTTCCCGCCGCGCACGCAAACGCCACCTGTGCAGGTATCGCAATGCCCTCACGGCGCTTCTTTAAGGGTGAAATTTGACACACGGGTGCCACCCTATCACTGTATTTAGCTATTTTTGCAAGCTTTTCGAGATATTCACCATCCACCTCGCCCGTAACGCTTACGGTAAGGCGACCTCTTTCAACGAACCTTTTCCCAAAAGAGCGCAAAACGGTCTTTAATTCTTCAACACGTTCGTCAAAATCGTTCTCCAGATCCTTAAGGCGCACGTACGCCTCGTATCCGCCGTAATACTCGCGCACCGCCGACTCAACGCTGACGGTAGCGGTGGAGCGAGCCATAGCAAGCTGATGACCGGCAGAGGTAAAGCTTTCCTCAAGCGAGATAAGAGTCTGACGGAGAATGCTGCGTATTGCGGCGGCATCCTCAAACAAAGTGTGACCGAGTATCTCGGACAGAAGCTCGGGGATCTTATCCCTTTCCTTATCAAGCGCGCTTGCGCCGATCTGCAAATACACACGCGGCACTGTGCCATCGGTAAGAGCGCACAGACGCGCATCAAACGAGCCGAGGCCCGACTTTATCTCTCTTTGCAAAGACAGCGCATCGTAATTCTCGGTGGCAAGATTTGAAAGGAGTAAATTATAGAGCGAAAGCACGGCAAGCTCGTCTGCCGTCGTGTCGCTCACGTCAAAGAAAAGCTCGGTGTAAACGATGCCTGAGGTAGGTATTTCGTGCTTTATCACACGCGCACCGACAACCTCGCACACCTCGATGGGTGTCTGCTTTACGGTGGCGGGAATATCCTCTATCGATAGCGTGGGCAGCTTTGCAATAGCCTCCTGCGTATCCTCGGTTTCCTGCCACGCGACAAGCTGCTCGTTCATTGCAGCAAGCGCGGCACGGCCGTCCTCGGTAAGAGATGCGGCGTATTCGTCAAGCTCTTTACGCTCCTCATCAAGGCGGCGCTTGGCAAGAGTGAGTGAGGGGTGCATAATAACCGTCGCGCACTTCGGATTATCCGTAATAAATTCACGAAGAAGTGACTCGTAGTATCCCTTGCCGTCACTTATGCGCTCGCGCAAGGTGGCAAGGGTGTCCTCGTAGCGCAGGTTGCCTACCGGGTCGTCGGAGTAAAGGAGTGTTTCGAGCGAAACCATAGCGTTGAGCACGCCGACGGGGAGCGAGCCGAAATCGCGCTCGCGCATCTTAAATTCGATAGCATTCAGGGTGGCGGAAAGCTCATCCTTATCGATGCCGGAATCGGCTATACCCGATACCGTGTCACGAAAAAGAGCCAAAAGCTCCTCTTCCCTGCCGTCCTTAACATTGATGAAATCAAAATCAAGCGCAGGCTCCAGCACACCGTCACGCACGTTGGCGTACACGTCCTCGCAAAGGCCGCTGTCTATTATGGCCTTTTTGGCGGGTGATTCGTTATTTGCGAAAAGCGCGCCGATCAAAAGGTTGGCCGCAACTATCCTCTCGTGCTGATCGAAGCGAGCGATTATCATACCGACGGACACGCGCCCCTTATCGGTGATATCCTCACCCGGCTTTGCCTCGTATTCAACGACACGCATTTTAGGCGAGGCGATCGTGGCGGTGGGTATATCGCCCGAGCGCTCCGCGCGCGTATAATCCTTAAGGAATGAATTTATAAGCGGCAGGACCTCGTCAAGCTTTACGTTACCGTCAAGGAAGATCTCGGCGTTCGAGGGGTGGTAATAGCGTGCGTGTGCACGGCAATAGTCCTCGTAGGTCAGGTCGGTTATTTCACTTGGGTCTCCACCCGAATCCTCAGCGTACGGAGTACCCTCGTAGAGCATAGCGTTTATATTTCTCTCTGCGATCGCATCGGGCGAGGAAAAAACACCGCGCATCTCGTTGAGAACGACACCCTTATAGGACAGCGCACCGCTCTCACGATCCAGCTCGTAGTGCCAGCCCTCCTGATAAAAGGCATTCGGCGAGCGCAGGGACAGGGGATGAAGCACGGCGTCCATATAGACGTCGACCATATTGAGAAAATCCTTATCGTTTCTCGATGAGACGGGGTACATCGTCTTGTCGTCGAAGGTCATTGCGTTTAAGAACGTGTTGAGCGAGCCCTTAAGCAGCTCGACGAAGGGATCCTTAACGGGATATTTGTCGGAGCCGCAAAGCACCGAGTGCTCAAGTATGTGGAACACACCCGTCGAATCCTCGGGTAGAGTTTTAAAAGAGATCGAAAAGGTCTTATTGTCGTCGTCACGGGCAATAAACGTCAGCCTCGCGCCGCATCCCTCGTGCTCGAGCGTATATACCTCTGCATCAAGCTCGCGGGCGGTCGTTTTAGCTTTTACCTCGAATCCGTGTAGCTTTTTTCCTATATTCATATACTTTACCTTTCTTAGCAAAACGACCTTGCTATGAAGTCATTAACTATCTGCGTGTACCTCTCGGTCTCGGCAAGATAGCTCTCCGCGTGCGGGCGGCACCTGAAGGTCTCAAACTGTATTTTCGGGTTGGCGGCGGCGATCTTCTCACTCATATAATACGGCACGAAATCGTCCTCGTCACCGTGCAAAAGAAGTATCGGCACCTCGGCGCGCTTTACCGCCTCCTCTGCCGAATTTGAGGTGAGCACGAAGCCGTGCATCCTCGCCGAGAGGCGCGCAAGCATACCCGCAAAGGAGGATGCAGGCCCCATTCCTGCGGCAACCAGCTTAATTATCTCAAGTGCCGAGGACATCGGGCAATCGGCAATAACGCACTTGACGCAGTCGGGTAGCTTCTCCCCCGATGCCATAAGCACCGTAGCGGCACCCATCGATACGCCGTAAAGCAGCATAGGCACGTCGCCGAAGCGACCGCGCAGGTACTCCACCCAATCCACGACGTCGATACATTCCTTAATGCCGAACGTTATGGTCGTGCCCTCGCTCTCGCCATGAGCACGCTGATCTATCATAAGAAGATTATGGCCAAGGGCCTCTCCTATTTTGTGTATACCCGAAAAGTCGCGCTGGTGCATACTTCTGTATCCGTGACAGAGTATTTCTATCGGTGCGCCGTCCTTGACGTGGTAATAGCGTGCAGAGAGCTTGAGCCCGTCGCGCGAGGTTATATACACCCTCTCGGTCGGCAGATTTGAAATATCGTCAACGAGCGCGCGGTGACAAATTATCTGTGGGTCGGTTGAGTCCGCAGGCAGACGGCGATACGGATCACTCCTCTTGTTCGGGTCTGAATAAAACGCAGTTTTGTAGGTAAAGCGCAATCCGATAATAAATCCGGCGGCGTTTACGGCAATAACCGCGATAACTATTATCCAAGGTAACATATTTTTATCCTTTCGGAATTTTCTTTCCTTATAATTATATCACCGCGCCCTGTCGGTGTCAAGGATGGTACCAATATTTAACACATTGCTCAAATAGTCGTGCATATAATCGAACGATCACTTTTAATCACAAAAATAATCATTTTATGATCATCTCATCAATAACAAATGATAATATTGACTATTCTACTCTATTTATGTTATATTTTAAATGATAAAATACAATGGAGGGCCTTATGATCAAGCTTATAGCATTCGACCTTGACGGAACACTCACACAGCACAAAACACCCCTTGACGAAAAGAACAAGGCCGTCCTCGACCGCCTCGCAGAAAAATACAAGCTGCTTATGGTCGGCGCAGGACAGTGTATGCGCATCTGGAAGCAGCTGGGCTGCTACCCCATCGACATCATCGGAAACTACGGACTTCAGTACTGCCGCTACGATGACGGCGAGCTCACCGTTATGCGTGACGAGGTGCTCCCCTGCGGCAGAGAATCGGTATCCGAAAGAGTTACCGCCCTGCGCGAGAAGCACGGCTTTACCGAATTTGCAGGTGAGAACGTGGAATTTCACCCCTCGGGCTGTGTTACCTTTCCCATTCTAGGCACGGCGGCCAAGGCGGACGATAAGCTGGCCTTTGACCCCGACCGCTCAAAGCGCAGAAAAATCTACGACGAGGTCTGCGAGGTCTTCTCGGAGTACGTTGTATTCGTCGGCGGCTCTTCCTCGTTTGATATGGCACCCCGCCCCTACAACAAATACTACGCCCTCGACCTCTACTGCCGCGAGATGGGCATCTCTCACGACGAGGTAGTATTCGTCGGTGACGACTACGGCATCGGCGGCAACGACGAGTCGGTTTATCGCTCGGATATCAAATTCATCTGCGTAGACGATTATACAAGACTTGATGAATATCTTGCAGAGCTTTAATGGAGGTTATTATGAATATCAATGAGCTTCTTATGGGAGTCCACGACTGCGAATGCGGTATGACTCACCTGTGCCCCATCGATCACGTTATCATAAAGAAAAATGCCTGCGACGAGCTCGCACAGATCACCGAAAAATACACAAGCATTCTGCTCGTTGCCGACACCAACACCTACGCGGTATGCGGCGAGATGGTAAATGGCATCCTCGCAAGCAAGATCGCTGATGTGCTGATATACGAGCGCGAGGGAGTTTTGGTGCCCGACGAGGTTGCTATCCGAGAGCTTGACGAGCGCGTGACGGATGCTACCGACCTTATTATAGGCGTTGGCTCCGGTGTTATAAACGATCTGTGTAAAATCGTCAGCTTCAATCACAAGCTTCCCTATTACATAGTTGCCACCGCCCCCTCGATGGACGGCTACGCATCCAAGGGCTCGGCACTCATTCTCGACGGAATGAAGGTCACCCTCAACGCCGACGTGCCGAAAGCCATCATCGCGGACACCGACGTTTTGGCAAATGCGCCTATGGATATGATCCGTGCGGGCTACGGTGACATTATCGGCAAATACTCCTGCCTTAACGACTGGCGACTTTCGGCGCTTGTCAACGGCGAGTACATCTGCGAGCGCGTGCTTAACGCCACCTATGCCGAGGTCGAAAAGACCGTAAGCCTCGCGGGCGGCGTAAGAGAGCGTAACGGCGAGGCGATCGGTGCACTTATGCAGGCACTGGTTGCCGTCGGTATACTTATGGCCTACGTTGGCAACTCCCGCCCCGCATCGGGCAGTGAGCACCACCTCTCACACTATTTTGAGATCGTCGGCATCGTACGCGGTGAGGAATATCTCCCCCACGGTATTGACGTGTGCTGCTCAGCGATCGAGACCGCTAAGCTGCGAGAGGAGCTTATGTCCATCGAGAGCCTCGACGGAGTTGAATATTCCTTTGACGAGGCGAACTACGAATCAGAGATCCGCCGCATATACGGCAAGATCGCAGACGAGATACTCGCCCTTCAGAAAAAGTACGGCCTTTACGGCAAGGATCGCGTGAAGATCTACCGTGAGAAGTGGGATGACGTCCGCAATCTGCTTGCCGATGCGCCCACCTCCAAGGAAATGCTCGCGCTTGTGGAAAACGTAGGCATATCCTACGACGGCTTTCGCACGCTTTACGGTGAGGAAAAGCTTAAGGACGCGATGCTTTATGCAAAGGATCTTAAGGATCGCTACACCGTCCTGTGGACGTATTACGACATAATGACAAGTATGAAGGGAGATAAAAATGTTTGACGTTGCTATAATCGGTGCCGGCGTGGTCGGCGGTATGGTGGCAAGAGAGCTCACCAAGTACAGCCTGAACGTTTGCATCCTTGAAAAATGCTCCGACGTTGCGATGGGCGCAACCCGTGCAAACAGCGCCATAGTCCACGCAGGCTTCGACGCTAAGGAGGGCTCGCTCAAGGCAAGGCTCAACGTACGCGGCTCCGAGATGATGGAGGACGTGGCGCGCGAGCTTGGAGTTAAATATAAAAGAAACGGCTCTCTCGTCGTAGGCTTTAACGACGAGGACAGAAAGACTCTTGAGGGTCTGTATGAGCGCGGCGTAAGGAACGGCGTGCGTGAGCTTAAGCTCCTTGAGCGCGAGGAGATACTCGCAATTGAAAAGAACATCGGCCAGACCGTGACCGTTGCCCTGCACGCTCCCACGGGTGCTATAATCTGCCCCTACGAGCTTTGTATGGCAGCAGTCGGCAACGCTATGGATAACGGTGCCGAGCTTATGCTCAACTTTGCCGTTGATAAGATCGAAAAAAGCGACACGGGGTACCGCGTATGCGCAGGCGAACGCGTCGTAGAGGCAAAGTACGTGATCAACTGTGCGGGTGCATATTCCGACGAGATCGCCGCCCTTGCAGGCGACGAGAGCTTCACGGTGCACGCACGCCGCGGCGAGTATATGCTCCTTGATAAGGAGTGCGGTGAGCTCGTTTCGCACACCATTTTCCGCTGCCCCTCAAAAATGGGCAAGGGCATTCTCGTTTCCCCTACCGTTGACGGCAACCTCCTTCTCGGCCCGACCGCCGAGGATATAGATGACAAGACCGACACGTCGACGACTCCCGTAGGTCTTGCCTCGATTCGCGCACGCGCAGGCGAGCAGGTTTCCGGCATCAACTTCGGTAAGGTAATCACCTCGTTTACCGGCCTGCGTAGCGTTGGCTCGACGGGTGATTTCATCATAGGCGAGCGCGACGGCTTTATCAACTGCGCAGGCATTGAGAGCCCCGGCCTCTCCTCCGCTCCCGCTATCGCCGAGTACGTAGCCGAGCTTCTCCGTGATGCAGGTGCCGAGCTTGTAAAGAACGAGAAGTTCAACGGCACTCGCAAGCCTATGCACTACTTCCGCGAGCTTGACGACGAGGGAAAGAACGAGGTGATCGCAAATGACAAGACCTTTGCGCACATCATCTGCCGCTGTGAGATGGTGAGCGAGGGCGAGATACTCGAGGCTATCAGAACCAACCCGAAGCCCTACGACCTCGACGGCGTTAAGCGCCGCACCCGTGCAAGCATGGGCAGATGTCAGGGCGGCTTCTGCACGCCTTACATCGTAGATCTGCTCGCCAAGGAGCTCGGCGTTGATTACACCGAGGTAACCAAGTTCGGCGGCGAGTCGTATATAAACGTATCGAAGACTAAGGAGGCAAGGAAATGAGCGGAATTAAAACGATAGAGCGCGATCTCGTCATCGTTGGCGGCGGCCCCGCGGGTATGTCCGCGGCTGTGGCTGCCTACGAGGCAGGAATACGCAGCATTCTCATTCTCGAGCGTGACGACGATCTGGGCGGCATACTCCGCCAGTGCATACACAACGGCTTCGGCCTTCACCGCTTCGGCGAGGAGCTGACCGGCCCCGAGTATGCTTACAGATATGAAAAGATGGTTAAGGATCTTGAGATCCCCTATATGCTTAACACTATGGTACGTGCTATTTCCGAGGATCGCACCGTAACCGCGCAGAACGAGGAGATGGGCATCTTCAAAATCAAGGCAGGTGCCGTTATCCTTGCAATGGGCTGCCGCGAGCGTCCCAAGGGCGCACTCAATATTGCCGGCACTCGCCCCGCAGGCATCTACACCGCAGGCACGGCGCAGAAGTTCGTAAATATGAAGGGCTATATGCCCGGCCGCGAGGTCGTTATCCTTGGCTCGGGTGACATCGGCCTTATAATGGCGAGAAGAATGACCCTTGAGGGTGCAAAGGTAAAGGCTGTATGTGAGCTTATGCCCTACTCCGGCGGTCTTGCAAGAAACATTGAGCAGTGCCTTAACGACTTCGGCATTCCGCTTATGCTCAGCCACACCGTGGTCGAGATACACGGCAAAGACAGATTGACGGGCGTAACCATCGCAAAGGTGGACGAGAACCGCCGCCCGATCGAAGAAACGCGCACCTATATTCCCTGCGACACTCTCCTGCTCTCCTGCGGTCTTATCCCCGAGAACGAGCTTACCAAGGATGCGGGCATCGCACTTGACAGAGTAACCAACGGCGCCGTGGTTGACGGCGACAGAGAAACCGAGATAGAGGGCGTATTCGCCTGCGGCAACGTGCTTCACGTGCACGACCTCGTTGACTACGTGTCCGACGAGGCGAAGATCGCAGGTACGGCCGCAGCACAGTATATCAACGGCAAGAAGGAGCGCAATGCAAACATCACTCTTTCGACCGACGGCAAGGTACGCTACACCGTGCCTCAGAGAATAACCGAGCTCAAGGACACCACCGTGTATTTCAGAGTTGCGGACGTTTACCGCGATGCAAAGATCGTCGTCAAGGACGGCGAGAAGATCATTCTCGAGAAGAAAAAGCAGAAGCTCGCCCCCGGCGAGATGGAGACCGTCACTCTTAAGGCGGATCTCCTCGCCGAGATCGGGAGCGGAAGCATCAGCTTCTCTATTGTCTGACGGAAAGGAATGGTGACTTACAAATGAAAACAAGAGAGCTTACCTGTATAGTATGTCCGCGCGGATGCTCGCTCGCCGTGGATCTGTCCGACAATGGCGAGGTCGTATCGGTTGACGGCAACCTCTGCCCCCGTGGCAAGACCTACGCCGTAAACGAGTGTACCAACCCGATGCGCACCGTGACCTCGACCGTCAGATGCAAAAGCGGCGCGGTAGTTGCTGTCAAGACCGCCGCAAACGTGCCTAAGAGCCGTGTGTTTGACGTTATGGATGCGATCAACGCGACGACCGCCCCCGACGAGATCCACGTCGGCGACGTTATCATATCCGACGTCTGCGGCCTCGGCGTTGACGTAGTTGCAACGGCAAATTCCTAAGAAAACGCAAAAAAGCAGACCCCGTGTCATTTTTTCACGGGGTCTGCTTTGGTTTTATCAAAAAATCAATAAACGTACGAGTATATCATAATGAAGTGCATAAGGCTGCCCATCATTACGAAAAGATGCCAGATGAGGTGCATATAACGCGTCTCGGTCATACGGTAAAAAATGAGTCCCACGGTGTAAAACAATCCACCCGAAAGTAGGAATCCGAAGCCGCCCCAGCCTATCGCCTTGACAAACGGCACAGTCGCGATCGCGATCATCCAGCCGGATACTACGTAGAGCACAAGGCTCAATTTGTGGAAACGGCCGATATCGATCAGATTTATCGCTATGCCGACGACGGCGCAAACGGCCACTACTCCAAACACGCTCCATCCAAGCCATCCGCCAAGCGACGTCCAGCAGGCAGGCACGTATGTGCCGAGTATCAGAACGAAGATCATACAATGGTCGAGCTTCTGGAGCACCTCGCGCGAGCGCGTCTCATACGGTGCAGAGTGATATATTGCCGATGCGGAATAAAGCATCACGAGCGATACTCCGAATATAATAGAGCCTATGAGGTCAAGTGTACCAAGCGTTGCTGTTTTCATAACGAGCATTACGAGTCCGAACGCGCCTAGTACGGCGGCCGAGCCGTGGGTCAACGAGTGCAGGAATTCTTCCCTGTGGGTGTGTTCTTCAATGAGTCTTGTCATTTTCTTTCTCCGTGTTTGCGATTGGGCGGTGTTCGTTATCCGGCAACACTTGCCGTCCGGCACCTTGCCCTGTGATAAGTATATACCGATCGAGGCACGGAGTCAATCTACACCTGCGTTTTCGCGCTCTCCTCTTGAAAATCGAGCGGTAGAGTTTCCAAAAAACAGCTCTACTGATAGTAGAATTGCCTGTTTTTGCCCACTTTTATGCGCAAAATATAAACCAAAGATTACATATTCGCAATGTAATAACGATTTTTAAAAAATATCTAAAAACCCCTTGACAAAGGGCGAAACATTTGATATAATAATTGAGCGTCAGTTGGAAGGTTAGCTCAGTTGGGAGAGCATCTGCCTTACAAGCAGAGGGTCACAGGT
>CAZQTN010000047.1:0-13077 GCA_964596195.1 uncultured Ruminococcus sp.
TATAATGTCTCCACTCATTTTTTATTCGGTTATCCCTAAATGCGACAGCCCCTTAATTATTCAAATTAGTCGATGGAGCCTACGATGTAGGGCGCCATATCGGCCTTTTCCTGTGCGATTCTTTCTGCCTCAGCAGCCTCTTCAGCAGCCTTTGCAGCTTCTTCAGCAGCTCTTGCTTCCTCGGCAGCAGTCTTTTCAGCAGCCTCGGTGATAGCACGGATGGAGAGAGCGAGCTTTCTGTTCTCGTCGTCGATCTCGGTGATCTTTACGTCAACAACCTGTCCAACGGAGAGTACGTCAGCAGGGGAGTTGATTCTCTGAGAGGAGATTCTCGAGATGTGGATAAGACCGTCAACGTCCTCGTATACCTCAGCAAATGCGCCGAAGGGCATTATGGAAACGATCTTTGCGGGAACGATGTCACCAACCTGATACTTCTGGGTGAACTGATACCAGGTGTCCATCTCCTGGGTCTTGTAGCCGAGAGAAATTCTCTTCTTCTCAACGTCAAGCTCCTTGATATATACGTCGATAACCTGACCAACGGAAACAACCTGGGAGGGATGCTTGATTCTCTTGTAGGAGAGCTCGGTATTGTGAACCATACCGTCAACACCGCCGATATCTACGAACGCGCCGTAAGCCGCAAGGTTCTTAACGGTACCCATATAGTGCTGACCGACCTCGAGCTTTGCCCAAGCAGCTTCTTCAGCAGCCTTCTTCTCCTCAACGAGGATAGCCTTGATAGAGCCGAGAGCCTTCTTCTTTGCTACGTCGTACTCAAGAAGCTTGATCTTCTGAGTAGTGCCAACGAGTGCGGAGAGATCGCCGCCCTTTGCTACGCCGGTCTGGGATGCGGGAACGAATACGGTGTTGCCGGTTACGGATACAAGAACGCCGCCCTTGATAACGGATACGACCTTGCCCTCAAGCACGGTGCCGTTTTCGTGAGCATCCTTGAGGATTACCCAGCTGTTGTCTGCATCAACTCTTTTCTTGGAGAGGGTAGCGATGCCTTTACCATCCTCAACTCTGATGACGAATACGTCAACAGTATCGCCAACCTTGAACATTTCGGAAAGGTTAGCGGTGGGGTCGTCGGTGATCTGCTCTTTGTCGAGCACGCCGGTGAACTTGGTGCCGAGGTCAAGCTTGATCTCGTTCTTGCCGATAGTTACAACCGTACCGGTAACTGTTTCTCCTGTATGTAAGGTTTTGAGTGAGTCCTCCAACATTGACTTAAAGTCGTTTTCTCTTTCCATTGCTTTAAAAACCTCCAATATAATATCGTCGGGCGTGGAAGCACCCGCGGTTATTCCTACGCTTTTTGCACCAAGCGGAAATTTCTCGGTAAGCTCGTCCGCCGATTCGATCCATAAAGTGTTTGGACATATTTCTCGGCAAAGATCATAGAGCTTGCGTGTGTTGGCGCTTTCGTGTCCGCCTACAACTATCATTGCATCGGACTCCTTGGCGATCGAGAGCGCTTCCTCTTGGCGTTTTTCCGTAACATTACATATTGTATCAAAAAAAATCGCGTTTGTACATACCTTTTTAAAAAAAAGTTTAATTTTTTGAAATTCTAACAAATTTTGTGTGGTCTGAGCCGCTAAAATAGGGATTTTGCCATCAAAACTAACGGTCTTCAGCTCGTCAAGAGATGAAAAGGAAAGCTTGGCGCCCTTAGCGTAGCTCATAGTGCTCCTTGCCTCCGGATGTCTCGGGTCGGAAAAAAGGAGAAAAAGGGTGTCGTCACTCGTGTTATCCTCGGCGATCTTGTGTACTCGCTTAACAAACGGGCAGGTCATATCGAAGAACGAAAAATTCGGGTACCTTGCCTCAAGCTCGCGCAGTGCGGCTTCCTCATCGCGCGTAATTCCGTGCGTTCGTCCGACTAATATGATCTTGCCACCGTCTTCTTCAAGAATTTCGACGATCTCATCGTAGGTCACGGCGCGTATTCCGCGATTTTCGAGAGCCTGATTGTATATGCGATTGTGTATTATAGATCCGAGCGTGAATATGCGAGCATCACGGTTTTCCGTTATCAGTCTTTTAATGGATTCGTCGGCTCTCCTGACCCCCTGGCAGAAGCCGGAGTTCCTTGCGAGAACAGTATTCAATTCTCGGCCTCCTCGGGCGTGCCGACATTGCCTGGAGCCTCAAATCCGCCAAGCCTCAGCACTTCACCGAAGATAATATCGGTTGCCGCCTTGTATTCGTCGGTTCCTCCGTTTACAAATCCAAGCTCTGCATTTTTGATCGGCTTGCCGAAAATTATATCTATGCGACCAAGAAAGCGGTACTTGTGATCCCTTGTCTTGATGCACACGGGGATAACGTCGCATCCCGAACGGTAGGAAATGAGCGCCGCACCGTTTTTAGTGGGGGTGGTTGCGGGGTTCTCACCGGGATATCTGTGTCCCTGAGGGAAGATGGCAAGCGCGCCGCCGTTCTTAAGCACCTCTACCGAGGTCTTTATGGCGCCGACGTCAGCACCTCCGCGGTCAAGCGGTATTGCACCAAGCTTTCTGATAAGCCAACCGAGCAGGGGAACCTTAAAAAGCTCCTTTTTGCCGATAAAGGTTATCGGTCTTTTGCAAGCGGCCGCGATCATAATCGGATCTCTTACCGCTATATGGTTTGCGCAAAACATTACCGCGCCGTGCTCGGGTACGTTTTCTACTCCGTGAGCGTGTATGCGCCAGAAAAAACGAAAAATGGGTGCAAGAACAACGTGTAAATTCTTATAGAAACGGTTTACAGGTCTTTTTTTTTCAATAATCTCGAGTACCGCCTCAACAGTTCCGTCTAAGTCGAGCTCGGAATTGTCGAGCAATACTGCATCCTTAGCCTGCACGCAGGGGGCGATGTCGCGCGTTGAGTCGTTTCTGTCGCGCTCGACCATCTCGTTGTAGACCTGCTCGTAGGAAACGGTTTGACCCTTTGCAATGAGCTCGTCGTATCTGCGTCTAGCACGAGCCTCTGCGGATGCGGTAAGAAATATTTTGACCTCAGCATTGGGAAGAATGACCGTACCGATGTCGCGTCCGTCCATAATAACGCTGTTTTTAGCTGCAATGCTTCTCTGGGTGTCGAGCAGGTACTCGCGCACCTCCTTTATCGCACTTACGGCCGATGCCGCCATTGATGCCTCAGGCGTTCTTATGCGATCGCCAACATCTTCGCCATTGAGGAGCACGGTCTGCTTGCCGCCTACAAACTTGAGTTCAAGCGTGAAGTCGGGTAGGGCGGCCGCAACCACGGGCGCATCCTTCGGGTCAATACCGTGATTAAGCATATAAAGGCCGATAGTTCTGTACAAAGCTCCGGTATCAACGTATATTATTCCAAGCCTCTTGGCTACGCTCTTGGCGACACTTGATTTGCCTGCGCCGCCTGGGCCGTCTATTGCAATTCTAATCATATCATACCTCAATTTTTATATTTCTGCCGCATTTTTTCCTGCCAGATATCCGGTTGAAAATGCTATTTGCAGATTGAAACCGCCGGTATATGCGTCAACGTCGATAACCTCACCGGCAAAGAACAATCCGCGGTGCAGCTTCGATTCCATCGTCTTCGGTACTATCTCGTTTACCGATACGCCGCCGGAGGTGACGATGGCCTCTTCAATAGGACGGAAGCGAGAAAGGGGGATCTGTAATTCCTTAAGCGTGCGCAAAATGCGCGCTCGCTCCTCCTTGGTTATCGAGTTTACCTTTTTTCTCGGATCAATGCCGCATACCTTTACGAACGGCTCGATCATTTTGGTCGGTAAAAGTGCGCCGAGCGCATTTATAAAGTCTTTGTTGCTGTTTGCAGAAAAATCAGAGAGCAGGCGCGTATCGAGCGTCTTCTCGTCCAGTGCGGGCTTAAGATCGATCGAGAGCGTCAGGGAAGAAACGTCAACACCTCTCAAATGTGAGGAGGCCGAAAGTATAACGGGTCCCGTCACGCCGAAATGCGTAAACATCATCTCGCCAAAATCCTCGTAAAGCGCCTTGCCGTTTGCGTCCTTTATGCTTATTGCAACGTTTTTCAGCGAGAGCCCCTGCATCTCCCTACATAACTCGGAGCTCGATTCTATCGGTATAAGGGACGGGATAAGCTCCGTGACAGTGTGTCCGAGCTTCATAGCAAGCTTGTATCCCGAGCCGTCAGAGCCCGTAAGAGGATAGGATTTGCCTCCCGTTGCGATTATTACGGCATCAAATTTATATTCCTTATCTGCAATGACCGAAAATCCGCCGTCAGTATGTGCCTTGATCGCTTTGACCTTTTGGAAAATGACGGTTGCGCCTGCGGAATAGGACTGCATTGCATCAACTATATCCTTTGCTTTATCGGTCGCGGGGTAGACTCGCTTGCCCCTTTCGGTTTTTAGCTCCACGCCAAGCCCCTCAAAGAAGCTCATAGTGCTTTCGGTGTCAAATGCGTTGAGCGCAGCATACAGAAATCGCGGATTTTTCGTCACGTTTTCAAGAAATTCCTGTGTTGTGCACGCATTCGTCACGTTGCATCTCCCCTTGCCGGTTATGGCAAGCTTTTTGCCAAGTCGGCCGGTGCCTTCAAAAACCGTGACCTCAGCCCCGTACGTTACAGCGGTGCCCGCGGCCATCATTCCCGCCGCTCCACCACCGATAACGCATATTTTTTTACTAGTATATTCCATCAGCGTTTGGTATAAACTCCATATTCATCCCACACCTGCTCAAGCTTGTCAAACCTTGCGGTTATCTCTCGCTCGCGCTTGTGGGTAATGTGTATTATCATCGCGTTAATTATGCTCATAGGAGCTACAAACGAGTCCATAAATGAGGCCATATCCGACTGGGCAAGTAAAAGGTGTGTAGCGTAATCGGATATCGGAGAAAGAGCAGAATCGGTAAATACGATTACCTTTGCACCGTTCTTCTTTGCATACTTGACCGCGCTTACCATTTTTGAGGAATAACGCGGGAACGAAAAAGCGATAAGAACGTCGTTTTCACCTATGGTGAACATCTGCTCGAATATTTCTGCGTTGGAGGTTGCCTGTACGTGCTTTACGTTATCAAAAATGAGCGAAAGATTGTAGGTAAGGAGCCTTGCCAGCGTATCTGACGAGCGAGCGCCCATAACGTAGATATTCCGCGCCTCGAGGATAGAATCCACCGCACCGTAAAAGGCCTCCTGGTCGAGGTTTTCACAGGTTGAGCGGATCTTGTTTATATCCGAGTTCATTACGTTTTCTATTATATTACCGCGCATCATACGCTGCTTTGTAAGCTCGATACGCTGATTGGGGGTCAGTTTTATTCTTACCAGCTCCTGTACCGCATGCTGGAACTGTGCATATCCGTCGTATCCAAGCTCGTTTGCGAAGCGTACGACCGTTGATTCAGAAACTCCGACGAGCCTGCCGAGTGCGCCGGCCGTCATATACGCCGTTTTTTCATAGTTATGCAGTATCGCGTTGGCAATCTTCTTCTGTCCCTTTGAAAAGGATGCGTAGCCGTTTCTTATTCTTTGTGAAATGTCGGTAGCCATTTGTAAACCTCACTGTGATGTAAAGATAATAGCATCACCAATTATTTTAACATAATGCGCAATATTTTTCAAGAGATTTTATAAAAATATGCCCCAAGGCTTGCTCGGGGCATATATATTAGAGCTTTTCGAGTGCTGCTTTTATTCTGGAGATGCTCTCGGCCTTGCCGATGACTTCCATTATTTCAGTCGCGCCACCGGGAGTTGCGCTCATTCCCGATACTGCGATGCGCACGCACCACATTACCGTGCCGTTCTTTACGCCGAGCTTCTCAGCAATGGGAACGAGAGCGGCAAACAGGGAATCATTGTCAAAGCTTGCAACACCCTCAACGGCTTCAAGAGCCTCGGTAAGGACGGTTTTTACGATCTCAAAATCGGCGATCTTGTTCTTCTTGTTGAGGAAGAGCTCCTTGTCGTATTCAGGCAGAGAGATAAATAACGCCATCTTCTCATCGATCTCGGAAAGCTTGGATATTCTTGTGCGCAGAAGCTCGAGCATCTTGTCCTTGTTTATGCTCTCGGGAATCTCGGACTTGATAAAGGGAGCTACCAGCTCGGCAAAGGTATCCTTATCGAGCTTATGAATATATTCGCCGTTGAACCAAAGCAGCTTCTCGTAGTCAAATACGGAAGGCGATTTGGAGACGCCGCCTATGGTGAAGATCGACTTAAGCTCGTCAAGGGTGAAAAATTCGGTCTCGCTGTTCTTGGGGCACCAGCCGAGCAGGGCAAGGTAGTTTATTACCGCCTCGGGAAGATATCCGTCGTTGATCAGGTCCTGGAACGAAACAGCGCCGTGACGCTTGGAAAGCTTGGATATCGTTCCGTCCTCGTTTCTACCCATAATAAGGGGAAGATGGACGTAGACAGGGCGCTCCCAGCCGTAGGCATCGTAAAGGAGCACGTACTTGGGAGTTGAGGTAAGATACTCTGAGCCTCTTACAACGTGAGTAACACCCATAAGGTGGTCGTCTATAACGTGGCAGAAGTTGTAGGTGGGATAACCGTCTGCCTTTATGAGTATCTGATCCTGAAGCTCGGAATTGTTCATCGAGATCTCGCCGAATACCGAGTCCGTATAAGTGGTAACTCCCTCGGTGGGCATCTTTTGTCTGATTACGAAGGGCATACCGGAGGCAAGGTTCTTTTCAACCTCCTCACGCGAGAGGTTGCGGCAATGACGATCGTATCCGCCGGTTGCATCCTCCTCGTGGAGCTTCTCGAGGCGCTCCTTGGTGCAGAAGCAGTAGTACGCAGCTCCGATATCAACGAGCTTCTTGGCGTATTCCATATATATTTCCTTGCGCTCGCTCTGGACGTAAGGGCCGTTCTCTCCGCCGACGTCGGGGCCCTCATCGTAGTTAAGGCCGGTTATGGCAAGCGTGCTCTTGATTATATCCGTCGCTCCCTCTACGAGACGCTCACGGTCTGTATCCTCTATGCGGAGGATAAACTTGCCGTCTTCGTGCTTTGAAACGAGGTATGAGTAGAGTGCCGTTCTCAAATTTCCTATGTGCATATAGCCGGTAGGGCTGGGTGCAAATCTGCTTACGATCATGTTAAATAAGTCTCCAAATGAAGTTAATATTTTAATACCACCGCATATTCTATCACAAAATTTACATTTAGTCAATCAAAATACGAAAAAATGTTTGACATTACCTGATAAAATATTGTATAATGATATGCAAGATCTTGAAAGGAGTAGGATAATGTTAAAAAGCACGTTCGTGAAATATCTGTTGACATTCGTTCTTATAATACTGATCAGCTTCTTGATCCTTTCAAGCATCGTAACTACGATGATAAAGGCTTACTTTACCGGTGAAAGAGAGCGCGAGCTCGTTTCCACATCGGCGATAATCGCTTCGTTTATGGAGAATAACGGTGTTGAGCAGATGGAGGCGCAGGGAGCGCTCGACGTTGCATCAACCATCATAACGCCCCTCATTAATAAAGAATCAAAACTCGACATTTTGCTCGTTGCCGCAGACGGCCGTGTTATTCTTTCGTCTGTTAACTCATCTCCGGATGAGCTTGACGGCTTTCGCCGTCCCGTAATACTCGGCGATCTTGGCAGTATCGACGTGGATCTTTTTGAGGTAACGACCGTTGATGAGCGTGATGCTTATTTCCACGAGGGAACGCTAGACGGTTATCTCGTAGATAACTCAATAGTTTGCCTCGATGATGTAAGAACTGACGACGAGCTTCGCGGATACGTCGTGTCCCTCTATTCCACCGTTCGCGAGGACAATTTCATCAGCACTACGCGAAAGACCGTTATAACAACCTCCGCGTGGGTTATGGCCGCGGCGGTAATTGCCGTATATTTCATTACCGAAAGAATCATACATCCGCTTCGTAATATGACCTCTGCTGCGAAAAAATTCGGAAAGGGCGATTTCTCCATCCGAGTTCCCGTATACGGCTCCGACGAGGTAGCAGAGCTTTCGTCTGCGTTCAACAATATGGCAGATTCGCTTGAGAAGCTTGAGAAGATGCGCAGCTCATTCCTGGCGAGCGTTTCGCACGATCTGCGTACGCCGATGACAACTATCGCAGGATTTATCGACGGAATAATGTCGGGTGCAATTCCGCCCGAGAAGCAGGAGTACTATCTTCAGATAATATCATCCGAGGTTCACAGACTCTCAAGGCTCGTATCCCAGTTGCTTGACGTTTCAAGGCTGGAGTCGGGCGACCGCAAGATGCAGTTTGCTGATTTCGATATTGCAGAGGTTGCGAGGATAATTCTTATATCCTTTGAGCAGAAGATAGAGGAAAAGCGCCTCGACGTTGAATTTGATGCACCCGACGACGAGATAACGGTCAATGCGGACAAGGATGCAATACATCAGGTCGTCTATAACCTTTGCCACAATGCGATCAAATTTGCCGGCGAGGGCGGAAAATTCAGGATTTCGATCGCCAAGCTCGATTCAAAGCGAGTCAAGTTCTCTGTCTTTGACGAGGGGCAGTGCATTGCTAAAGAAGAGCTCGGTATGGTCTTTGAGCGCTTCTATAAGACCGATTCAAGTCGCGGACTCGATAAAAACGGTGTCGGCCTCGGACTTTATATCTGCAAAACGATAATTGACGCGCACGATGGGAAGATCGGCGTTGAATCAACGGAAGGAGTAGGTACGACCTTCTGGTTTACCTTAAAGCTGGCCAAATAAAGGGTAAGGGGGCATTTTTGTGAGTGACCGTGTGATATTACATTGCGATTGCAACAGTTTTTTCGCCTCGGTCGAGACTGCACTTAATCCCGATTATCGCGGAGTTCCCATGGCTGTCTGTGGCAGTGAGCGCGACAGGCACGGCATAGTTTTGGCCAAAAACGAGCTTGCCAAGGCGTATGGAATCAAAACCGCAGAGACGGTTTGGTCTGCGAGAAAAAAGTGTCCGAACCTAGTTATAGCCTCGCCGCATTATGAGGCCTACGCCGATTTTTCCCGCCGCGCTAACGCTATATACGCTCGTTATACCGATATGATCGAACCGTTTGGCATTGACGAAAGCTGGCTTGACGTCACCTCAAGTCAAAAGATCTTCGGCTCGGGATATGAGATCGCGAAAAAGATATCGGCGGATATCAAGCGCGAGCTTGGAATTACTATATCCGTTGGAGTTTCATTTAACAAAGTGTTTGCTAAGCTCGGCAGTGATTATAAAAAGCCTGATGCAATAACTGTTATTGACAGAGAAAATATGGAGCAGATAGTATATCCGCTCCCTGTATCGTCGTTGCTCTACGTGGGAGAGCGAACCGCGACAAGCCTGATCTCGATAGGGATCAGAACCATCGGTGATCTTGCGCGTACCAGCCCGGATATTTTGTCCCGCAGGTTTGGTAAGTCGGGCGAGATGCTGTACAGATATGCACGCGGCCTTGATGACAGCCCGGTAGAATCTCACGCAACAGAGGATTCAAAAAGCATAAGCAACGGCTTCACTTTCCGTCACGATCTGCTGGGATTTGAGGAATGTAGGATAGGCATAAGCTATCTCGCTGACGAGATCGGAACCAAGCTTCGTGCCAGAGGGCTCAAATGCTGTACCGTACAGCTGACGGTTAAGGACGAGTATCTAAGATCTATACAACGCCAAAGGCAACAATCGCCCCCAACTGATATAAGCGACGAGATTGCTGATACCGCATTTAGCATACTTAAGGACGAGTGGAGCTCAGGGAAGCCTGTCCGTATGCTGACGATCACCGCCGGCAACCTCATAAGGGATGATAGCTACGCACCGCAGATATCTCTCTTTGATACAGCGGTGGATGAATCAAGAGAAAAAAGCAAGAAAAAAGAAAATGCCGTTGATAAAATACGGCAGAAATATGGAAACAATTCAATTATAAAAGGCGCGATAATAGATACCGATCTTGGTATCTATCACGCGCCTGAACGGAACGTCGATAAAAACAGTAAATAATTTCAGCAGCGGTCGACCGTGATCACGCAATAGCAATCAGGGCGGGCTGCTTGCACCTCTTCTTCAATCCTTTTTGTGATTTCAGCGGTGCTTTCCTTGATCTCGAAGGGTATCTCCACGTCAAAGATCAAATTTGTGTGAGTTGTGCCGATAACGGCTCTGAAGTCGTGTAGTCCCGCATCCAGACACACCTTTTTTACCGCATCGGTCGCAAGTGCCTTAAGCTCCGTAATTCTTTCGTCGTCCGTAACGATGGGATCGAGATGTATCGTGCACTGTATGTTCAGCTCCGTGCCGAGCCGTCGCTCAAGGTTATCTATCGCGTCGTGAAGCATGAATATATCATGCGATCCGTCTACCTCTGCGTGAAATGAGGCAACGAATTTTCCGGGGCCGTAGTTGTGGACCAGCAGATCGTGGATTCCGAGAACTTCTTTTTCGTTCGATACGATCTCCTTTATCTTCAGTACCGTGTCCTTGACGGGAGCCTCTCCAAGCAGGGAGTTCTTCGTTTCGTTAAGTATTTTCGCACCTGCGATTATTATAAGAACTGAAACGCCGAGTCCCACGACAGAATCGATTATTTCAAGGTCGGTCAGCTTTACTATTATCGAGCTCACGAGAACGGCGGTAGTCGAAATGCAGTCTGTCAACGAGTCGGTTGACGCTGCCAGAATTACGGTTGAATCGATCCTTTTTCCAACCTTACGGAAGAAGAATGCGAGCCATAGCTTACAGAGTATCGATATTCCCAGGATAACAACGGCCACCGTTGAAAATTCCGGACTTGCACTTTCGGACATACCGAGTATTCGCTTGCCGGAATCTATGAGTAGCTCAAACCCGACTAGCAGTATAATAAACGACACGATCATCGACGAGATATATTCGATCCTCGCATGGCCAAACGGATGATCTCGGTCAGCCGGCTTCGAGGACAGCTTGAAGCTGAGTAACGATATTGCAGACGATCCCGCATCGGATAAATTGTTTAGGGCATCCGCCATTACAGCCACGGATGCAGTAAAAAGACCGATAACAAGCTTTAAAACGGACAGTAGCACGTTCATCGCTATGCCGACACCGCTCGCAACGCTTCCGTACCTCTTTCGTACGGCGGGGTTAGCGGGATCACGCGATCCCCTTACAAAAATTTTCAGTAAAATTTCAGTCATATAAAGCCTCATTTTTAGTTTGGAGTTAAAGATATGAAGTACGTTACACTCGCACCTACCGCACATAGCGCGTCCACGCTTGAGACCGAGATCATGTTTTCGGTTGCCAGTGCACGAGCACAGGAAATGGATTTCTTAAAAATCGACCTGTCCGACGATAATGACGATAAGGCAAGAACAGTCGTAATAAAGCTGCTGCGCCAGCTGAAAAAGCAGGGAAGAATACAGCTTTTCATTGATGCGGCGGAGCTTTTCGGCTCGTCCACGGAGGCACAATATCTTGCCAATAAATACCCGGAAGCTCTGAGTCTGTGCGGCGAGGATGAAAAAGCCTTCATTATAAAAATATAATATGCAGAAAAAGCTCCGTATATTTTAAAAGGTTGCCCTCGACGAGGACAACCTTTTATATTCAATTATTGTGCAGCTTCAATATAGCGAACTACGTCGCCAACAGTAATGAAGTTGTGAAGATCCTCGTCATCGATAGCTACGTTGAATCTTTCTTCGCAAAGCAGGACAAGATCAGCAAGCTCGAGAGAGTTGATGCCAAGGTCGCCGATAAGCTCAGCCTCCATGGTTATATCGTCTGCGTTAACGCGAAGCTCCTCAACCAAGTACTTCTTCAAAGTTTCAAACATAAAGTTCTCCTTTAGATTTATTGCGGCCACGCCACAGTTGCTTCATAAATAATACTACAAATCGGCCTTTTTGTCAATACTTTTTAATAAATTTGGGCGTTTTCACCAAAAGAGGAGTGACAAAAAAGGGGGAAAACCTCTTTTTTTCGGCGAATTGTCAGCAGAAAATCAATAAAAATATTTGTCTATCCCCCACTTTTGATACAAAATCAGTTGACAATTTTACACATATATGGTAGAATATCGGTGCGCGGCGCTCCACTATGACCGCGAAAAGAAGAAAAACGGAGAAATCATTATCGTTATGGTATACGGTTGGATATGGATAGCGTTGGTCGTCCTTTGTGCCGCACTGGCTGTCTTAACTAAGAAAAATATGTTTATCTCGATAGCTGTCGGCGCACTTATTCCTCTTATTATGGATATATGCAAGGCGGGCTTGATCTTTCAGGCTATCGTATTCGTTGCGGTAACGCTGATATGCCTTATTATCGTTGGCAAGCGCGCAGCTACAACCTCGACGGACGGTATCGATTCTGTCGTTGGTACGCGTTGCGTCGTTGAGGAGCGTATTGACGGCGAGGCCGGTTGCGGACAGGTACTGGTAAACGGACAGTCGTGGTCTGCTCGCGCAGTCGACGAGACTGATGTTTACGAGGCCGGAGAAGTGCTCAAGGTCGTTGCCGTAGAGGGTGTAAAGCTCATCTGTATGAAGTGATTTTATAAAAACACAAAAAACTTCAAAAAATCTCTTGACAAAAGAGTTTTGTTTTGTTATAATATTATCCGTTGCAAGCGTGCGTCTTTAGCTCAGCTGGATAGAGCAACTGCCTTCTAAGCAGTAGGTCGGGGGTTCGAGTCCCTCAAGGCACGCCACTTATGGTGGGATTAGCTCAGTTGGTTAGAGCGCCAGGTTGTGGCCCTGGAGGTCGTGGGTTCGACTCCCATAGCCCACCCCAAAGAAAAAGCCTTGATTTTACTAGAAAACCTAGGAAAATCAAGGCTTTTTCACAATTTTCACTAATAAGAAAATTAACGGTGATTGCGGATAACTAACGCTAAAAGAGGTCAAAAAAAGGTCAAAAAAGGGTCAGGATACTTGCGACTCTTGACCGGGAAAGTGAGGCACGGTTATGATTCTAAAAAAGATTTCTGCTGCATTACTTGCAACTGTAATTTTATTTTTACTTTTGCCGTTGGGGGCGTTTGCCGCTACCGCGGATGCTGTGAGTGCCGAAATTATGGACGTTTACGGCGGCGCTGAGGGACTAGTGTCAATGACC
>CAZQTN010000048.1:0-13067 GCA_964596195.1 uncultured Ruminococcus sp.
GTTCGAATTCATACGCAAAATCGCTAAAGATATCTTTTTTGTAGCCCATAGACAACAAAAAGAGAAGAGTTCTCGTAACTCTCCTCTTTTTGTTGGTATTGGAGACGGATTGACGTTGTGAATCCGACCGCGCTATGCACACCGATTATCTCGTTTTACACAGTATGCAATCGCGCTTTGTTCGCACTAAGTTCGCGCGCGGATCGGGGGCACAACATTGCCTGAGCGAGCGCAATGAAACGGCGGCCCTCATTCAATTAGATATCAGCTTTAACGCGATGGAAAAATCCCGTCTTTTAACCATGATGGGGCGAATGGGCTTCGCTCCGGGAGTGGTTAAAATATGTATCGATTATCTCCTTATTTTCTTCGGGCGATTCGTGAATCGCCCCTACGTAACGGTTTCAGTACGGCGCACACCTTGATTTTTCTACAACGATATGATACAATAGATTTTGACATAAGATGTCGGAAAATTTCCGCGCGATATTGAACATAATTGATATTAACCCGAGGAGCAACAAAATGAAGATAAGAAAAACCACCCCTTGCGACATCGAGGCGGCGGCAAAGATATATGAAAAATCATTGGTATCGTTAATTCTACGGTCATCACTAAAATTATGGTAGTGCATAAATATTGGTGCTACGATGCACCTTGGGCGGTTTTTATGTATCCCGAGGGCGAGGATGATATAAAACAGCGTAAAATCATACAAAAATGCGACACGGGGTGGGGGCAAGGGCTCTTGCAAGCCGTTTAAACAGTAATATTATGATCCGCCGCAAAGAGGCTTTATGCAAAATTCAGATGAGGTAATTCTTTGTCCGACAGATGACGTCGATACAAGAGCGCGTTAAACGCGAACGAGAACGAACGTTGGATGGTTGTTGATTTTCAGGATTTGAAAAGCAGAAAGCGATTTCTGTAGTCTCGTTTATTGTATCTACACCCACAAAAATGTTTAAAAATGCAAAAATATTTATTTTTTCGCAAAAACTATTGATTTTTTAGGATTTAGTTGTATAATATCTATATATTTATTTTTTGTTTCGTTTTCAGGTTAATACGGTTTCGAGCGTTAAATTTGAAAGTCGCGGGGTAAAAAATTCAAAAACGACCTCATCTTAACGTTAAATTACTCGTGGAAGCTCGAAGCAAGAAAATAAAATTTAACAGGTTAAAGCTTTAGACATTTCAAAAGGAGGTTAAAACTATGAAATTAAAGCTCAAGCCCATTTGGATATACGCAGCACTCATTGTTCTTTGCGTTGGGCTTTCCGTTGCATTGATCATTTCGATCTGCACGAGAGACAGCGGTATTTCGGGCGAGGACCCCGAATACACCGAGGGACCCGAGGTGGGCGTATATTACTACGAGGTTGCTAGCGGCGAGGTTCTGCTGACTTTGTCCGGCGGCAACAACTTCACTCTCGTAGGTCCTGATTATAACAAATCGGGCACTTACACTATTGACGGCACCGACATGGTGATCAACTTCGCGAATAAGGATGACGGCACCGCAACTGCAACTATCACGGATAATTCGGTTGTGCTTACCTTCAACAATGCCGCGATGACGTTCCTTAAAAAGACGAGCTACACCGTAAGCTTCAGCGTTGACGGCGGAAGCGCGGTAGATCCCATAACGGTAGTTAACGGAAAAACGGCATATAAGCCTGATGATCCCGTCAAGGAAGGCTACGCATTTCTTGGCTGGTATGCTGACGCAGAGCTTACCACCCTTTACTCGTTTGGCACTGCCGCGGTGAACAGCAACACCACCGTATATGCAAAATGGGTCAAAGAAGAGGTAGGTCCGGTTTATACCGTAGGATTCGACCTCGGCTATGCCGGTGCTGAAAGCATCGAAAGCATTAAGACGGTCAACTGCCTTGCATACGGCGTTCCCACTCCCACGAGAGATGGATACGCCTTTAGTGGCTGGTGGATCAGCATGTACGAGGATGGCTCGAAGCTTTCCTACGAATACACCGAAGATACCGTATTTACCACCGACACTACGCTCTACGCCGTATGGGAGAGCTCCAACAGCACTCTCAAGTCCCCTAAGGTTAGCGTCAGAAGCAATAACATTCAGTGGGCAGCAGTAAGCGGAGCAACCTCATATCGAGTAAAGATAATGGATGCAGAGGGCACGGTCCTCGTGGACACTACCACTCCCTCTTACACCTACACCTTCAACTTCGATAAGGAGGATGCAGGTGATTATGCGGTCGAGGTCGTTGCCGTTTCCGGAAGCCAGACCTCCGAGGCGGCTGTAAGATATTACAGAAACAAAACGCTCGGCACTGTTTCCGGACTCAAGGTAATTGACAGCCTTTTTATATTCAATCCCGTAACTAATGCTGAAAAGTACGTTATTACGGTCGATTGCGGAAACAAGGCGCATAACCACACCAACTTAAACAACGGTAAGTCGACTTATTTCGATTTCAGCAACTGCACGATGCAGCAGGGCGGTATCAAATTCACCGTCACGGCGGTTGCTACGGGATATGAAAGCTCTGTTCCCGCAATTTTCATATACGAGAGAAATCTTGCCTCGGTAGGCGAGGTCAGGTATGACGAGAGCGCGGATACGTTTATCTGGAACAGCGTTGAGAATGCGACCGCGTATAGCGTAAGCATTACCGTTGGCGGAAGCACCTATACCTTTAACAACGGTACGAGTACTTCGTTCAGCATTGCTGATTATACCGGCGAGATCACCATTGCCGTAACACCCGTTACCGATGGATATAATTCTCCCGCGGCATCGAGTGCTTCATTTAGCAAGACCGCTCCCGCGGCTCCTCAGAACGTGCTTCTTAACGATACCACGCTTTCCTGGGAGTCTGATGCGGATTCCTACATAATCAACGTAGCCGGCAAGCAGTATTCCACTACCGAAACCAGCTACAACTTCGCAAGCAAGCTCACCGAGCTTGGTCTTAAGCTTGGTGAAGAGTGCGTCATTTCCGTTACCGCGGTAAAGGATGGAAAGCAGTCCGGCGCCGCCAGCATCGTTGCCAAATACCGTGAAATGAGCACCAACGTTTCTTATTATAACAACACGGTATCCTGGCCCGCAGTCTTTGGATGCAGCAGTTTCCTCGTAAGAGTCAACGGCGGAGCCGAGATCGCGGTCTCGGGTGCAAACTCCACCAAGGTGGCTCTCACCAAGGCGGGCGCCAACGTTATAGAGGTGATATGCACCGATATTACCACGAACTGGGACGACGCGGTTTTCGTAACGGTAAACGCATACGAGATCGTTTATATGACGCGCTCGTCAAGCGGTGAGTTCCGTGAGTACCTTGCTATCGGCGACGTTATGACGCCTCCCGAGGGAATGACCGTTGAGGGCTACTCCTTTGACGGATGGTACAACGCACCCGGCGCGGCTAACGGCAACGGCAAGGAATACACCGCTGGTGTCTTCACTGGAAACGGAGATCTGACGGTTTACGCCAACTGGGCTCCCAATACCTACAATATCAAGCTTCAGGTTGATGCAGATATCGAGAACGTATTAAGCGGACAGATGAGCGAGGTAATTTATACCAAATATTTCACACTTCCCGTTCCCACCACTCTCAACGAGTCTAAGGGCTACTTCATCGGTTGGTTCACCGCTCCCTTTGGAGGCGGAACGAAGCTCACCGACGATACGGGCGCATCCCTGGATACGTACGACGTTATCGGTGACTCGGTTGCTTACGCTTATTTCGCTGACGCCTTCGCATACGAGGAGCTCAGCGACGGTACCTACGGCGTAACAAAGGGTCTTGGTATTTCTAACAGAAACGTTACGAACCTCAAGATCCCCGCAACCTACAACGGCAAGCCCGTAACGAAGATTCTGGCCAACGCATTCCACTCCTGCTACAATATCGTTTCAATAGAGATCCCCGATTCCGTTATGGAGATCGGCGAGGGAGCGTTTGAGCGTTGCAACGCGCTCAAGAGCGTTGAAGTCTATCAGGTGGACCCCAACGAGCCCTCCGATACTCCGTATTCCTCCTACGACGGTGCGCTACTCTATTATCATGAGAGCAGTGCCAGCACGTATCTGGAGTTCTTCCCCGTAGCGAAGGCAGGCATTTACACCATTCCCGAGACGGTTAATATTATCCGTCCCAACGCCTTCAAGAATTCCAAGATCTCCAAGGTCATCATTTCCACCAGCGTAACTACGCTCAGCGCGAACTCGTTTACGGATTGCTCCAAGCTGACCGAGATCGAGTTCAAGTTTAACAGAACTGCTACCGTTACCATCGAGGACGGCGCGTTCTCCAACCTTCCCAACGTAACTACTCTTATTCTTCCCGCAATGCTCGAGGAAATAGGAGATATCAAGATGTTCGATACGTTTGAAGACCTCAGAACCATCGAGGTAGAGGACGGCGGTCTGTACTACAGCTCGGTCAACAACCTCCTCTGCGATCAGTTCGGAACGACTCTTCTTTACGTACCGAGATCCTTCAAGGGCGCGTTCGAGGTTCCCCTCGGAATCACCCTTATAGGCGCTAATCTTTTCACCAACAACAACACCGTTACCGAGGTAATTATCGGCGAGCATATCAATTTCATCGGCGCGCAGGCATTTATGGGCTGTACTTCTCTTAAGCAGGTTACGTTCAAGGGCCCCCGCGACAACAAGCTCGAGATAAGCAACCAGGCCTTCGCCGGATGTACCAGTCTTATGAACGTAATATTCGAGGGCGGAGTTGATACCAACGAGGGCGGAAACATCTATATCGGCAGAGAAGCCTTCTCCGGATGTACGAACATCAGATCGATCGAGGTAGGGGACCAGGTTAGGATACACACCATCGGTGAGAAAGCCTTCTACAACAACACCTCTCTTGAAACGGTTGATATCTCCGCTAACGCAGCGGTAGTTCAGCTCGGCAACTATGCGTTTGCATACTGTACCTCTCTCAGAGAGTTCGAGATCCACGGCACCACGCAGGTCATCGGCGCCGGCGCATTTGAGGGATGTACCGATCTCGGTGTCATCTCACTCGGCGACGGCATAGGCGACATTGCCTTCGGCGCAGATGTGTTCAAGGATTGTAAGAAGCTTTACACGATCACGCTTCCTTCAACTATGACCGAGTTCGACAGCTCTCTCTTTGACGGCTGCGAGTTCCTTCAGAACATTTACGTTGATGAAGATAACCCCTTCCTTGAGACGGATGACGACGGCGTTCTTTACACCAAGAACTGCACCGAGATCCTCTACTATCCGAGAACGAGAAATATCGAAAACGGCGTTCTTTACCTTACGAATCCCAATCTCGTAAAAATCGGCGCATCCGTATTTAAGAACAACCCCAAGATCAACACGGTCGTTATCGGCGCCAACGTTAATGAGATCAGCAAGAACGCATTTGAAAATTGCGTTAACCTCAAGAGCGTTACCTTTGAGGGCACCAACGCGGCGTTCACGGTAGGCGATTATGCGTTCTCCGGTTGCTCCAGCCTGGATACCATCCAGCTTCCAGAATCCACCAGCGCTATCGGCAACTATGCGTTCAACATGACCAATTTCACGAGCTTTACCATCCCCGGCGCAGTAAGCACCATCGGTTATCAGGCGTTCGCATACACCGACATCGCGTCTATTACGATCCCTGCTTCCGTAACCTTCCTCGGACACGGCGCGTTCTACAACGCGGCTAACCTCTCCGAGGTCATATTCGCTAAGCGCAGCGCAGAGATCGCTATAGGTAAGATAAACACCGGTGATCAGGAAAATACCACCGTTGAGAACGGTATCTTCGTCGGCACCAAGCTTACGTCGATAGATCTTCCCGCGCAGACCGGCTGGATAGGCGACTACGCATTTGCTAATCTTACCGGTCTGGAAACCGTTAACATTCCCGACGCAGCCTCCATCGAGGCTATCTCTCCCTATGCGTTCTACAATACCTCTATAACCGAGATCAATCTTACCGAGGGACTTGAGATTATTGATACTTACGCATTTGCCTTCTCGAATCTAACAAGCGTTAACGTTCCTTCGACCGTTACCTACATCAACGCTTATGCATTCAGCACGCCGACGCTTGCTGAGATCACCTTTACAGACGGTGATGCAAGCAATGCAGACCTGCATGTAATGAACGGCGCGTTCGTCGGTACCACAATATCGTCCATCACGCTTCCCGCACAGCTCAAGGCGATCGGTGAGAAGAACGAGGACTTTGGCCATACGGCGGTATCCAACGTGTTCTACGATGCTAATCAGTATAGTTCCCAGTTCACAGCGAACCCCAATCTCACGAAGATATACGTTTCCGAAAGCAGCACGCTATTCAGTGCCATTGACGGCGTGCTTTATGCCTGCGATTATTATTCGGGCGCTCCCAAGGAGCTTCTGTTCTCCCCCAGAGGAAACACGGGAGACATTGTGGTTCCCAAGACCGTAACCAAGGTTCACAACACCGCATTCCTTGAAACAAAGCTCACGAGCATTGTCTTCGAGGAGTATGACGTTAACGACTCCAACTACGGAGAGCGAATCCTTGTGTTTGGTATATACAACGGAGTTCTTAACAACAGCTGTCCTTCTGTAATCTCAAGCGCATCCGGACAGAACGCGACCCTGAAGCTTATTAAGTTCCCCTCGCATCTTGCGGTTATCGGCAGCCACGCTATAAACAATTATGACGTTAACATGCAGACCAAGCAGCAGGCGGAGCTCGTGCTTGAGTTCAACCCCGATTCCGCCGTTGATTTTGCGGGATCCTGCCTGCGTCTCAGCAGCGCGATCAAGAAGATAGTATTCCCCAAGATCCAGTCCATAGGTCAGTTTGCGTTTAACAATTGCAGCAACCTCTCCGAGCTCGTATTCGTTGAAGGCTCGACCGTCAGCGAGATCGGTACGAGAGCATTTGAATATTGCTCCAGCCTTACCTCCTTCACGCTTCCCGCGACCGTCAAGTCCATCGGCGAAATGGCGTTTTACGGATGCAGCAAACTCACCGAGTTCAACTATGAGGACGGATGCCAGCTTGATACTATAAGCAGACAGGCGTTTGCTTTCACCGGCTTTACTACCTTTAAGATCCACGATAACGTAACTGCTGTCGGAGCAGAGATATTTAAGAGCGGTAAGCTCGAGGAGCTCGAGATATCGGCAAATCTCGTTATAGATCCCTCTCAGACCTCTATCATTCAGGGCTGTAGCTACATCAAGTCTATTACGGTTCCCGAGGCGCATACGACCCTCAGCTCCTTTGACGGCGTTCTTTACGATAAGAACCAGACCGTTCTCTACATTTACCCCGTAGCTAAGGACAGTCTCTCTTACGTAATTCCCGACACCGTTCATACCATTTCTGCCGGAGTATTCTACGGCTATAAGGGAACCTCTCTCACGCTTCCCGCAGCGTTGACCTCTATCGGATCCGAGGCGTTTGCACAGTCAAGCCTTGAGAGCATCGTGATCCCCGCAAACGTTGAGTATATCGGCGATAAAGCGTTCTACTACTGCCAGAGCCTCGCAAGCATCGAGTTTGCACCCGGCAGCAAGATTACGAGCATAGGCGTTAGCGCATTTACGCACACCGCAATTCAGGCCATCGAGTTCCCCGAAACGATAACCTCCATCGGTGCGAACGCGTTTGAGGCCTGCAGGTCGATAACGTCCGTGAAGCTCCCCTCGGGACTTACGACCCTCAATTCCATGACGTTCAGATACTGCGAGGCTCTTGTGTCCATAGAGCTTAATTACGGTCTTGAAACTATCGCAGCCAACGCATTCTCTTACTGCTCTAAGCTGGAGTCTATTACGATTCCCGATACCGTAAAGAGCATAGGCAATTTCACGTTCAGTAACTGTAAGGCTTTGACAAGCTTTGAGTGCTATGACACGAGCGCCCTGGCACAGGTCGGATACGGTTGCTTCTACAATTGTACTGCGCTGGATAGCGTAACGTTCGGTCCCGGCGTTTCGGTATTCGGAATGATGAATGGCGTTTACAACACCTTCTACAATTGTCCGTCTCTCAGATACGTAGTTCTTCCCGATGCGATGACCACCATTCCCGCTTCGTTCTTCGCGAATTGCGTGAAACTTGAAACCGTAATTCTCCCCTCCTCTCTTGAGGTGCTTGAGACCGGAGTATTCACTAACTGCGTCAGCCTTACCGAGATCACGCTTCCCGCATCGCTTAATACCGTAGGTACTGCCGCATTCCTCGGATGTACCGCCCTCGAGACCGTTAACTTTGAGATAGGAAGCGTCCTTACGACCATATCCGCGGGTATGTTTGAGAATTGCGAAAGCCTCGTAAACGTTACCAATATCCCCGCTACCGTTAAGAGCATCGGAGACTATGCGTTTGCAAATGCACAGATCTCTGCGTTCGAGTTCCCCTCTGCTCTTGAAACGATAGGCCAGTATGCATTTGCAGGATGCTCCAACCTTACGGCCGTTACTATCCCCGGCTCCGTAAGAAGCATCGGTGTCGGCGCCTTCGCGGACTGTGCTTCCATCGAGACACTCGTCCTCGAATCCGGCATTAAGGTTATCGGTGATTTCGCATTCGCAAATTGTGCTAACGTCAAGTCGGTTACCATTCCCGCAACGGTAACGACCATCGGCGCTAACCCGTTCACCAACTGCTTCGGCATCGAGACGTTCGGCGTTGAGGCAGCGTCTGTACACTTCGTATATCAGAACGGTATTCTTTACGACAGCACGGGCTACACTCTCATTTACTACTCGCCTCTCAACGATGCCAAGTCCTTTGAGATACCCGGAACCGTATTTGAAATAGCAGGCGGCGCGTTCTCCGGCTCCAAGCTTGAGACTATCATCATCGGCGAGCAGATCAAAGAGATCCCCACGGCTGCATTCCAGAATTGTACGGAGCTGAAGAGCATTACCATTCCCGCAACGGTTAAGACCATAGGCGACGGTGCGTTTATGGGATGCTCCACTATGGAAATCATTACCATCCCCGCATCCGTAACCACTATTGATAACTACGCATTCGCAAATTGCTCCAGTCTTTCTGAGTTTGTTCTTGCTGAAAGAAAGACCGATATGAGCGTTGGTACTCACCTTTTCTACGGCTGCTCGTCGCTCACAGAGCTCGTTGAGTTCCCCGGAGTAACCGAGTTCACCGCTTATATGTATGCAGGAACAGGCCTTACTGAGATTGAGATCCCCTCATCCGTCACCAACCTTAACGTTGCAGGCGTATTTGCAAATTGCGAAAACCTCGAAAGCGTTACCATCAATGCGACGCTTTCCTCCTGGCAGCAGCTTGGCGAATATATGTTCGCTAATACCGGCATACGCAATATTACCATCCCCAACAATATCAGCATCATCAATGATTTCGCTTTTGCAGGATGTAAGCAGCTCGAAAGCATCACCTTTAGCGCTTCGTCCATCGCAAAAGGCGCGTTCGACGGTTGCTCGAATCTCACTACCGTAAACTACAACGGAACGTCGCAGATCAATCTTGAAGCGCGTGCGTTTGCTGATTGCACGAGCTTGTCTGATACAAGCCTCCTAGCCAACGTATACCATTTAGGCGAAGAGGCAATGGCGAACTGCACGTCCCTGACGGGCACTGTCGACCTGAGAAACTGCACGATCTTAAACAATGCATTCTACGGATGCACCAACATCACCGAGATCGTATTTAACGGCGCAGATAACAATATCTATCCGTATGGACTCTCCGGTCTTACCGCAAGCACGACGGTTTACTTCAAGTCGTTTACTACCCTTGAGGCGGCGCTTCAGAAAACCGCTTACAACGGCGATTGGTCACAGAATACCAACGTAACGCTTAAGTTCTACACGCCTAGCAGCGGCAAGATAGAGGTAATTCTTACCGACGAAGAGCTTGCAACGCTCGGTGCATACGTTGATAAGGGTCTTATCGACAAGGAAATGGTTGACACCATTAAGGAAAAGTGGCTGGCTTACAAGGCAAGCTACACCACCCTCGTTCCCTCTGAGAAGCTTACCGAGGATGAGTCGGCTGATCTCAAGCTCTTCATTGATGAGTGTAAGATCGGCGAAAAGCTTCAGAGTGAGCTTGAGACGCTTTGGGTAGAGTACAAAAAGACTCTTTCCGCTTCTCTCACTGAGCATCCTCTCTACTTCACCGAGGAGGAGCTCAAGTGGATGGATGCTCACGTCGGCGACGATATGATACCCAAGTCCGGACTTGAGGCCTTCCAGCAGGGCTGGTTCGACTACAAGGTCAACTATTCCGACGCTTCCCCCTCCGAGAAGCTTACCGATGATGAGCTTGTGGCACTTAAGCAATTCTGTGCAACGGTAGGTATAGGCGAAAAGTTTATGAGCGAGCTTGAGGCGCTTTGGCCCGAATACAAGCAGACTCTTGCTGCAAATCTCGTCGTCGCTCCCACCATTGCCCTGACCGAAAAGGAGACCGCGGCTCTCGCGGAATTCGCAGGCAACTGGGATCTGAAGTCATATATCGAAGAGATCACGCTCGCATGGATGCAGTACAAGGGCAGCTTTGACATTACCGAAAAGCAGGAAAAGCTTACCGAGGATCAGCTCGCGCTCGTTGACGATTTTATTACACAGTATTCTATCGATACCAAGCTTGCAGACGAGCTTTATAGGAAGCTTCTTGAGTATAACAACTCCTACATTGAGCTGATGGCGAAGGTTTCGCTTGACGATGATGAGCTTAAGCTTCTCGAGCAATTCATCGAAACCTGGGGCCTGAAGGAGCACATGGAGACGATCAAGAGCGATTGGGAAGCTTATAAGAAGAGCTTCTATCTCTCCGGTGAGGTTCCTGCAAAGGAGCTTACCGATGAGGAAAAATCTCAGATCGACGAATTCCTTGCTACCTATTCTATCGAAGCAAAGCTTGCAGAGGAACTTTATACTCAGTGGGCAGAGTATAAATACAAGCTCGCCGGACTTATGTAAAGTTCTATCAAGCACCGATCTGTTACCCCTTTAGCTTTCGAGGAAAGTTAAGACTCGGCAGCAGGGTCCGGCCCTGCTGCCGAGATAAAATGTTTTCATTATTATAATATCAACGAAAACAGTTAGTCGAGGCAGGCTACGCGCCTGCCTACGACTAGCCAAGCAAGAATAGTACAAAACAACTCGAGCTGCGGAGCGCGACGCGCAACCGCAGGGTCACACGATCCTTCGTAGTGCGTGCTTTTCTTGCCAAACGAAATATGTAGGCTGTAAACGATTATTTTGTATTATTTTTGCTTGACTAGTCGGATGAAGTAAACGGACCTCGTTCGCTCGACACTCATGTGACTATGTTCGACGCGCATTAATGAAAACGTTTTAAAAATTTATGGATGGCACGCTTTACCGCCGCCATACAAGCAGTTCCGCATGCGCGGATAAATAGAATGAAGAAATTCATTCGGAAAGGAAGTATTATATGGACAGAAAAAAGCATTTTGAAAGACATTATGCTAAATTGAGATTTGAATCGTGGTTTAATTCTTTTCTCATAAGTGCTATAATCGGTCTTTTCGCAGGCTTTGCTTCTGCTCTGGTAACGTGGTTTTTGGATTTTGACGGCGTGGTGCTTTCCATATTCATCGCCGTTGCGACTTGCGTGTTGCTGACCCCCGTGTTCTATTTTGCAAAATACCGCCCGGACGTAGTTAAAAACGCCAGAAGGCTCGACAGGCTCGGCCTTGAGGAAAGACTGGTAACGATGGTTGAGTACGAAACGGATGAGTCGTACATAGCCAAAATGCAGCGCGAGGATGCCAAGGCAAGCCTCAATAGGCTTGAATCCTCGAGGATCAAGCTCAGCATTTCAAAGGTAGCTATGATCCTTCTCATAGTTTCCGGCTCGCTTTTCGTCACTATGAACTGTATGGAAGCTCTTGGCGAGGCAGGTATCCTCCCGGGTGGAGATGCGCTCGTCGAGGCAATCATTCCCGAGGAGCAGATCAAGTACTTTGAGGTAGTGTATGACGTAGACGGCGGCGGCTATATTTACGGTGAGGCCGAACAACTCGTTCCCGAGGGCGGACAGACCACAGAGATCGTCGCGGTTGCAGACGACGGATGGGAGTTCGTCGAATGGGAGGATGGCTACAAAAAGCCCGCACGTTATGATAAAAACATTACCGAGGACGTTATATTTATAGCCGTTTTCACCCAAACGGGTGACGACGGAAATCCGAGCGATCAGCAGGATCCCAACGGAGATCCCAACGACAAGCCCTCGGATAGACCTAATCAAAACCAGGAAAATCAGGATAGCCAGGAAAATCAGGAAAACCAAGAAAACAACGATAACCAGCAGACTCAGGATGAATCCGACCAGCCCACCAATAAGGGCGGCTCGAAATATCAGGAGGCAAACCAAGTAATCGACGGCGAGACCTATTACAAGGACGCCCTCAACAGCGAGTACCTGGATAAACTTCGCGAACGCCTCGAAAAAGAAGGCGACACGCTTACCGAAGAGGAAAGATACATCATCGAGTCTTACCTTGGAATAGTATAAACCCCATATATAAGATAAAATAAAATCAATGAAAGGCGAAACGCTCATGATAACAGAACAGAATATCAAACAGTTCAGCGAGCAGTGTAAAAACATATTTGCGCAGATTGAAAGAGACGTTATTGGACAGAAGGAGGTAATAGAGGGCGCAGTCATCGCTATGATAGCGGGCGGAAACGTGCTTCTCGAGGGTGTTCCCGGAGTTGGTAAGACCCGTCTCGTACGTTCGCTCGGCCGTGTATTCAACCTTCCCTTCTCAAGAATCCAGTTTACCCCTGACCTTATGCCCGCAGACGTTACGGGTACCAATATTATCGTTAAGGACGAGAACGGCAACTCATCGTTTGAGTTCCAGCCCGGTCCTATCTTCTCCAACATTATTCTTGCGGACGAGATCAACCGTGCGACTCCTAAGACCCAGTCCGCTCTTCTTGAGGCGATGCAGGAGCACACCGTTACGGTAATGGGTGTTTCCAGAAAGCTCGAGGAGCCCTTCTTCGTGCTTGCAACTCAGAACCCCGTTGAGCAGGACGGTACATATCCTCTTCCCGCGG
>CAZQTN010000049.1:0-12878 GCA_964596195.1 uncultured Ruminococcus sp.
CGATGCTCGCACTTAACGGTGTTTTTCAAATTCTCCGCTAAGAACATCACCCGTTCATTGCCCTGTTTGAATTTTTTTATAATTCGGTATTAACCAACCGAGCAAGCAATAGCCTGCGCGCTCTTGATTGCGGACTCGAGAGCACCGTTAGCTGCTGCAACCTCTGCCTCGAATGCTGCGATCTCGGCAGCGAGATCAGCCTTTGCTGCGCTTACGCCGGTGTAGGTGTCCTCTGCATTAGCTGCGGAAACATTAGCAAGGAGGATAAGAGCTCTTCTCTGTGCGAGAGTCTCAGCTGCCTTAAGCTGCTCAACGAGCGAGATAAGGGTGGTGCTGTTACCCTCAAGGAGGTTGATCTCTGCCTCTGCGGCGGTAAGAGCAATGTTAGCCTCAACAACACCCTCTGCACCGAGAACGTCGCCGGATGCCTTGAGTGCAAGTGCTGCGGTAACTGCTGCCTTCTTCTCTGCGAAGGTGGTCTTGGTTGCGATAGCGTTAACTGCGGTGATGTACGCCTCAACTGCGCTCTCGGACTCTGCAACTGCTGCCGCGAGTGCATCATAGGTTGCAACAGACTCTGTAAGTCCGGGATAATCCATCTCGTAATCGCCAAACTGTGCACGAACTGCTGCAGCCTGATCAAGCACATTGTTAAGAGCGGTGTAGTAAGAAGAAATAGTAGCCTCGTTAACGATACGGTTGAACTCGTCGCAAATGAATGCGGTTGCAAGGATTTCGTCAACCTTAGACTCGTAGGAAGTGATATCTTCTACAAGACCGGACTTAGTTGCGTTATCGAGCTCAGGATTTATAACTGCATTGGTGCCATACTTGGTATAGGAAGCGTTTGCTTCAACGTAAGCAAGGAAGAGAGAACCAAAGGTAGTAGAAGTCTCCATCTTCTCAACTGCGGACATAAATGCATCGACATCAGCGATCATCAACTCAGCCTTGGACTTAAGACCGGCATAGATCTCCTCTGCGGCTGCAACGCCCTCGTAGGAAGAAATGCGGTTTGCAAACTTCTCATCGGCTGCTCCGGTAAAGTAGTTCGTTATATACACGTAATCCATGCTAGCGGGATCATATCCGTTCATGTAAGCGATGAAGGCCTCACAACGACCCTCGATATCCTTAAGAGCTGCCACCTCGGTCGCGTATGCTTCTCTGGCAGCAATAACCAGAGCCTCGATATCGGAGGTTATACCGACGGCGCCGTTAAGGGAATCAGCATCGGGGAGCTTAATGTCAAACGCCTTGAGAGTATCGAGATAAGCAAGTCTCTCGTAGTAGCCGAGCGAAGAATCGATACTATCCGCTGCCTTTGAAAATGCTACTGCATAGGTTTCGTTGATGTACTTCTGCGCGTTGGGCATTACATCACCAACAACAAAGTCATCTGCATCGTTGTAAAGATAGTCAAGAACACGAGCAACGCTGTACTTGGTGTCGTAATCAGCGGTATCTGCGGTGTATATCGCCTCGAGATCCTGAAGGTGAGTAGTGGTTATCGAATCCTTAAGTGAGGGGTAACGAATGAACGAACCCTCGTAAATCTCCATATCGTCAAGATAGAACTTCGCGCTATCCGAGTAGATCTTATCCTTGTTGTTAAGGAACTTACCGTAGCAGTAAAAGCCCCAAACCTTTGCGGCACCCTCAAGCGAAAGGTTGCCGGATGAAACGACGCTGTTGCCATCGAGGTCCTTTACGTCGAAGGAATAAACGTCATCTGCAGCATTGACCGTGATAACTACGTCGTACCACTTGCCGGTCTCGGGAACAACGTTCTCGTCAGTGCCGGCTTTTTTAACAGCGGTAAGCTCGGAGCCGAACGACTTGCTATTAGGGTCCCAAGTGGAGTAGTAAAATCCGGGATCGCCGTTATTCTTTGAGAAGTTGAACTGAAGAATGGTGTACTCGGAACCGGAAGCCTTTCCGTCCTCGTTTACCATACCAACCTTAAGCTCGTAGAAAAGATTATTGGTAGCGGACTCGTCGAAGTAAATCTTAAAGGTAAGCAAAAGCTTGTCGGTAAGACCCTCGACCTTATCGGTAGCAGCCATTCTGTAACCGGATTTCTTGTTATAGGGGAGCTTAACACTAAGAACACCGTTTTCTGCATTAGTGGGGTCTGCGGCTGTAGAAACGTCGATCAGCTGGTAGCCGTTCTTGTTGATCTGTGTCTGGGAGTAATTTGCGTCTGTTTCAACGATACTCGTAGTCCAGGTGCCGTCGTTGTAGTTGTCGGCGAGATAATCCTCAAGGGTATAATACTCAAGAATGTCATCGATATCGTTCATTCCGAGCGCGGTGAATGTGTCTGTTGCGGTCGCGGTGAAGAGGAACGCCGATGTCAGAAGTGCAAGCGCGAGCATTGCCACAAGAATTTTCTTTGCAAGTTTCATAATTTTCTCCTTACTGACGCAAGTAGCGCGGTAAATTTTTATATTTTTACTTATATGTATTATAACATTAAAAACATGAAAAATCAACTTGTCAATATGGCAAATTTTCGCCCCGTTTTTTGTTGCATTTGTACAACGGGGTTCTTTCCCCCACGCCACAAGGAAAAACAAGGCGGTTTTTTCGGGGTTCTCCCCACTTTTTGGCGAAAGCGCGATTTTAGCCGAAAATTTGCCACGGGGTGGCACCAAATGCGAATTTTTTTGAAAAAATCTCGTTTTAGCGGTTGATTTTTCACAAAGGTTATGTTACAATATTTGTTGGTGATATTTTTTCGCCTGCGAGATACCTCGCGAGGCGATTTTTCATAAAACAGGACACAAAAAAAGGAGACCGAGCCATGGGAAAAGGTATTTACACCTATTACAAAGAACGCCTTGTTGAAATAGGCGGCAACAGCAAGTGCCTTTATCTCAAGAGCATCGTCCGTAAGGGAGCATACGATATAGGTAAGCTGCTTGAGGGGCGCGATGCAAAGGTAGCCGAGTTTGTGGAGTTCCTTTGGTCGAGCCGCAAGTACCCCTTTACGCTCATTTGTCCGAAGGAAAAGAAGGAAATCCTTGAGAATCTCGACGTACAAAGCCGCATTGATGCGAAGCTCGAAAAGCCCGCCGAGGGCAGCGAGTCTCTGTCCGAGAAGTCGATGGCAAAGAACGAGCGCATACGCCGTGAAGAAAGCGCGCGTGCTATCGAGGCTGAAATAGGCAAGATCAAGGAGCTTAAAAGAGAAACGGAGGAGATCGAGCGCGAGTCGGGCAGGTACGAGATGTTCATCGGCTACCCCTTCGTATTCGGTACTCTTATGCAGGCAGGCAAAAAAACGCTTATCAAGGCGCCCCTGCTGCTCTTCCCCGTTAAGGTTGACATTCCCGACGAAAATACGGTAGAAATACGCTTCAACGAGAGTGAGAAGATACATATCAATCCCTCTCTCGTATTCTCCTACGCGCAGTCGAAGAGGATAAATATCGATCAGCTTGAATTGGATTTTGATACGCTCTCTCACTTCAAGTCGGTGAGCGATATCGTAGAATATCTCAAGTCGAACCATATCAAGATCGATTGCGTATCGTCGAAGAACGTATACAGCTACTCCAGATTCAAGGAGCCCGACGACAAAAACGAGCTGGCAGTACGATACGCTGCCGTGCTTGCGAGGTTCCCTCTTTCCAACTCCATATACAACGACTATACCCTTCTTGAGAAGAAAAGACTGACAAACGATGCAATAGACGAGCTTTTGCGCACAGGAAAGAACGCCAGAAAGGCAGTTAAGCGCAAGGGTCTCTTCGGCAAAAAGGAGAAGTGCGCGGTAAGACCCAGCTACACCGTAAAGACGCTTGACTACGCACAAAGCGAGGTCGTACGCAAGGTTGACGCCGAGGGAAATATGGTCATATACGGCCCGCCCGGCACGGGTAAGTCACAGACCATCGTTAACGTCATTACCGACTCGCTCTGCAAGCACAAGCGCGTGCTTGTCGTTTCACAGAAGAAGGCCGCGCTGGACGTTGTTTTCAACCGTCTTGGCGTGCTCAACGAGAAGTGTATGTACATAAACGACGAGAGCAAGGAGAAGCGCGAGTTCTACGATCGCTGCCTCGCCGCTCATATGAAGAATATGGGCACGACGACGCTTGACCTTGACTCGCTAAGTGAAAAATTCCTTGAGCTTGAGGGAAAGATCAAGGACGAGGAAGCAAGCCTCAATCTTATCTACCACACCCTCAACGACAAGCGTCCCTTTGGACTCTCGCTTGCCGAGATGTACGCGTCCTCGTACGTTATACCGAAGAACAGCTACGATTATACCGTTTATCTCAAGCTTATTGAAAACCCCGATCTTATGTCCCTTTCCTACAAGGAATTTTCGGATGCGCTGTTTGCCATCAAGGACAAGGAGCTTGAGAAGATCTACTACGAGTTCATCGAGGGTAAGGAGAAAAACCCCCTTATCGATATGATGCAGGAGAACGTGGATATCCGCACTCTCTCCGAGGTCAAGGGCAGACTCGAGATCATACAGAAATCGAGAAAGGGCCTTTTCAATACCGCAAAGCATCCCTACTACCGTCACGTAATGGCCTACTACAAGGAGCTCACGGACGAAAAAACGCTTGACGGCATCGCAAAGCTTGAAACGAGGGTCAAGCACCCGAACAAGCTCTTTACGGGTAAAACGAGGGCCGAGATAAAGGCCGAGCTCATGCGCACTCTCACGGCCATTGATAAATTTGCAAAGGAGTACGAGTGCCTGAAAATGGTGCTCACCGACGACGGCTACATTGCCGTGATCGACAATCTTTTGCGCGGCAACACATCGTACATCAAGCTCGTCCACGAGGCGCTGGACAACTATATCGCGATGCGGGATATTACGAAGCTGCTTGCCACCTTTGACAAGAGCAAGACCGATCTGCTCAACTTCGCATACACCGTAAGCCGCAACTATCAGAACTACGTTGATATTATCGACAAGGTGCTCTCTATCCGTATTTACCACGAGGTAATATACTACGAGGAGGCCTGCAAGGACAAGCTGGCCAAAATGGTCGACTATCAGAGCATCCGCGGCAGGATCTTCCGCCTCAAGGAGGAGCAGCAGGAGATAGCAGTTAAGATCACCGCCGCAAGGGGCACCAAGGAATACGAGGAGCTCTATATGTCGGCAAAGAACAACAAGGACTATCTGTATCAGATATCCAAGAAGCAGAAGTTCTGGCCGATAAGAAAGACTACGGAGATATACGAGGACTTCGTGCTCTCACTCTTCCCCTGCTGGCTTCTCTCGCCGGAGAACGTATCATCGATACTTCCGCTTAAGAAAAATATGTTTGACGTGGTTATTTTCGACGAGGCCTCTCAGGTATTTATCGAGAGCACCATACCGACGATATATCGCGGCAAGAACATAGTAGTGGCGGGAGACGCGAAGCAGCTGCGCCCGTCGACGACGTTTATGAAGCGCTATCTCGGCGGCGACCCGGCGGAGGTCGAGGACTTCTCCGTGCAGGCGGCGCTTGAGGTAGAGAGTCTGCTTGACCTTGCGGTTGCAAGATACGGCAGCGCCAACCTCAATTACCATTACAGAAGCCGTCACAGCGAGCTTATAGATTTCTCAAATAACGCATTCTACTCCTCTTCCCTTCAGGTTGCGCCGAATATATCAAAGTCGCCTAACGACCGCCCGATAGAGCGCATCAAGGTGGCGGGAAGATGGTCGGATCGCCGTAACGTCGCCGAGGCCAAGGAGATAGTCGCCCTGCTTGAGCGCATCTTCAAGACCAGGAAGCGCGGCGAGAGCATAGGCATCATCACCTTCAACAGCGATCAGCAGACCTGCATCAACGACCTGATCGACAGAGAGGCGACCAAAAATCCCGAATTTCGCTCTTATATTCTGAACGAAAAGCACCGCATTGAGAACGGCGAGGACATCAGCCTGTTCGTCAAGAACCTTGAAAACGTACAGGGTGACGAGCGCGATATCATCATCTTCTCTATCGGATATGCACACAACGACGAGGGCAAGCTTTACACCAACTTCGGCTCTCTGTCTGCTGATGGCGGAGAGAACAGGCTGAACGTTGCGATAACGAGAGCGAAGTCCAAGATATACATCGTGACGAGCATTGAGCCTGAGGAGCTGAAGGTCGACACCTCAAAGCATCAGGGTCCGAAGCTCCTGAAGCAGTACCTCACCTACGCGCGTGCGGTTTCCGACGGCAAGGATGACGAGGTGCGCGCCGTGCTCTCCGAGCTTGACCCGACAGAGCACGCAAAGGAGACACCCATCGTGCCTATGACGTCGGTCGAGGATCAGATCAAGGAAAAGCTGGAAAAGCTCGGTTATACGGTAGATACCAGGATAGGCAACCGTAACAGCCGCATTTCCCTTGCGGTCTACGATCCGAAAAAGGACAGATATCTCGTCGGCGTTGAGCTCGACAAGGACGCCTTTGCCACGACGACGTCGACTATGGAGCGCGACGTATATAAGCCGAGATTCCTTGAATCTCGCGGCTGGACGATACTGCGCGTCTGGTGTCGCGACTGGTGGCTGTACCCCGGCAAGGTCATCAAGGCCATAGTACAAGCCGCAGAAGAAAACAAAAGCGCCGTTTTGAACGGCTAAAAGAATAAAGAAGAGAGAATAAATAACAAATAAACAGGTTCGCGGTTTCCAACCGGGCGCTTTTGTATTATTCTTTCTTCTTTTTTCATTATTCTTCATTCTTTGAGGTGGAAAATGAAAAAGGATAACGTTTTGCTTGATAAGTCGCTTGCTTTTGCCGCGCGTATTGTGAAACTACATAAGCATCTCGTCAAAGAAAAGCGTGAACACGTAATATCAAAGCAAATAATTCGTAGCGCTACGAGCATCGGTGCAAATGCAAATGAAGCCGTTTACGGAATCAGCAAGGCGGATTTTATTGCAAAATTGCAAATTTCATTAAAAGAAACCGCAGAAACCGAATATTGGATTCGATTGTTAACTCTGTCTGAGTATCTAACAAACGACGAGGGGCTTTCCTTGTTATCTGATTGCTTAGAAATCAAACGCATTCTGATTTCAACGCTTAATACCGCCAAGGAAAACACATAAAATCAACGGTTGTATTTTTGAGGCTTTAATTCTTTATACATCCTATGTCTTCTATCTCTCTTTTTTGGATTTTTTATTAATTTTTTGCTTTTTGTATTGAAATAATTTTTTTTATATGTATAATAATGTATGATAGAAAAATATGAAAGGTATTCAAGAAATGTTTAATTTTGGATTTATGTTGGAGACAACTACTACCAACAACAGCGGCACTTGGTGGGTATACGGTATCCTCCTTGTTGTTCTCGTAGTTTTCTTCATCTTCACCTCCCGCAAGAACAAGAAGCAGGAGAGAAAAGAGGCTGAGCAGCGCGACAACCTCCAGGTTGGCGACGAGGTTACCACCATCGGCGGTATCATCGGTATGGTAGTTTCAGTTAAGGCCGAGACCTTCGTGCTTGAGACCACCAAGGACAAGACCAAGATCCGCTTTCTCAAGGCGGCTATCAGAAGCGTTGACGTTAAGGCGGCCGACAAGGCGGCAGCAATTCTCGAGGCTAAGGCAGCCGAGGAGACCGAGGCAACCGAAACCGAAGCAACTGAGGAAAGCAAATAATTGTCATAAAAGAAATATCCTCCGAATAGGCTTTAGTACAACCCTATTCGGAGGATTTCTTTATGTCAAGGACAAGGACGAGGAGCGGCGGCGCACAGAAAAGCGGCGCACGCGCGCTGATTTTCGGAATTATTTTTACCGTGGCGGTGTTTTTCATCGCGGCGTTTATAGGGGCGATCATTCTTTCCAAGACCGAGAATCCGACAGGAGACGTCGGTCTGTGCGGTATGATCGTGCTTTTCGTGACGGCGGCCGCCTCCGGCTTTGCCACGTCGAGATACAAGGGGGACGGCGGTGTACTGCCCGCAGTTCTCGCTTCCCTTTTCTTCGTGCTGGTCGTGCTTGTGATCGGGCTTGTTGCAACCAAGGGGTCACTGCCTCTGATAGGCGTGATCAACCTGGGTGCCTTTATGCTGATAAGCGTGCTCGGTGCATTGCTCGGCAAAAAGCGCGAGAGAAAAAGACGCAGAAAATGACGGGAAAGTATCAGCGACCAAGCGCTTCGTCAATGCGTTTTATATAATACGGAAGTGCGGACTCGAAGTTTACGCCGTAGAAGCGGTGGGTCGGGTCCTCCTCCGTTTTTTTCATACACTCAAGGGTGAAGTCGACCGCGACGGCGAGCGACTGCTCGATCGGGATACCGCGCATAATTGCACCAAGGGCGGCGGAGGCGTAGGTATCGCCCGTGCCGTGGTAGGCCACGGGGAGCTTCTCGTTGAAGTACTTGAAATAGGTATCGGTGATGCTGTCGTAGTAATAAACTCCGATCTCGGTATCAGAAAAGCTGATGCCGGTCAGGGCGGCGCGAGGACAGCCAAGAGTAGTCAGGCGCTTGAGGAGCGATCTTATGTACTCCTCGTCATAGTCGGGCTCGTACGGGATGCCGAGCATAAACGCCGCCTCGGTGATATTGGGCACGATGAGGTCGGCCCTTGAGCACAGTCCTGCCATAGCGCGTGCGAACTCATCCGTGAAGCCCTTATAGAGCTTGCCGTGATCGGCCATAACGGGGTCGATGAGCACAAACGTATCCTTGCCCTTGAAGTCGGCGATGAATTTATCGACAAGATCAAGCTGCTCAAACGAGCCAAGGTAGCCCGTATAGATCGCATCAAAGTCTATGTTCAATTCCTTCAGCGTATCGCTGATAGGCGCGATCTCATCCGTAAGATCACGGAACGTGAACTTAGGAAATGCAGTATGCGTTGAAAGGACGGCGGTCGGTAGAACTGCGGCTTCAACGCCTGCGGTTGATATTATAGGCAGAGCCACGGTAAGCGAGCATTTACCGACGCAGGAGATATCCTGAATGGTCATTATTCTTTTCATTTTCGTATTCCTTTCATATTTCATATATATCCGCTCCGACCGTTCGGAGCTTTTTTATTACGTTTTCATATCCTCTGTCGATTATCTCGGCTGAGTCTATCCTGCTTTGCCCCTCAGCCGCGAGTGCGGCGATAAGGAGTGAGGCACCGCCGCGCAGGTCGGGGGCGGTCGTACGTGCGGGGTGAAGCGACGACGGCTTGATGAGGGCGGTGTTATCCGCTCGCTCGTACCTTACACCGTGCTTTGCAAGCTCGGAAAGATAGCCGAAGCGGGAGCGCCAGACCGTGTCGGTTATTCTGCCGCCGCAAAACGAGGCAAGCAGTGGCGCCATCTGGGGTTGAAGATCGGTGGCAAAGGCAGGGTGCGGTGCGGCGGTAATAACTGCGGGCTCGTCAAGCGAGCCGTCTGCCGTAACCGAACGCTCGCTGAATTGCAACGTGGCTCCTGCGTCGACAAGACACCCGAGAAATGACGAAAGGTCGCATCTGTCCGCGCCGATGATCTCAAGTGGCGAGCGCGTGGCAAGGGAGAGTGCGAGATAGGTGCCTGCCTCTACCATATCCGGAATGACTGTGGCGCGGCCGCCGTGAAGCTCGCGCCCCTCGGCCTCTATGTATTCGGGCAGCACCTTGATATGGGCGCCCGCACTGACGAGAAAGTCGATAAGAGAGAGCACGTGAGGCTCGCGTGCGTAGCCGTATATGCGCGTTCTGCCGCTTGCGACCGAGGCCATCAAAATTGCGTTCACGGTAGCGCCAACGGAAATTTTTTCAAAGATTACGTCAGCCCCGTGTAACTTTTTTGCCGTTAATTCATCATAATTTTGCACAGCGCCGAGTGAACGTGCGGCACCCAGATGCATATCTATCGGGCGCTTATCAAAGCTACATCCGCCGACGGTGCATATATCCGCGCGGCCGAAGCGGCCGAGCGTGGCACCGAGCAGATATGCGGATGCGCGGATGCGCGAGGCAAGCTCGCGGTCGGGGGTGACGTACTCAAGGTGGGTGGTGTCCACGTACAGTTTATCCCCTGCCCTGCGACACGAGGCACCCATATTTTCAATGAGGGCGAGCGCCACTCGGACGTCGGTTATATCCGGCACTCCGTCAATGACCGACTCACCGTGCATAAGAACAGTGGAAAATATCATAGGCAGGGCGGCGTTTTTCGATCCGCCGACCGTTATACTGCCCCCAAGGCGCTTGCCGCCGTTTATAATAAAGCTGCTCATCTCTCACTCCGAAATTGCGTTTGTAATCAGTTTATTTTGGAGTGAAAAAAACGGTTACTGCAAAAGGTATGCCACGATCAGACGGGAGGTATAGGAATAGCTATCCGTGCCGCGCGGATCGCGCAGTGATATTATCGCATTACCGATCGTCTCGGAGAGTGATGAAATGCGCTCGTCCTTCTCCGAGAGAAATTCGCGGCGCAATCGGAGCGCGCTCTTCGCATATTCGGGCAATTTGGCATAAATTTCGTCATACGTGTCGCTGTTTCGCGCACCAATCTCCGCCCCGACGTATACAAATGCCGACAGATACGCCGAAAATTTCAGCGCACCGTCACCGCTTTCGGCTAGGGCGATAAAGGCAAAAAGATTTGCCTCGTCCTCCCTGGTTACACCGAGAAAATGCATCGTCTCGTGCGCCGTGGAATATACCATCATAAAATCGGGGGCCGTGCCGTTCACGGTTACCTCGGCAGTTGGGAACGCATAATACGCAAGCACCCCCATATCCGTAAGAACGGCGGGTGCCAGCGAGGTCTTTACCATTGGGGTATACGCCGCTCCGACACCGAGGCTGTCGCGGGCATAATTTGCCGCGGCCTGTGCCGCAGAGGCGCGCATATCCTCACCGATCGCCGGCAAGGCATTCAAGCGCTCACATATAAGCTCCGCCGCACGCACGTACTCGCTCACCTCAGGCTCTTGCGGCGCGGTCACGCGGGACGGCAGCCCGGACGGTATGCCGAGGGTGATAACGTATCCTACGAGCGTGAGCTTGGCTACTGCGGTAACGGTCGACAGGCGGCCGTGGGCAAGAAGCGCCAGGAGCAATATCGGTGCCGCGATCAGGAGAACCTCGAATATGGAAAACGGGAGTATTTCCGTTAAATGCGAAAGCATAGTGCGCAGGGGCAGGCCGACCTTTTCCTCAAAAAGCGAAGCGGATGCACCAGTAACAAAGCACGATCCATAGCACAGAAGTATAAGCCAAAAACATATATCAACAAGTCTTTTCAACAACCGCATAAAACACCTCGCAACGGTTATTCTTTACGCGGCGGCTGAAAATATACTAAAGTATAGCACCGCACAGGGCGTTTGTCAATGCGGGTACTGAAAGTTTTTCAGTTTTTTTACTTATTTAATTGACTTTTGCGCGTATAAAAATTATAATATAGGTACATAACACTCTACCGAGGAGGCGCAGCTGTGGACAAGAGGGTAGTAACGTACGAGGATTTTGGCGCAATTGGTGACGGCGTGCACGACGATATGGCGGCCATCGTTGCCTGCCACGAGTACGCAAATGAAAACGGTATAGAGGTCCGCGCCACGAAGGGAGCGACCTATTACATAGGCGGCAAGGATATAACCGCAACGATCAAAACGTCAACGCATTGGTGCGGTGCTTCGTTTATAATAGACGACCGTGATCTTGAAAATATAAGGAGCACGGTTTTCTGCGTTGAGGGTGACACAGAGGTATTTACCCCGGATATCACCTCCCTTACCAAAAACCAAAAAAGAGTTGATTTTTCTCACACGGGTAAGACCTTCGTCCGTGTTTTCAACGAAAACAAGCGCGTGTATATCCGCAAGGGACTCAACCAAAACAGCGGCACCGCGGCATCAGACTGCTTCGTGGTGGACGGCGACGGAGAGGTACTGTGCGGAATAAATTGGGATTGCCCCACCATCACCTCAGCATACGCAAAGAGCGCCGACGACGAGCCTATCGTCATTGAGGGCGGAGTCTTTACGACCATCGCAAATCAGGCAGAGTCCTTCTACAATTATCATTACAGAAACATAGTGGTCGAAAGATCAAACGTCACCTTACGTGATCTGACACACTACGTAGAGGGAGAAGGTGAACACGGAGCACCCTACGAGGGCTTTATCTGTGCAAAGGAGTGCTACAATTTCACGCTTGAGAACTGTCTGCTCTCCCCTCACTTTATATATCACACGCAGAGTGCGATACCCGGCAAGACCGTGCCGATGGGAACCTATGACATCAGCATAGGCGCGGTGGTCGGTCTGACACTTCGCGGCATAAGGCAGACGAAGGATATAAACGACACCAAGTATTGGGGTCTTATGGGCTCGAATTTCTCAAAGGAGGTGCTCCTTGATGATTGCGTGATATCGCGCTACGACGCACATTGCGGAGTCACCAATGCAGCTATAAGAAATTGCAAGCTCGGCCACCAAGGCGTAAACCTCATCGGCTTTGGTGATTTCATTATAGAAAACACGAGCGTTGCGGCAGGCTCGTTTATAAACCTGCGCCCCGATTACGGATCATTCTTCGAGGGTAAGATAACGGTCAGGAACTGCTCGTGGACACCGACCGGAAGAAACCCGTTTATAATAGCCGGACTCAATACCGGAGAGCACGATTTCGGATACACCTGCTCTATGCCCTCCGAGATCAGCATTGACGGCCTTGAGGTTGACGACTCAAACAGCACTATGTGGGGCAACCTGTTTATCCTTCCGAATTACGACCCGAATTACGAGCCCGGCAGACCCTTTGCGTACGTAGTACCCGAGACAGTCAGCATCAGAGGCATACACGTGGCCACGGGCCGTGAGCTTGACGCCGCAAAATTCCCCGAGGCATATCTTGATACACAGCTTGTATGCTTGTAATTTTCTTAAAACAATGGGGCTGTCGCATT
>CAZQTN010000050.1:0-12746 GCA_964596195.1 uncultured Ruminococcus sp.
TTACGGGGGCCATGATCGGCGCATCCGACAACAGCTCGATAAATTGGAATTTGACCGGGGATGCCAACGGGCTTCCGCTTTGGCAGCTTTCCCGCATATCTTTTTGTTATCTTACCATATCCCCACTTCCGCAACCATGCACGATCCTGCTGCAACCTGCACAATTATCGCATAAATTCCAATTTATCGCACAAAGCCTTCCCCTGGAGGGGAAGGTGGCACGAAGTGCCGGATGAGGTGTGCATTTTCGCAGAAAATGCTGTGCGGCAGCACAAGGCACAGTTTTTACGCCACTTTCCGTGGCTACACCTCATCAGTCAGCATAGCTGACAGCTTCCCCTCTAGGGGAAGCCTTGAGAACGATAAATCAGAATTTGGAGGTCTCGATATGCAAAAAGGACCTTTCCGCAGAAAGGTCCGTTTTTGTGATTCATGCTTGTCCGTAGGTGAAGGAGGATTCGTGTACTACATAGTCTTCATAGGTATGCAGGTGGGCAGTTACCGTGTAGGAGTAGGTTTCCCCAATCTCAAACTGGAACTTGCTCAGTGCCATACCGAAGCCCACCATGTCAAAATCGTCCTTGTAGTTCCGCAGGCCGCCGTCGTTTTCGCCCAGCTCGCTCCGCTTATCGGCGGTGGTCCACAGGGTGTGGAAGAACACGGTCTCGCCCTTGGAATTCTTGACCTCCAGGTCCACGCTGTCCAGGAAGTAGTTGGCCTTGACGGTGCCGTTATACATACCTGCATAGCCTTCTACCGCACCCTGCATTTCGCAGGTGGAGGGCTCCATCTCGCCGGTGACCAGTTCTTCGCAGGTGACAGGGATCGCCGTGTCAAAGTACAGGTTTGCAAAGGTATACTTATAGTTCACACGCCAGTTGGAAATGATTTCCTTGCCTGTGGTGTTTCCCTCCGCATCGGCCTGGATCCGGTTGGAATAGCCCTGCTCGGTGGACAGGACATAGCTGTATTTGGGATCGATGAGACCCTGCTGGTCACGGACGACCACTGCGTCCGCCACCGCCATACGGGTATGACCGCCGGCCTCCACCATGTACACATAGGCATCGCCCTTGCGCAGGCAGGCGTAGGCTTCGTAGATGGTCTGCTCGTCGTTTTCCTCGATAAACTGGATGGTCCAGCGCTTGCTGTTCAGCTCAAAGTCGCTGTTATACTCGCCTACCTTCAGCACGCCGGAGTCCTGCATTCCGGTGGCCACATTGGGATAGGTGGTCATCTGGGGCAGCTCATAGGTGCAGCGCATAAAGTCTGTGGAGTTGCTGACGGTCCACCAGGCGTGTGCCAGGGCGGTGGAGCAGTCGTTGCCGATGTACAGATCAAAGCCGTCATAGGAATCCAGTTCATACACCCAATCCTTGACATAGCCGTCCTCATCCAGGATATACTTCATACGGGCCAGTGAGCCGCCCTTATGGTTGTAGGGCAAGCCACGGTAAATTGCCGTATTGTTGTAGGTGCCGTTGCAGGCATCCAGGGAGCAAACGCAGGTATGGGGCAGATCATTGTGTAATTGCCATTCGATGGTACCCATGGCGTTCATCTCATCCACCACCCGCTGGCGGAGCTTTTCCTGACCCTCGGTCAGCGGTGCGTGGTGGTCATTGTCCCGGTAGCGGGCATTGGTTACCATCACCAGCTCGTCGTCCTCGTTGCCGGTGAATGCCTCGAACAGCTTGCCGTCCAGGGTGTTGGATTCGCCCAGGAACACGCATTCTTCCAGCACCGAATCGGTGGTGCCTGCAAACAGACCGGCACTTACCTTGCCGCCGGTGATGTCCAGCTTGCCCTCGGTCTCGATATACTCAACGGTACCGCCCCGGGTAGTGCCCACGATGCCGCCCACATAGGCTTCACCGGTGGCCTGCACATTCAGGTCCACACCCACCTGGGTGTTGGTCAGGTTGCCGGTATTCAGGCCTGCCAAGCCGCCCACATTGGCACCGGCAGGTGCCGCAGGTACATCCAGCTTGCTGTTTGTCATCACGCAACGGGTGACCGTTGCCTGGTTATTGCCCACGAAGCCACCGATGTTCTTGGCATTGGGGCCGGGGATCAGGGTCACATTCTTCAGGTACAGATTGCTCAGCTGTCCCTTGTTGACGCCGATAAAGCCGAAATCGGTCTCATCACCGCCCTGGACGGTAAAGTTTTTGATATAGTGGGCAGCACCGTTGATCGTACCGGTAAACTCCCGGATGGGCGCAATGGCTGCGCCCTTCATATCCACATCGCACAGCAGTTCAAAGCTCTCGCCTGGGTTTTCCAGCATATGCTTCACGCCCTCGGGGCTCCAGATCTTGTAAACACCGTCGATCTTTTGGGTCTGATCGATATCGCCGTAGAGTGCCTCGGGAGAACCGGGCTCCGGAGTGGCAGCATTTTGCTCTGCCTGCTGCTCATTCTTCGTACAAGCGCACAGAGATACCAGAACCGCCAGCAGCATCATTACACTGATAAACTTTTTCATGTTCTTGTACCTCCTTAGCCTTCTTTTTTCGTTTCTGCAGGCTTGCCTGCCTTTTTCTTTTTCAGCAGAAGCACAGCCACCGCCGCCAGGGCCAGCACCACTGCACCAATGCCCACATACAGCCAAATATCCGCTGTCTTTTGGGCTTCTTCGGTCTTATCTGCAGTATAGGCCAGGGCTGCATCGTACTCAGGGTCGGTCATGGACCGGTCGCCGTAGGTGACGGTGTAGACACAGTCGCCGCCCTCATAGTGGTAGGCACCCAAAATACGGTTGGTAAGCTTGCCGGAATCCAGGGTCAGCTCAATGTGGGTGTCCTTGCCCATACCGTCGGCGGTAATGGCAAAGAACACATCGGGGCCCATCCACAGATCGCCGCCCATGTTGTCCTTGATGATCACAGAGCCGGACAGCTGATTCTTGCTGGAGGAATAGGAGTGACCGTCGTAGTTTGCATCATCCATGTAAACTGCGTAGCCCTCGCCGCCGGAGGCGTTGCCGGTGATCTTGGTGTTGTCGAGCACCACATCCTCCGCAGACCAGATGGCGCCTCCCTCCTGGGCTGCGCTGTTGTCGGTGACCTGGCAGTTATGCAGTTCCAGACGGCAGCCCATATGCATATAGAACGCACCGCCCTTGCCGCCTGCGGTATTGTTCCGGATCTCAGAGTCTTCGATCACAAGACCTCTCATGACGCCGGAGCCGTTGGCTGCGTTGATATTACCGTAGACTGCGCCGCCTTCTGCCGTGGAGGTGTTCTCCTCGATCATGCAACCGGTCATGGTGATGTTGCCGCGGCAGAGAATTGCGCCGCCTTCTCTTGCGGAATTCTTACGGAAGGTGGTGTTGGTGATGGTGACCTGGGAAGCGGGGTTGGTGTAGATCGCACCGCCCATGGAGGCCGCATAGTTTTCGGTAAAGTCACAGTTTGTGAGCTTCACCTCCGCCATGGTGCTGACCATCATAGCGCCGGAGGTTGCCTCCGAAGTGTTGCCGTAGAACTTGCAGTTGGTCAGTTCGCCCTTGGACTGGGTGCCGATACACACGCCGCCGTCGCCGCCGGTGCCTGCGAAATTGTTATAGAAATCACAGCTCACCGCATAGAAGCTGGACTTGCCCTGGACAAAAACAGCACCGTGGGTCTTGCCCTTGTTGTCGTGGATCTTCAAATTCTCCATGCGCACCACAGTGGTGGCACCGGAGGTGACCAGCAGGCCGCCGGAGGTGGCAGCCATATTGCCGTAAAGCTGACCGCCGGTGATGTTGGCAGTGGAGTTAAGCACATAGATCGCACCGGCAGAGGCTGTGGCCTTGTTATTGGCGACGGTGCCGCCACTCATGTTGAACACCGTCTTGGTAGACACATAGATGGCACCCGCGTTTTTGCCGGTGTTATTCGTGAAGGTGCCGCCGTACATATTGACCACAGTACCCTCGGACTGGATCAGCATACCGCCGGCTGCGCTCTGGGCGGTATTGCCGGAGAAGGTGCCGCCATAGATGTTCACCAGCACATTGTAACGGACAGTCACGCTGTTCTCCTTAGAACTGGAGAAGCCCATGACGATAGCGCCGCCATTTTTACCGGCAGTATTACCCATCAGGGATGTGCCTCTTAGATTCACCTTACTGCCGCAGATGTAAATACCGCCTGCGTCACCGCCGTTCTTGACTTCCTTGCCGTCCTTCCAGGTGATCTCCTGCTTGGCGGTGTTATAGGATATGGTGCCGCCTACCAGGTCTACATTGGCACGGAGCATATAGATGCCGCCTGCATTCTTGGCGGTATTGCCGGTGACGGAACCGCCGTTCATCTTGAAGGTGGATTTGCTGGAGATATAGGCACCGCCACCGTTGGACTTAACGGAGTTGCCGGTGATCTTGCCGCCGTTCATCACGAAGGTAGAGCCCTTCCAGGTCATGATGCCGCCGCCGTTGGCTGCGGTATTCTTGGAGATCTCGCCGCCGTTCATGGTGACGACCACGCCGTCGTTTGCGATCAGCAGACCGCCGCTGTTGGATTCACCCTTGTTGCCGGTGATCAGGGCGCCGTCGTTGATGGTCACATTGGAGGGGAAATACTGGATATTCTCGCCGGAACCGGCAGAGGCCCGGACGATGTAGGCAGTGCCGCCGTCCTTGGAGGCATTCCCGGAAATGGTGACCTTGTTCAGCACCACGGTAGCACCCTCGGACCGGAATGCACCGGCGCTGGTGGTAGCCTTATTGTTGGAAACCTCACCGCCGTTCAGGGTGGCCGTGCTGCGCAGGGCGTAGAAGCCGCCGCCGTTATTGGAAGTATTACCGGTGATCTTGCCGCCGTTCATCTGGAAGCTGGTACCGACGGAGACATAAACAGCGCCACCGCCGTTGGTGACCGTATTGCCGCTGACGGTACCGCCGTTCATAACAAAGGAACTGTTAGACTGGGTGATCAGGCCGCCACCGTTTCTAGCCGTGTTTCCGGAAACTTCACCGCCGTTCATGGTGATCAGGGTGTCATTACCGGTGGCGAAGATACCGCCGCCATTACCGACAGCTGTATTCTTTGTGATCTCGCCGCCGTGGATATTCAGCTTGGTGCCGGCGTTCATAGAAATCGCCGCACCGTCGGCATTGGAGGTATTTTCGGTGATCACGCCGCCGTACATATTCATGACAGCACCGGGATCGGTTCCCTTGGTACCGCGCAGGTAGACAGCACCGCCGCCGTTTGCGGGGGAAGCATTGCCGTAGATCTTACCTGCAAACAGGTTGAGCGTAGAGCCTGCTGCCATATTGACAACGCTGCCATACTCTGCGTTGCCGCCGGTAAAGCCGCCCACGGTTTCGCAGCAGTCGGTGATATTGACCGTTGCGCCGGGCTCCGCGAGCATATGGCGCTTATTCTCTGCGGCGGTGACGGTCTTGCCGTTCAGGCACAGATAGACCTCCTGCTTGGAACCTACGGTCTGCTCACCGGTCAGGACCACATCTTCCGTCAGATAGTAGTAGCCGGAGGCGGTGGGCAGGCTGCTCTTGCTCTCCCATGCCAGCCACATTGTTGCCTGATGGTCGCAACCGTCGTGCTTCACGCCGTCGCATACAGTGTGCTGATGGTCGCTGTAGAAGTCGACCCACAGGGTCTTATCCTTGTAAATAACGGGATTCTTGGAGCTGTCGCCCACGAAATTCGCCGTATAGTCCTTTTCGGTTTCGTTGCTGATGGCACGGGCCACACTGGCTGCGGTGATGCCCACCTTGGCATCACTTGCCACATCCCCCAGGGTGATCTTAGCCTGGCCTGCCAGGTACAGATTGTTCTGCTTACCGGCAGCGGTGTTGTCCGTGACCAGGGGTGCGCCGGAGACCGTCAGCTTACCGGTACCGGGCACATAGATACCTGCGCCCACATCGGCGGTATTGTCGGTAATCTTGCCGCCCTGCAGGTTCAGCTCTGCCACACCTACCAGGTAGATGGCGCCGCCGGTGGTGGCGGTATTATCGTAGATCTCGCCGCCGGTGACGGTCAAAACAGCCTTCTTTTCCAGGCGGATAGCGCCGCCGGTACCGGCGGTGTTGCCATGGATCTTACCGCCGTAGATATTTACACAGACGGTGTTATTTGCGTTGCCGGAGCCGTTGGTAATGGCGCCGCCCCAGGACTTTTCGTTGCCGTTACCGGTGATCTCGCCGCCGTACATATTGAAGGTGGCGCCGCTCTTGGCAGCGGAACGCATGAAGATAGCTGCGCCGGAAGAGGCCTTGTTGGCAGAAGCAGGGCTGCTGCCGGTGATGGTGCCCGCATACAGGCTGAATACCGCGCCCTCATTCAGGTAGAAGGCTGCGCCGGTATCGTCCTTGCCGCCTAGGATCTTGCCGCCCTCTGCACAATCGGTGATGTTCAGCTTTGCATCCTGGTTCAGGTAGAACACACGGGCAGTTCCGCTTTGGGTGATGGTATGGCCGTTCAGGCACAGATTCAGTTCGCCGCTGATGGTAGTCGCAGCGGTCAGGTTCACATCGGTTTCCAGGTAGTAGCTGCCGGAGGTAGGCAGGCTGTCGGCACTCTCCCAGGGTTGGAAGGCTACCACATCGCCGTGGCTCAGGCAAGCATCGTCATTGCACAGCTTGTGGTCGTGCTTGATGATCACGATCTCTTCCAGGGCAAGTCTCCCCTGGTCGTCCAGCACTACCTTGTAGTTTGCATTGTCGGACACACAGTAGCCGGAGTTCTCGGTCATGCCGGTAGTGGTAAAGTGCAGCAGACCTGCGGTAATACGGCTGGCCAACAAAGTTACGCCCACCTTGGCGCCTGCGGTCAGGCCGGACACATCGTACTGCACATTGTCGTACTGCTGCAGGTGCAGATTCTGCTGGTCGCCGTTCTTATTCAGGTTGCCCTCGATGACGGTCTTGCCCATGAGCTTCACCACGGAATTGCCGCCGCCCAGGTTCACAGCGCCGTACTCGGAGCCGCCGCTGGTATTGCCGGTGATGGTGGTATCCTGGATGGTCACGGTGGACACACCCAAAATATTCATGACACTGACAGCGCCGGTGGTGGTATTCTCAGTGAACTTGCTGTCCTTCACCGTCAGGGTAGAGCCGGTGATATAAATGGCTGCCGCCTGGGCTGCCTTGTTCTTGGTAAAGGCGCACTTTTCAAAGCTGGCGCTTGCGCCCTCACGCAGGGCAATAGCTCCACCGCCGCCTGCGGAAATGTTCTCGCTGAAGAGACAGCCGGTAAACTGTGCAGGGGTAGTATTCTTACGCAGCTGCACAACACCGCCGCCATAGCCGGTGGCGGTTTCGGTGGACTCGTTGCCCACGAAGGCGATGCCCTCCACCACGATCACAGAGGCTGCGTTGTTGGCATAGATCACAGCGCCGTTGCCCTTCTTCATGCCGCCGGTAACTTTACCGCCGGACACGAAGTGGCCGTTCGCGTCATAGGTGGTGGTGCAGTCATTCAGGTACAGGCTGCCGTTTTCCACACGGAAGGTCTCCTGAACTGCAATGTTTTTCTTGTTGTCGATGGTGTGACCGTTCAGGCAGAGGGTCAGGCTGTTGCCGTTCTTTACTGCCGCCTTGCTGTCATAATTGGCAAGAGTCACATCGGTATCCAAGTAATATGTACCGGAGGAGGGCAGCTTGGTGCCGTCGGTCCAGCGGCTGTAGAAGGTAGCGCCGTGGAAGTGGCCCTCCACAAAGCGGAATGCGCCGTCTACCAGGCCCACATATTTATTCTCGGTACCGGTCCAGTAGGTCAAGGTGCCGTCACTATAGGTAGTCTTGGCAGGATCCGCAAAGGCCACCACATCCGAAGCCTCTGCCACGGAAGCTGCCGTATCATGGACGCCGAACTTAACAGCGCCGCCGGTCAGCTCGCTCACATACAGTGTTTCAATATCCGCACCACTGGAGCTGTTCAGGTACAGATCGGCAATCTTCGGATTGCCCATGGTATTACCTTCGATGGTCACTTCGCCGCTGAGAGTCACTTTGGACTTGGAGCCGGTCACATACACCGCTGCGCACCAGCCCTCGTCGCTGTTGCCGGTGGTCACATTGTCGGTGATGACAGAATCCCGGATGGTAATTACCACATTGTTCTGTACGTAAATAGCGGAAGCATTGGTAGACTTGTTGCCGGTGATGGTGGCATTCGCAACCGTCAGCACCATATCCGCCTGGGCGTAGATAGCGCCGCCGGAACCGGAGTTCACATTGTCCACGATTTCGCCGCCCTGGATGTTGATCACAGAATCCTGGGTACCGCAGATTGCGGCCTGCTTGCCGGTATTTTCAGCGATCTTGCCGCCGTACATATTGAAGGTAGCACCCTTGCCGCCGCGGGTAGCGCCGGATTCGCCATGCAGGTACACAGCAGAGCCTGTGGTCTTGGATGCAGTGCCGTTGCCCACGATCTCGCCGCCGTACATATTGAATACGCCGCCGTCGTTCTTGGTGCCGCTGACGGTCTTGCCGGACTGCAGATAAACTGCGCCGCCGTCCGCTGCAGTAGCATGGGCATTGCCGGTGATACGGCCGCCGTACAGGTTAAAGACACCGCCGCCACGGGCGATCCAAATGCAGGAGCCTACGCTGCTCTTGCCGCCGGTAAGGGTACCGCCCACATAGGTATCACCCTCGTAGGCCTTGGCGCAGTCGTAAATGGACAGACTTCTGCCTGCATTGACACCCAATACGCGGGCAGTACTGCCTGTCTGGGTGATGCTGTGGCCACCCAGGCACAGATGGGTATCGCCCTTGGGCACCGTCCATTCCTTGGTCAGTGTCACATCCACACTCAGGTAGTACTTACCTGCAGTGGTGGGCAGACTGGTCTTGTCAGTCCACTCGGTCCAGCCCTCATGGCTGGTGTGATCATGCCATTCGCTCATCCCCGGAGCCACCGTTTCCGCAGAAACCATCGGCATCAGGGAGAAAACCAGCGCCAGCACGAGCGCCCATGCAAAAAGCCGTTTTGCCATAGCATTTCCTCCTATATCCTGCCAGCATAAGACAGAAAGTATATATTTCCTTCTCATGTTAAAATATACCACACTTATGTCAAGCAGACAACAAAAAAAGCGGAGATAATTACAACAAAAATACACACAATTTATCGATTATTTCAATAGATCTGCACCCGATAAAATGCAAAATTCAAAATGATAAATGCAAAATTATGGTATCGCTTCGCGATATATTTATAATACTTAAATCCGTTTGCGTAGCAAACACCTTCATTTTGCACTTTGCATTAAAAAAGCACCTGCCGCAGCAGGTGCTTTTTCTATGGAATTAAAGTCCCATTTCCTTCTTGACCTCACCGAAGGCCTTGACTGCAAAGTCGATGTCCTCCTTGGTGTGGCCGGCAGAGATCTGGGTGCGGATACGGTCCTTGCCCTTAGGCACAACGGGATAGCAGAATGCCACCACATACACGCCCTTTTCCAGCATGCGCTTGGCAAACTCGTGGGCAGTACGGGGATCGTACAGCATAACAGGCACGATGGGATGCTCACCGGGCAGCAGGTCGAAGCCCAGCTTCTCCATTTCTGCACGGAAGTAACGGGCGTTCTCATGGACCTTGTCCCGGAGTGCGGTGCTCTCCTCCAGCAGCTCGATGGTACGGATGGTAGCAGCGCAGATGGCGGGAGCCACGGTATTACTGAACAGGTAGGGACGGCTCCGCTGACGCAGCAGGTCCACGATGGGCTGACGGGCAGAGGTGTAGCCGCCGGAAGCGCCGCCCAGGGCCTTACCGAAGGTGCCGGTGATGATGTCCACACGACCCATCACATCGCAGAATTCGTGGGTGCCCTTGCCGTGTGCGCCCATGAAGCCAACAGCATGGCTGTCGTCCACCATGACCAGGGCATCGAATTCGTCAGCCAGGTCGCAGATGGCCTTCAGGTTGGCAATGTAGCCGTCCATGGAGAACACGCCGTCGGTAGCGATCAGGATCTTCTTGGCACCGGCTTCACGGGCCGCGGTCAGCTGAGCACGCAGATCCTCCATGTTGTTGTTCTTGTAGCGATAGCGCATAGCCTTGCACAGACGGACGCCGTCGATGATGGAAGCGTGGTTCAGCTCGTCGGAGACCACAGCATCCTCCTTGCCCAGCAATGTCTCAAAAAGGCCACCGTTGGCATCAAAGCAGGAGGAGTACAAAATGGTGTCGTCCATGCCCAGGAAACCGGAGATCTTCTTCTCCAGGTCCTTGTGGATTCTCTGGGTACCGCAGATGAAACGGACGGAAGAAAGGCCAAAGCCCCAGTTGTCATAGCTTTCCTTGGCAGCCTGGATCAGGTCCTGGTTGGTGGACAGACCCAGGTAGTTGTTGGCGCAGAAGTTTACCACGCCGGGCTTTGCGGTGGTGTCGATGCGGGAGTACTGGGGAGTGGTGATGATCCGCTCCTCTCTCCAGGTACCGGCCTCACGAATGGCATCCAATTCAGCAGAAATGGCTGTTAATGCAGTTTTCATATTCATTCTCCTTACGTTAACATCGTAGGGGCGGATTCCATATCCGCCCGATAACAAACCTTACCGAACCGACGGGCGGATATGGAATCCGCCCCTACGGGCATTTACTTTTTGGTGGTCCAATCCAGGATGACCTTGCCGGACAGACCGCTGTTCATGGCCTCAAAGCCCTTCTCGAAATCGGTGTAATGGAAACGGTGGGTGATGATGGGGCTCACATCCAGGCCGCCCTGGACCATGTAAGACATCTGATGCCAGGTGTCCATCTTACGGCCGTAAATACCCTGCATGGTCAGGCCCTTGGTGATGATGGTGTTCATGTTCAGGGCAACGGGCTTGTTGGAGATACCCAGCAGGGAGATCTTGCCGCCGTTGCGCATATTGTCGATCATCTGCTGCAGAGCCATGCCGTTGCCGGACATTTCCAGGCCCACATCAAAGCCTTCCACCAGGCCCTGCTCCTTCATGATCTTGGGCAGGTCCTCCTTGGCGGTGTTGACGGCAGCATCCACGCCCATCTTCTTTGCCAGCTCCAAACGGTGATCGTTCACATCGGTGATGATAACACGGCGGGCGCCTGCAAACTTACAGACACCGGCAGCGATAATGCCGATGGGGCCTGCACCGGTGATCAGCACGTCCTCGCCGATCAGATCGAACATCAGTGCGGTGTGGGTGGCATTGCCGAAGGCATCGAAGAAAGCCACCACATCCTCCGGCAGGCTCTCGTCAATGATGATCACATTCTCTTCCGGGATGCACACATATTCTGCAAATGCGCCGTCCCGGTCCACGCCCACGCCCAAAGTGTCCTTGCACCACTGGATATTGCCGGTGTGGCAGTTACGGCAGTGGTGGCAGGTGATGTGACCCTCGCCGGACACTCTCTGACCTACCTTCAGACCGGTAACGCCCTCGCCCAGTTCGGCGATCTCACCCACATACTCGTGACCGATTGTCATGGGTGCCTTGATATGCTCCTGTGCCCAGGGATCCCAGTTGTAAATATGTACGTCCGTACCGCAGATAGCAGTCTTGCGGACCTTGATCAGCACCTCACCGGGACCGGGGGTAGGTACGGGTACCTGCCGCAGCTCCAGACCGGGACCGGCTACAGGCTTTACGATTGCATCCATCATTCTTTGCGCCATAATTCGCACTCCCTTATTCATTCGAATTTTGCATATTCCTATGGTTATTTTATCACAACAGATACATTATAGCAAATGATATAGTAAATTGCAACTGTTTGTTATAGTACATTTTAATATATAATTTTTGTGCAATATGTTGTATTTTCACTGCAAAAACGAAATCGTAGGGGCGGTTTCCATATCCGCCCGCTAACAAGCCTTACCGAACTGCGGCAAAAGCTGCCCATCGAAGTCAGTTTTTTGCCGACGGGCGGATATAGAATCCGCCCCTACGATATATCGGAAAAGGCTTTAACCAAACAGTTCTTCTTCCAGTTGGGCGCACAGGTAGTGATACACCGGCAGGTGGAGCTCCTGGATTTTGAAGGTTTCCGTTTCCGGCACCTGGACGGTCACATCGCACAATGCCGACAGCTTGCTGTCCTTCATGCCCGTCAGCGCCAGAGTCTTCAAACCCAAAGCCTTAGCCATCTGTGCCGCCCGGACCACGTTTTTGGAATTGCCGGAGGTGGAAATGCAAAGCACCACATCCCCTGCTTTCCCGTAGCCCTGGACCAGCTGGGCGTACATATATTCCGGGTCCACATCGTTTACATAGGCGCTGAGCACCGCCACCTGGCTGGGCAGGCTGATGGCGGGAATGCCCCGCTGCATACACTTGTAAAAGGTCTCGCTGTCCTCCGGGAATAACCCGTCCAGGTTCCCCTTCACTTCATCGGTCAGGGGTCTGTGGATCAGGAAGCTTTTCATCAACTCGCCCACAATATGCTCGCAATCGGCGCAGCTGCCGCCGTTGCCGCAGGCCAGCAGCTTGCCGCCAGCCTGATACATATTCCGCAGCAGGTCCATAGCGCCCTCGATGGAAGCCTTGCAGCCCTCCAGTTGGGGATATCGGCTCATCAGTTCATCCATTTTATTCATCTTGATTCTCCTTCGTAGGGGCAATTCAGTTTTATCTTTTTCTTGTAGGGGAGGGTCTTGACCCTCCCTCACCGCACCGATATGCGGCAAAACCCGCCCATCGAGGTCGTCTTTTGCCGAAGGGCGGGTCAAGACCCGCCCCTACAGTGCGTTGTAGGGACCGGCGTCCCCGACGGTCCATTTACTCCTCTTTCGCCGCAACAGCC
>CAZQTN010000051.1:0-12708 GCA_964596195.1 uncultured Ruminococcus sp.
TAAGCACTCTTTCCCAGCTGTTCTGAGCAGAGAGATAATCGTGCTGGTTCTCATCAGCGAGAGCCTCTATGAGTGCGTAATAGTAATCAGTGGGGTCGTATACGGTGATCTTGGCACCGCTGCTCGTGGTATCAAGAGCAACGAGGCGGTAGACGCCGTCAACGATCTGATAGGTGAAGCCCGTGAAGCTTGCGCCGTGACCAAGCTGGTCACCCTTTCCGCCGAAGGCGAAGAGGAGGTTACCGTTCTGGTCGTAGGTGAAGAAACGAGAACGGGACTGGTCGAGAATCGTCCAGGTGCCCTCGGCACCGAGTGCTACGTCCTTGATCTGGGAGATCTCGGCGACATTTATAACGACTTCTCCACCGGGATCGAAGAATCCGTTACGTTTCATGATCTCCTTACCCTGCGAGTTAAGCTTCTTAACAGGAGAGTAGCTAGCATTCTTGGTCTTTATGGACGAAAGCTGATTCTTCTGCTCTTCGGAATCGGTGGGATACATCGTGACGTAAACGAAGCCGTCGTCGTCAACGGTGATGTTGTTATAGGGGGTTGCGAGCTTAAGCTCCTGGGTCAGACGGCTCTCTGCCGACTGGAACTTAGCCCAGATGATGTCGATAAGGCTGTAAGAAACCTGCTGTGCTCCTATAAAGCCTGTGAAATCACCATCGCTGGTGAGGACGATGACACCCTCGTATGCGGAGGGAGATACGATGAAGATTCGACCGTAGATGTCGACTGCGATAGCGGTGGGGTCGAATGCACCATCGGAAAGAATAGCACTGTCGGGCTTGTAGATCGTTCTTACGTAGTTGTATTCACGGTCGAAGACTACGACGCGCTTGTTTCCGGTATCACAAACGTAGATGTAGCTGGATTTGTCAGCAGTCTTGGCAGCATCGGTAACGTAGAGACCGCCGGGAGTCTTAAGCGACTGGGGCACACCGTTCTCATCGACGTAGGTGTCGATGATACCGATAGCCTCGTAGAACTTATTGAGAATTACGATACGGTTATTACCCTTATCGGCAATGTAGATGTTAGCCTGATCGTCGCTGAATATATCGCTGACGTTTGCGGAAAGCGAGCCAACTGCGGAAAGCTTGGCTATATTCATATCGATGGCATCAAAGTCATCAACGGCCGAGTACGCTGGCGGTGACTGTACGACCTCTCCGTCAATGGAGTAGGTGTAGGTATCATAGGGCTCTGCTGCGGAGGAATAAACGGTGCCGAAAAGCATAACCGCTATGAGAGCCATAATCAAAATCTTGGTTATATTCTTCATATTTCCTCCTTTGCTTAATCCTTCATACCCGAGGATCCCATCGTTTCAACTATCTGGCTCTGGTTCAGGACGAAGATGAGGATAGGAACTATCATCATTATAACCGTTGCAGCGGCGCCTGCACCCGAACGGGCGATACCACCGTTGACGATCTGCTGAATAGCGTAGTTGAAGGTTTTAAGCTCCTCAGAGTGAATATAAATTGATGCACCGGTGTTCCAAAGGCCCTTGAAGCACTCGATGATAAGCGTCATCCAAGCGGGCTTAACCATAGGCATTGCAATGGTCAGGTAGATTCTGAACTCGCTCGCACCGTCAAGACGCGCAGACTCAAGCACCGTGTCGGGAACCGAGGTCTCCATAAACTGCTTCATAAGGTAAAGACCCATCGTACCTGCCAAGGACGGAACTATAATAGAAAGGTAAGTATCTATCCAGCCGAACGAGGAAAGGATGATGAAGTGAGTTACCTGGTTTACGGTAGAGTGGAACATAAGGGACATTACTATGATCTGGAATATGGCATTTCTGCCGGGGAATCTCAGCTTCGAGAGAGAGTATGCTGCCATCGAAGCGAATACGAGGTTACCGAGAGTACCGCAGATCGTGATAAATACCGTGTTGAATATGTATCTTGAGAAGGGTACCCACGAGTCACCCATAAGGGTTACGAGGTCTCGGAAGTTATCGAACGTGGGGCTCTTTACGTAGAACTTCGGGGGGAACATAAAGAGCTCGTCAAGGGGCTTAAAGGACTGGATAACAACGTAGTACATGGGAAGGAACATGAACAGACCCATGATAACGAGGATGAAGGTAATACCGGTATCACCACCGGCGGAACGGTTAAGGACGACTCGGTGTCCTCTTGTTCTGAGCTTTTTAAGTTTTGCCATATTACTCACCTACCTTCGCAAGAGCCTTCTTGATGATTATGTTCGACGAAAGCATTACTATGAAGAGGATAACTGCTATTGCAGAAGCGTAGCCTATCTCGTAACGCGCTCCGCCGTAGTCGTCAAGATGGTGCATTATCGTATGTGCTGCGTAATCGACTGAGGGGAAGCCGCAGAGTGCGGTAACTACACCACCGAAGCCGAAGGAGTTGGTGATCGCAAGGACGGCACCGAACATCATCTGAGGACGCATGGTGGGAAGCGTGATGTACCACAGCTCCTGCCAACGGTTCTTGATGCCGTCAACGGCAGCCGCCTCGTACATCGAGCGGTCGATGGTCTGGAAGCCCGCGATGAACGACAGGAACGCCGTACCAAGCGAGGTCCAAAGTGCAACTACGATACAAAGACCCATTACGTAATCCGCATCCTCAAACCAAAGGATCGGGCTGCTTATGATACCGAGATCGATAAGCGTTGCGTTTGCCCAACCGTAAGAGTCGGACGAGAACAGAGTCTTCCAAATAAGGTAAACCTGACCGGAGATCGAGGGTGCGTAGAAGACGAGAGTTACCACGGCACGGATCTTGGGAGGAAGCTCGTTGATGAACCACGCTATCAAGAGTGAAAGCAGGTAGGAAACGGGACCGGTAACTGCTGCAAAGATGAGCGTGTTCTGGCACGCGAGGAGGAATATTTCATCCTCCGTGAAAAGTCGCGTATAGTTTGACAGGCCCTGCCAGCCGGGCATCTGAAGCATATTAAAGTCGGTAAAGCTCAAGATGATCGAAAGGAATACGGGGAGAACCGTGAACACTATGAAGAGGATAAAGAAGGGGGCAAGCATAAAGTATGCTGTCTTGTTCTTCTTCATTTCTTTCCATGTCCACTGAAGCTTCGACATCTCAGAACGCTTTACAGGACGCTTTGTCGCTGTATTTTCTTGTGACATTACTTTTTCTCCTTACTGTATTTCCTTAATTATTGTTGTTTCTCTTCTCCGGAGGGATATATTCCTCACCGGTCTCGAGAGTTGCAAGACCGAACTCCTGACGCTTACGGGTGATCTCAGAGTTCATCGCATCGATGTACTGGCTGAGTGCCTCAACTGCATCTGCGCTTTCGTTTACAACCTCAAGGAAGGCGAACTTCATATATCTATCCTTAATGTAAGAGCCGGGGTAGTTAACGATGGAGGACATATGCTCCATCTGATCCTCGATCGCTGCGCGCTCGCTTGCGGTCCAGGAGAGGTTCTTTATTGCGTTTTTGTTAGCTGCGTTGTACTTAGCGGAGGGACCGATAAGGGCAACCATCTTGTTACCGTAGTTTGCCTGTACGTCCGCAGAGGTCTGCCACTGAAGGAATGCCCAAGCGGCGGGAGTGTTGTCACAGCCGTGGAGCATTACGGTAGCGCTGACACCTGCGAGGGAGTTGTAGTTGATGATCTCTCTGCCGTCCTCGTCGTACTCGCCGGTCTCACAGCCGGGCAGCGGGCAGAACTCCCACAAGCCGTCTATCTCCGTTGCGTATACGGTAAGGGTGTTGTACGTACCTACGTAGTCACCGACAACGATGGGCATCTCACCGGTTCTGAAACGGTTGGATGCGTCGTAGGATACGGGGAACGAGTAGTCGGTGTACAAGCGGCATACGAATGCGAAGGTATCAAGAGAGATGGTCGAGTCAAGCGCGATTCTCGCACCTGCATACTCGGGGTCGTCCTCATACCTCCAAAGGCTTCCGCCCTTCTGATAGAGCATATAGTCGAGTGCGCCTATGTAGCTGACACCGACCTGCATGTTGTTAGCCTGAAGGGTGGGAAGGATGGAGAGAAGGTCTGACCATGTCTCGGGAACCTCATTTCCAAGGTCCGCAAGGATGTCCATACGGTAGAACATCATTGAGAAGCTCATCTCGGAGGGAACTCCGTATACTATACCGCCAAGCTCGAGGGTATCGGTTGCGGCGGATACGTAGTTACCTGCCTCCACGTCGGTGAAGGTCTGGGAGACGAAGGAGATGGTCTTGTTGGGATCGTATACCGAGCTGTATTCGTACGTATCGGTCTCGGCATCATAATAGATGTAGTTTTCGGTATTGAAGACAGCCTTAGCGGGATCGTTACGGAACTGCTCAACTGCGGCGACGTCGTCATCGGTGCTTCCGATGCTCATTACGGCGTCACGAATTGCGTAGTTGATAACCTCACCGGAGCCAAGACCCATATATATGTCGGGGCCCTTGCCTGCAAGAACGGAAGGAAGAAGCGTACCGCCGGTTACGAGCTTAAGGTTTACACCGTAGCCCGTCTTGTCGGTAAATCCGCCCTTTGCATCGACCATGGTACGCCAGATGTTGGACTGGTCACGACCGGTCGCAAGCCATACGTCGACCGATACGGTAGCCTCATCAGGTACGGTGGTCAAGCCCATCGCATCGTAGTCAATGATGAAAGAATATATGAAAGATTTGATTTCGAACCAGAGTGAGCTGAAGAATCCCGCCTTTGCCTTCGGGAGCTCCGAGCTGTCGGTGTCGGAGGGAGCTATCGTGATGCTGTCAACGATAAGAGTTCCCTTCTTGGAGTCGTTGATCCAGGTACCGAGAGTACCGAGGTACGACTTAAGGTTGGACATATTTGCGGCAACGTCGTCACCGTTGTTCTGTCCCATTTTATTGAGAAGGATAGCTATCGTCTCAAGGGTCGCTACGTGAGAACCGTTGGTGCCGCAGAGCTCAATAAGCTCCTCCTGAACGTCCATAAGCTCCTTAGCCTGGTTAATAAGGTTAACAAGGACCTCGGGCATAATGGAGAAGAACTGATAGTCACGGTACTCGTCGGGAGAGGAACCGGTGAGCTGAAGGATAGCAAGGTAGCTCTCGTTTACGGAGGAAAGAACGTTCTCAACTCTCTGTATAAGGTTCTTCAGCGAGCCGAGGGAGCACTCAAGGTAAAGAGTATACTCAACGCCCTTCTCGAAGTAGAACTCGAACGCGTCGATGTTTCCGTCGCCAACGTAGTCGGACTGCCACTCCTTGTTATAGTTGAACTGTGCGTTATAAGCCTCAAGGAAGGGAGCGGTGGGAGTACCGTCCGCAAGACCGTATGCACCGCCGGCAAGCTTGATGGAACGGCAGATGTACATACCCTGCAGAGCACTCTGAAGGTAGCGCATACCGATCTTATAAAGGCCGGTCTCGGTTACGGTGAACTTATAAGCCGCCCACTGCCCTACGGTATTATAGCTGTTCTCGCCTATTACGTTGTAAACCTGCGCGTTAGGCTTGGAGGGATATGTAGCAGAGGAGGAGTTATCGTTGGTAGCGTAAACCGAGGAGTCGGATACGAGATCGGGGAACTCGGCCTGGATATTGATCATATCGCCGCCGGTTGCCGCGGTGTAACCCTTATCGGTATAGCTCTGCTTTACCTCCGAGTAAGAGGGGAGATCGATCTCGGAGGAGGTGTCTGCATCATTGCCCTCGTAGCCGTAGGGAACGAACTCGATGGACTGGATGATGACAGGCTCACGCTCTGCCTCGAGGGTGATCTGGTGAGAACCGTTGAGGAGATAGAAGGTAAAGAAGCCTTCGTAGTAACCGGTGGAATCCTGGCAGTAATAGGTGTTCCAAGAAGGAATAGCCTGTGCGTTAGGAAGCATCGAGTTACCGTTGATATCCTCGGTGATGGTGTAGACCTGAACAGTCTTGACACCGTCCTTTACGGTGGTAACTATCTTCTGGTATCCATCCTCGGCCTCATCCTCGTAGCGGATCTCGTAATAGTCGGCCTCGGTGGTCTCACTTACGGTCTCGGTAAGGTAGGTAAACTCCCACGACTTATCGAAGGTTACGTAGCTGGATTCATCAAAGGGAGCTGCTCCGTCGATAAGGAGCTTACGCTCGATCGAGCTTATACTGCTCTCCGAGGTCTCACAGCTGAAGTAAGTGATTTTGATGTAATAGTATCCGGATGCGTCATTGGGGATCGTAAAGGTCCAGGTAGACTCACCGGATGCGGGGAGATATACGGAATTAGAGCCGTTCTCCTCGCCGAAATTCGTCCATGCGTCGGCGTTGGTCTCCATCGAATCCTGACACTCCTCGCTTGCGTCGGGCGTCTGCGCGCTGCTGCCCGCAACGAGGCTGCCTGTGATATCGACCTTGACGACCTCCGCGTTGGGATTGGCGATCGCCGCGCCGTACTCTTCGAGATACTCGTCGTACGTTGAAACACCGACGAGCTGCTTCATCTCCTCAAGTGAGGAAGCGGTATCGCGATTTGTGCCACGGTCGGTATCAGCCGCCGAGGCCGTGATCGCAATCACGCCGAAGAGCGTTGTCGCAGAAAGAATCAGACAAAGGACTTTCTGAAACAATGATTTTTTCATTTGTTTTCCTCCAAATATTCTTTTTCAGCACAAGTATACAAGATAATATAAGAATGCCTATTTGTAAAAATTATAGCACAAACACCAAAAAAAGTCAATACTGCTAAAAACGCGCGACGGACGAATTTGAGCACTCTAATTTATTAGAAAATCGTCGTCGTGCACAAAAATGTAAACTTTCATTTACATCGTAAATTTTTGATTTTTTGTTTTTTCAAAATATGTAACTTAAATTCACCATTTTATGCCCGATTTTGAGCATTTTTTGAGGTTTTGAGGTTAAATGGTAAATTAAATTTACCTTTTTGCGCCCTGTTTTCGCTTGTTTGGCGCTTGTACAATATAGAGTAAGGTTTTTGTGCAAAATAAATAAAATATGAACATTTTTTTCTACACTACATTTTTTCATAAAAACGAAAAACAGAGCGCAAAATGGGCGTTTTCGTCCACTTTTGCGCTCTGTTTGGAGTATTATATACCGTCAATAAAGCCGCCGCACGCGAGCACGTTGCCATCGTAAAGGACGGCGGACTGTCCCGGAGTCAGCGACCTTGCCGCACCCGAAAGAGTCAGGCGTGCTCTGCCCTCCCCCAGAAATTCCGCAATGCAATCTATGGGAGAAGCCTGATAACGAAGCTTTACCGACAAGGGGATCCTTGCCCCTGCTTCGGGCTCTGCTATGCCTGAAAAGACCATTCCCGAAACGCTCACGGTTCGTGCCATTGGGGGATCCAAGGACACCGTGACCCGGTTGGTTTCGGGGTCTATGCTTGTAACGAAGGCGCGCGCGCCGAGAGCAATTCCGAGTCCCTTACGCTGGCCTACCGTATAGTTTATTATACCGTTATGCTTGCCTATCACCCTGCCCTCGACGTCCACAAAATCGCCGGGTATAGAGGCGCCTGTGCGCTCCTCTATGAAGCTTACGTAATCCCCGTCGGGGATAAAGCATATTTCCTGACTGTCGGGGGCGTCGGCAGACGAGAGCCCGTGAAGGCGCGCTTCAGCGCGCAATTCGTCCTTTGTCATATCTCCAAGAGGAAAGATAAGCATAGAGAGGACGTCCTGCGGCAGGCGCCAGAGCATATAAGTCTGATCTTTTTTTTCATCGTCTGCACGCTTTATCGCGTAGCGCCTGCCTTGCCCTGTTTCTACATTAATTATATTCGCATAGTGGCCGGTAGCGACCGCATCGTAGCCGTTTTCGACCGCGAAATCGCGAAGAAGTCTGAACTTTACATCACTATTACAAACGATACAGGGATTGGGGGTGCGTGCTTTGGTATATTCGTCTATGAAATTGGGGATAACGCATCGATTGAAATTCTCACGCGCGTCAATGACGCGAATCGGTATACCTACCGACTCTGCGGCGGCCTTTGCCGATGAGACATCGGTATACTCGTGCATAACAAGGACGGCGCCCTCAACAGTATGCCCCTGTCCCTTCAATCTGAAGGCCGCATAGGTACTGTCAACGCCGCCGCTCATTCCTACAAGAACTCTCATTATTCCTCGTGATGTCCCTTTTCGATCTCAAAATCGACGGGGCGGCCGATCCTGTTGTAGTAATCGGCAACGGCGGTCTTTACCGCCTCCTCTGCGAGGACGGAGCAATGTACCTTTACCGGCGGAAGTCCCTCAAGTGCTTCTACTACCACGGCGTTCGTAAGCTCAAGTGCCTCCTTGATCGTCTTGCCCTTGATAAGCTCGGTTGCCATAGATGAGGTAGCGATAGCCGCACCGCATCCGAAGGTCTTGAACTTGCAATCGACGATAACGTCGTTTTCATCTATCTTGAGGTACATTTTCATTATATCGCCGCACTTGGCGTTGCCAACCATACCGACACCGTTGGCATCCTCGATCTCACCTACGTTTCTCGGATTGGTGAAATGATCCATTACCTTTTCACTGTACTGCATATTTGTAAACTTTCCTTTGCATTATTTATTGTTTTTAACTACTTCCTCCCACAGGGGACTCATATTACGCAAGCGCTCTACGATTGTGGGAACGGTCTCGATTATATAGTCGATCTCCTCATCGGTATTGTCGTGAGAAATCGAAAGACGTAGGGACCCGTGTGCTTTTTCGTGGGGTACGCCCATAGCGAGAAGAACGTGAGAGGCCTCAAGCGAGGCAGATGAGCAGGCCGAGCCGGTGGAGGCGCAGATGCCCGAAATATCGAGCCAGAGAAGCATACTCTCGCCCTCTATAAACTCGAAGCCAATATTAACGTTGCCGGCGAGTCTGTCAGTTCTGTGACCGTTGAGCTTTGAGTAAGGTATTTTCTCAAGCGCTTCGATGAGTCTGTCACGCATTTTTGCGACACGGGGTAGGTCTTTTATCTTTTCCTTAGCGATTTCAAGTGCTTTTGCAAGGCCTAAGATATAGGGCAGGTTTTCGGTACCGCCTCTACGACGTCTTTCCTGTCCGCCACCGTCGATAAGGTTGGGGATGACGACGCCCTTACGGATATAAAGCAGGCCGATTCCCTTGGGTGCGTGAAGCTTATGCCCCGACAGAGCAAGCATATCCACCTTAAGCTCCGAGAGGTTGATATCTACGTTGCCGACCGCCTGAACGGCATCGGTAAACATAAGAGCTCCGCTTGCGTGCGCGATCTCGCAGATCTCGGCGATGGGCTCTATCGTGCCGACCTCGTTGTTGGCATACATTATTGCGACGAGCGCCGTTTTATCGGTAACTGCGGCGCGAAGCTCGTCAAGCTTTACCACTCCGTCCTCGTCTACTCCGACGTAGGTAACGGTGAAGCCCTCGCGCTCGAGCGCGGCGCAGGTATTAAGAACAGCGTGGTGCTCTATGGCACTGGTAACTATGTGGGTACGTCCCTTGGCCTTCATTCGCATAGCCGCGCCCTTGATGGCCCAGTTATCCGACTCGGTACCGCAGGAGGTAAAGTAAATCTCGTTCGCCTCACATCCGAGGACCTTTGCGATGCGGGATCTTGCATCATCGAGAAGCGCCTTTGCTTCCCTACCCTTTGAATGCAGGCTGGAGGGGTTACCCCACGCGACCTCAAAGGCGGGCGCCATAGCGCTTATGACCTCGGGTGAGACCGGGGTCGTTGCCGCATTATCGGCATATACAAGCTTTGACATTTTTTATTCCTTTTTCCGCCCATTTTCGGGCTATTTTTTTCTTCCGATATATTGTATACCAAATTTGTGTAGTTTGCAATAGGTTTATCTGCGTTATTTGTTAACTTTCTGTGAATAGTTGACTGTTTTTCCTCTTTTTCCAGTGCTTTGCCGCCGTTCGCATTAATAAACTCTTTAAATTATATTTAAAGATTGTCTATTGATGTCGAGGTGCTGTCGAGGTATAATAATAGTAACAATAATGGAGAGTTGTGCTCTGCCGCTTTAATTTTACAAATGGAGAATATATGTATCATAGACTGATATGCCTGCTTTTGCTGGTGTCGATGCTCCTTACGGCCGCGACCTCGCTTACCGCTTGTTCGCAGCCACAGCCGCCCGCAAGTGATGACCCGCCGACGATTGACAGCGGAGAGACGCCTGAAAAAAACATTATAACGCCACAAATCAAGGACTACGACAGACGAACGATAGACTTTGACCGAATTGAATACGTGCGGCCGAACGCCGACGCGCTTATATCTGAGTTTCTGACGGTCACGGACGTAATAACCAAAAACGAGATCCCCTACGCCGACCAGCTTGATTCGGTGATCTCGCTTGAAGACGGATATACCAATTTCCGGACTATGTACAGCTACTCTAACATACTTATGTCAGAGGACGCAAGAAGCACCTATTGGTGTGACGAATATGACTATATTTCGGGATACGTACCCTCATTTTCGGGTACCATCGAGAAGCTTTACGTTGCTGCGGCACAGTCCGAGCACGCCGAAAAATTCGAGGACGATTACTTTGGCGAGGGGCTGATAGAGGAATACGCAGACGGTGGCATATACACCGAAGCTCTCATCGCGCTGCTTGAGGAGGAGACCAAAATTGAGAACAGGTACTCTGCCATCTCAACCGCGAACGTAGTCATCACCTACAAGAATATTACGAACAGCTTTGACGGGATCATGGACTTTTTTGCCGAGACGTACGGTGAAAGCAGTCTTACCTATTCTATCGCGCTTGAGGAATGCACCGCTCTCTACGAGGAGAGAGTAAACGAGCTTTCGGGCGAGATGCTGGTCGATCTTGTAAAGGTCAGGCGGCGTATTGCCGACGAGCTTGGCTGCGAAAGCTATGCGGATTTCGCCTATGAGAATATTTATCACGATTACACGAGCAAGCAGCTGCTGGATTTCGTCGATGACGTGGCAGAGTACATCGTGCCGGTATACTACACCGTAAGCTACTACGTTATCTGGCCGTATTTCGGACAGAATGAGAGCTGCACGGAGCTTGACAGGGTAGATCTCATCAACACGCTCCATTACGCGTACGAGGATATGGACGAGGAGCTTAAGGATATCTACTCGTATATGCTTCAATTTAATCTTTACAACGTGGCAAGCAAATCGGAAAACCGCTTCGACGGATCCTTCTGCACCTATCTTGAGGATTACGACGCGCCGTATATTTTCCTTTCTGCGGACGGCAGCTGTGAGGACTATATGGCCCTCTCACACGAGTTCGGACACTTCGTCGACGCATATATAAACAACGGTGCGGGAACATCACTCGACCTGTCCGAGGTATCCAGCCAGGCGCTTGAGTACCTCACCCTGATCGAAATCGAGGACGACCTTTCCAAGGAGGATTACAAGTACCTTTTCTACTCACAGATAAAAAGCTCGTTTGAGGTACTCCTGTTCCAGAGCTTTTACGCCTTGTTCGAGCACTACGCATACGATATTGCATACGACTCCATCAGCGAGGCAACGCTTATTGACGCAATGAAGAGAGCGGCGAAAGAGATGGGAATGTCGGAGGACTACTTCGACTCACTCGACCACGTGCTTATACCTCACATTATGCTCTACCCCTTCTACGTTCAATCCTATCCCGTATCGGCCTCGGTTGCGCTGGAGATATACTACACCGAGAAATCCGAGAAGGGTGCAGGTCTTGAAGCTTACCTTGAGCTTATAGATCGCGGCGATGGGGAATACGAGCTGGAGAAAATGCTCGAGAATGCCGGGCTTGCCTCCCCGTTCTCAAAGAACTATCTCAAGCATCTGGCAGATACTATACACTACGACATTATGGGCTCACATTTCTACAAGGAAAGTGAAGACTGTGATAACGCCGCATAAAAATGCGCTTTTGGCGCAAAAAAGCAGATACGCAAGGGTTTTTCCCCGTCCGTATCTGCTTTTTGTTTTTATTGCTCCGAGGCGATGTAGTGCTGTGCCTGGGTAGTAAAGAGTCTGTAATATTCGCCGCGATTTGCTATCAGTTCCTCGTGGGTGCCCATCTCGACAAGACGCCCGTCACCTATAACGACGATCTTGCCGGCGGTCACCGCGTTGGAGAGTCGGTGGGAGACGAAGATGCTGATCTTTCCCTTGGCGAGCTCGGAGAACTGCTTGAATATCTCCTCCTCGGCAATGGCATCGAGAGATGCCGTCGGCTCATCAAGAATGAGTATATCCGACTTTTTGTAGAACGCGCGGGCAACCGAAAGCTTCTGCCATTGTCCGCCCGACAGCTCCGCGCCGTTCTCCTCAAACATTCTCGTTAAGGGAGTATCGTAGCCATCTGAGAGGCCGGATATGAAGGAGTCAGCATTTCCCGAAACAGCTGCCGCCCTGACAGCCTCAGGCGTATGCTCTCGGTCGATATCGCCGAAGCGAATGTTCTCCGCCGCGGTCTCGGCGTATTTTCCGAAATCCTGGAATATTATGCCGAACAGGTCGTAATACTCCTCAGGAGAGTATTCCTTTATGTTACGACCGTCGAGCAATATCTCGCCCTCGGTGACGTCGTAAAGGCGCGTGAGGAGCTTGATAAGGGTGGTTTTGCCCGCGCCGTTGAGACCGACGAGGACGACCTTTTCGCCCGAGTGGAAAGTGAGGTTGAGGTTATCAATTACCTTTTTATCGGTACCCGGGTATGCAAAGGAGACGTTACGAAATTCGATGGTATGGGGAACGCCGCGCTTGGGCGTGGCGGGC
>CAZQTN010000052.1:0-12488 GCA_964596195.1 uncultured Ruminococcus sp.
AGGTACTGCTTCATATCACCGTAGCCTGCGATATCGCATGCTCTGCCCGTAAGGGTGTTCTTCATTACCGTGTACTCAACGCCTGCCTTACGGAGCGCGGTACGGAGCTCGGTGTCTTCTGCTACTGTAATGCCTTCGTACTTAACGAGGACGCCTGCTGCTGCGCTCTGCATCTTGGATGCGAGAGTTTCAACAACCTGCTTCTTCTGTTCAAGAACCTTATTGCTGGGCATTAGTTTTCACCTCCATAAAAAATACAAATAAAAAATCCTTTTCCGATAAGCATGGCTCACCCGAGAAAAGGACAAAATTATCACAAAAGATTAAATTGTTCTCACCTCGGCAGGAAAGCTTGCACTTTTACCGGAACCTGCTGTCTTAGGATACTTCAAATATTATACACGAACAATCGACGTTTGTCAAGAGGTTTTTGAAAAGTTTTTTAAGTTTTTTTGGAAGAGAGAAAAAGGAGAGGCGCGACGCGCTTCTCCTTTCACTTATATAAGTTCTTTTCTTTTACCGTCGTATAGATAGAACGGTAGGAATCGAGGCGCGTTTTCGCTATCAAGCCATCAGCGGCGGCGCGCGCAACGGCACACTCGGCTATTCCCTCACCTACGTGTGCACAGTCGGCGTAGCGGCACTTACCTACGTACGGCACGAGCTCGCGGAAGGTTGAGAGGACGGCATCGAGGGGCATAAAATCAAAGCGCGCAAAATCGAGCAGCGAGAAGCCGGGGGTATCGGCAAGAAAGCCGGTATCGGCGGAGTCGGAGAGCTCGAAGATCTCGACGTGACGGGTGGTATGCCGACCGCGCTGTATTTTGCGCGAGATCTCGGCCGTTGCGAGCGTCAGGCCGGGAAAGAGCGCGTTCATAAGGGTGGATTTGCCAACGCCAGATGCGCCTGCAAATGCGGCGGTAGCACCGCCTTTTACATTATTACTTATGTATTCGGATAGCTCGGCTACGCCCTTGCCGTCCTCGGATGAGGTGACGAAGGTTGGTATGTCGGCGAGAGAGTATATCGCACGATATTTCTCTGCCGCCTCGGGGGCAACGTCCGATTTGGTTATGACGACGACGGGGGTGATGGAATTATACTCGGCTATGGAAATGAGCTTATCGACGGTTTCAAGTATTGGGTCGGGGTGTGCCGAGGCGAATACTGCAAAAAGGAAATCGAGGTTAGCCATCGGTGGGCGTATAAGCGAGTTTTTACGGGTTATGACCTCGGAGACAACTATGCCGTCGGGGGTGTCGGTGTCAACCGTGACACGCACGTTGTCACCTATAAGAACCTTTTCCTCATCGCGCTTAAGATTGCCCTTTGCGCGGCAGGAAAGGCGCGATATGGCACCATTTTCTTCGATACGTACCTCAAAAAGTCCGCCAAGGCCCTTTACGACCTTGCCGTATTTTTCACTTATCAATTTGCCGTTTCCTCCTTCGTTTTCAGATTAGAACGGCGGAGCTGGCCGCAAGCGGCGTTAACGTCGGCACCGAGTCGGCGGCGCACGGTTGCGGTTATGCCGAGGGATTCAAGCACGCGGGCGAATTCATTTGCGCTTTCGGTACTGCCCTGCTTAAATCCCGTTTCCTTGACCTCGTTAACTCTGATGAGGTTAACGTGGATGGGGGCGGATATGGGACGGAATACGGAGTTCAAAAGCGAGGCGAGCTCACGCGCATCGGCAGGCGAGTCGTTCTTGCCCGAAATGAGGGTATACTCAAAGGAGATGCGGCGACCGGTTCTTGCATAGTAGTAGGCGCAGGCATCGAGCAGCTCGGCAATATGCCACTTGTTGTTGACGGGCATTATTGCACTCCGCTTTTCATCGGTCGAGGCGTGTAGAGAGATCGAGAGGGTTATCGGGATCTCAAGCTCGGCAAGCTTGCGGATACCGGGTACGACACCGCAGGTCGAGAGAGATATGTGGCGATAGCCTATGTTAAGTCCCGACTCGGAATTGACGAGCGAGAGGAACTTTATAACGTTGTCGTAGTTGTCGAGCGGCTCGCCTATACCCATCATCACGATATTGGAGATGCGCTCACCGGTATCGCGCTGGGCGGCTATGACCTGGCCGAGAAGCTCGGAGGGGAGAAGATCACGCACCTTGCCTCCGATGGTGGATGCGCAGAAGCGACAGCCCATACGGCAACCGACCTGGCTTGAGATGCAGATGGTATTGCCGTGCTTATAGCGCATAAAGACGCTCTCGACGCAGGCGCCGTCGTAAAGAGAAAATAGATACTTGACGGTGCCGTCAATTTTAGAAACGAGCTTTTCCTCCACTCTTGGCAACGTGTCTTGCGTGAGGGTCATAAGCTTTTCGCGCAGGGGCTTTGAGAGGTTTGACATCTCGGATACGGGTGTACCGAGCGCGAGCCATGATGCGATCTGCTTTGCTCTGAAGGCGGGCTCGCCTATCGATTTTACAAACGCGGAGAGCTCATCCAAATCGAGCGAATAGAGATCGATTTTATCGTTTACAGTCATTTATTCTTCCTTATTTTTGAAATAAAAAATCCGTCCGTGCCGTGGATATGTGGCCACAAAGTCAGCATACCGTCATCCGATTTAAGCGACCCGACGGTAAAATCAACGGGGGCGAAGCCGGGGTTTGCGGCAAGGAATGCCGAGACGACGTCGGCGTTCTCGGCCGCATTGAGAGTACAGGTCGAATACACGAGCTCGCCACCGACCTTAAGGTAACGCGATGAGGCGGTGAGTATATCAAGCTGGAGCTTGGGAAGCTCGGTCAGGGTCGAGATATCCTTATAGCGAAGATCGGCCTTTTTAGCAATTACGCCAAGGCCGGAGCAAGGGACGTCGCACAGAAGCTTGTCGGCGCGGCCGAAAAGCGATTCGTCGGGCGTTAATGCGTCACGTGCGGAGGCGGTGATAGATTTAAGACCAAGACGGCGCGCCGTGTCTGTTATAAGAGAGAGCTTGCTCTCGTGGATATCAAAGGAGTGGATCTCAGCACCGTCCGACGTCAGAATCGCTGTAGCAAAGCTCTTGCCGCCCGGGGCGGAGCAGGTATCGATCACGACGTCGCCGCAAGTTGGCGAGAGGACTATCGAAGAAAGAGCCGAGGCCTCGTCCTGCACGTAGAACCATCCCTCGTCGAATCCCTTGATATTCCTAGGATTTACGGGCTGATCGAGCCTCACAGTAATAGGCGAAAACTTTACACGGGTGGCGGTCAACCCCTGTTTTTCAAGCTCGGCAATAAAATCGTCAACCGAGATCTTAAGCGTGTTTACGCTGAGGGATATCGGCGCTTGGGAGTTGAAGGATTTAAATAGCATCACGGCCTCATCCTCACCGAGCCGGGCAATAAAATGCTTGACCGTGGCGAGCGGCAGAGAATAGAGGACGGAGTAATAGCGCGCGGCGTTCTTTTCCTTTTTGGGGAGCGGAAGGCTTTCCTTTTCCCTCGCGGCGCGGCGGAGAACTCCGTTGACGAATGAGCGCTCGCCCGCATTTCTCGCGAGCTTTACGGTTTCGTTTACGGCGGCAAAGTCGGGGATACTATTCATATCTACGAGCTGGCAAAGGCCAAGCCTCAAAATGCATTTGGTGTGAGTTGATATCTCGTCTATCCCTCTGCCGGAGAGCGCGGCTATATAATAATCGTAGGTAATTTTATGCTCAACGGTTGTATAAAGGAGAGCGGTCAGCCGCGCGCGCTCTTCGCCGCTAAGCTTATCGGCGAGGTGTGATGACAAGGACAGGTTTACATACTTGCCGCATTCCTCGTAATCGACAAGTAGCTTCAAGGCTATCTCGCGCCAATTCATTCCCTTCTCCTTTTTGTTCATTTTAATTCAAAATATCGCCCTTTGCGATCTTGCGGCCGCGAATAAAGTCGCCCGCACTCATAGCGCCCTTGCCCTCCGGCTTCACCGAGGTGACGACGAGGGCACCCGTGTGACATAAAACGGTGAACGAGCCGATGCCAACAGGGTCAACGTCTATAACAAGGCCGGGGGTGTCACCAGTCTTATCGATAGGGGTGGCGCGAAGAATTTTAAGCATCTTGCCACTGTGGTAGCAGAATGCGCCCGGGATAGGCGTTACACCGCGGATGCGGCAATCGAGAGTGCGCGCATCGAGGGTGAAATCTATCTTGCAGTCTTCTTTTTCTATTTTTGCGGCGTAGGTGGCAAGAGAGTCATCCTGCGGAGTGCGCGTGGCACTTCCCTCTCCAAGCTTAACTATGACATCGGAGAGAAGGCGCGAGCCGACGTCGGCAGAGCGATCGTGTATCGCCTCAAAATCGTCGTCGGGGCCTATCGGGAATTTCTCCGTCTCGATAATATCACCCGTATCAAGGCCAACGTCCATATGCATTATCGTCACGCCCGTCTCGCTCTCTCCCTCCATTATAGCGCGCTGCATCGGAGCCGCGCCGCGATACTTGGGAAGAAGTGAAACGTGGAGATTTATACAGCCGAGCGAGGGGAAATTTATGACCTCGGGAGGCAGTATTTTTCCATATGCGACAACGGCAATAAGATCGGGCGAATACTGCTCCAAGAGCTTCATAAACTCGCCGTCGCGCAGGGTTGTGGGAGTGTAGACGGGAATGCCGTTTTGCTCCGAAAGAATTTTCACGGGGGTGGAGGTCATAACGTTTCCGCGGCCGCGAGGCTTGTCCTCACGGGTGACGGTAGCGACTACGTTGTGACCGTCCTTTATCAATCTTTCAAGGCATATCGCGGATATCTCCGGAGTGCCCATAAACATTATCTTCATTTCAGTCCTCTATGGCTTTGATTTGCACGTCGGTGTAGAGCTTACCGTCGAGGTGATCGCACTCGTGGCATATCGCACGGGCAAGCAGGTCGGTGCCGCGAAGCTCATATTCGTTGCCGTGGCGGTCGGTGGCGCGTACGGTAACAGCCTTCGGGCGCTTAGTGATGCCGTAAGCACCGGGGTTGGAAAGACAGCCCTCGGACTCGCGCTGCTCACCTGCGTAGGCGACGATCTTCGGGTTGATGAGCTCGTAAACAGTGCCCTCCTCGACCTCGATGACCGCTATGCGGCGAAGAATGCCGACCTGTGGTGCGGCGAGACCGCATCCGCCCGCCTCACGCATCGTCTCTATCATATCGTCAAGGAGTGTGATGATGCGAGGTGTTATCTCGTCAACAGGGCGAGCTACCTTACGGAGAAGGGGGTCGCCGAATTTGATTATTTTCAACTTTGCCATAATTCAATTCCTTTCTTACGTTGGACTATCAGACCGTGAGGGGGTTCAGATCAATCGTTAAAGACACGTTACGCTTTTCGGAGAAAAGACATAACAGCTCGTGGAACAGTCGCCGTGAGTCGCGGTTCAAGCGGCATTTGACGACCATACGCATTCTGTATTTTTCGTTCACCCTATACACCTGCGCCTCAAACGGGCCAAAGACTGTAAAGGGGAGCGAGGAGTACTCGCCCTTGATGCGCGATATTATTGCCTCGGAGAGCTCGGCAGAGGCGGCAAGCACCTCGCGCTCATTTCCTCCCACGACGGTGAGCTGCACCATATCACAGAACGGCGGATACGTGAGAGAACGGCGTATTTCTATCTCGCCACGGTAAAATTCATCATAATTTTGCGTGCACGCAAGCTTTATTATCTCGTGCTTTGGAGAATATGTCTGTATCACGGCAACACCGTTGTCGCTTGCGCGACCCGCGCGGCCTATTACCTGCGTTAAGAGCGAGAATGTCTTTTCCGAGGCGCGAAAGTCGGACAGATACAGCGACGTATCGGCAAGCACGACACCGACTAGGGTGACCCTTGGGAAGTCGTGTCCCTTGGCGACCATTTGCGTGCCGAGGAGTATATCGTGATTTCCCGAACGGAAATCGTCTATCATTCTATCGTAGGACTGCTTACCGCCCGTCGTATCGGCATCCATACGCATAACGCGCATATCCGGCAGATACTCGGCGAGAGCTCCCTCCACCTTTTGCGTGCCGAAGCCGAGAAAGGAGAGGTTGTCTGACGAGCAGGACGGACAGGTATGAGGCGCGGGCTCGGTATGACCGCAGAGGTGACACAGGAGGCGCCCACCGTTTGCCGACGAGTGATAAGTCAAGGACACGGAGCAACGCGGGCAGGTGATGACCTCGCCGCAGGATTTACAGCTTATCTGGCTGTTGTAGCCGCGCCTGTTGAGAAAGAGGATGGCCTGTCGGTCGTTATCCCGCACGTCCTCAAGCGAATGCAAGAGCCTGTCGCTTATAGGGGTGAGATTGCCAAGGCGCATCTCCTCACGCATATCGACGATAACCGCATCAGGCAGGCGGAAGCCGCCGTAGCGCTCGCGCAGAGGAACGAGGGTATACTTGCCCTGCTCTGCCTTGTAAAAGCTCTCAAGCGAGGGAGTTGCGGAGGCCAAGAGCATCAGCGCGTTGTTCTTGCCTGCGCGGTAGGCGGCAACGTCACGCGCGTGGTATTTCGGATCGCTCTCCGACTTGTAGGTATGCTCGTGCTCCTCGTCTATTACTATCATTCCAAGATTGGATAAGGGCGCAAAAATCGCAGAACGTGTGCCAATTACGAGGTCCACGTCACCGCGGCGGATACGTCGCCAAGCATCAAGTCTTTCCCCCTGTGAAAGTGAGGAATGTATGACCGCGACACGCTCACCGTATCGCTTGCAGAAGATGCCGACGGTCTGCGGAGTGAGGGCGATCTCGGGCACCATCATAATGACGCTGCGCCCGTCCTCGATGACCTTATCAATGGTCTTCATTATGACCTTGGTCTTGCCGCTGCCCGTAACGCCGTAAAGCAATGCGGCGCGCGGTGCGCGCTCGCGATAGAGGCCCTCGATAGTATCGTAGGCGGTCATCTGAGCACGGCTTAAGACGATGGGTGAGCAATCCATCTCGTCGGCGTATGAGGCGTACGGATTACGTATCTGCTCACTTTCGGTGATCTCTATAATTCCCTTATCGACGAGGGCGCTGATATTCTGCGAGGTGACACCGGGAAGATCGCGCACGAGCGTGTAGTCGGCCGAGCCGATCTCAAGCAGGTATCTTATAACGCTCTTCTGCCCCTCGCTGCGTATGCCGCTTCTGCCGGCGGCGACGAGAAGTGTCGCGGCGGCGGCTCGGTCGAGCTTCAGGCGGCAGGTGCGCGCGTACTTGACGTTCAGGGTGTCCGATAGTGCACCGGGGGCAAGAACCGTTCTTGCAGCCTCGCCAAAGGTACAGAGAGTGTATTCCTTTAAAAACAGACATAGCCCGAGCATTTCATCCGTCAGGGGAGGACGGTCGGTAAGTACCGAATGCACGGGCTTGATATTTGCGCCGTCGGCCTCCGTCTTCAGGCGCACGACGACTCCCAAGCGGAGCTTATCTGCGCGACCAAAGGGAACCTTGACTATCGAGCCGCGCTCCGTATCGGTCGTGGCAAGGTAGTCAAAGGCGCGATCGATGTGATACGGCGCGTCAAGTATATAGACCTCACAGTACATTCCGTATCACTCCTTTTTTCAAAAATTACTCGCCTGTTGCGGCGGTGCCGGGCTTGTGAAGGCTGAATCTGCCGCTCTCAAGCTTTGCAATAGCGATCTTAACGGCCTTCTGATCCTTGTATTCGGGGTCGATGAGCGCGGACAGAGATTTCTCGGTAACGTGATTCTCGATCATCTTCTGTGCCTTTGCCTTCATTTCAACGTACTCGTCGGTAACGATACGCGCACACTTTGCTACGCCGAGGACTACCTCGTAGCGGTTAAGCTCGCCGTGCGCAAGCTCTTCAATAGTAGGATGGATCATTTTTCTATCTCACTTTCAATTATTAATCTTCGGGTTCTTCCTCGTCATCGGCAACGTCGCTTGCCAGACGGTTGGTGATCGTTTCAGCCTGTATGGCCGAGAGGATAACGTGATCGGAATCGGTTATTATAACCGCCCTCGTCCTTCTGCCGCAGGAAACGTCAATAACTCTGTCGTCCTCCTTGGCATCCTGTACGAGTCTTTTTATCGGTGCGGAATCGGGACCCGCTATCGCGACTATGCGATTGGCGGAAACCATATTGCCAAAGCCTATGTTTATAAACTTCATCATTCCTCTCCTTACTCGATATTTTGTACCTGCTCGCGTATCTTCTCGAGCTCGCCCTTCATATCTACGACGATGCGAGCGATGCGGGCGTTGTTGCACTTGGAGCCTATGGTGTTAGTCTCACGGTTGAGCTCCTGCATAAGGAAATCGAGCTTGCGACCCGACGGCTCTGGGAGTGCGATTATGTCGTAGAACGCACCGAAATGCGAGCGCAGGCGTACGAGCTCCTCGTCAATAGCGATCTTATCAGCCCATACGGCACACTCGGTGAGCAGACGGTTCTCGTCTATGGTTACGGCGTTGTCGGAGAGGATATTGCGGAGTCTTGCCTCCAGCTTATCGCGGTAGCCGACGGTGTCGTCGTGCGAGATCTGCTCGACGGTATCGGCATAGGTGCGCACGAGCTCAAGCTTTGCGGTGATGTCGCGCCCGGCCTTCTCTCCCTCGACGGTACGCATATCGACGAAGCCGCGAATAGCGTCGTCGAGCACGTCACGGAAGAGTGTCCACTCGGCCTCAAGGTCAGCCTCGGGGCGCTCGTAGGTGAATATATCGCGATTCTGCGCAACGGTCATAGTCGTTATGTCGTCGGCAAGACCGAAGCGGGACTGAAGCTCTCGCAGGGCAGTAATATAGCTCTCGGCAAATGCAGCATCAATACCGACCGAGCCGATTCCTGAGGTATGATCGTCAACGGTAACGTAGACGTCGACCTTGCCGCGCGCTATTGCGTTATGCTGAACGTGCGACTTAATGCGCTCCTCAAGAAACGCATAGGCCCTCGGGAGCTTTACGGAGCAGTCGAAAAAACGGGAATTGACGCTTTTTATCTCGACCGTTACGTCCTTTTCTGTGCCCTCGCGCTTTGCGCGGCCGAAGGCTGTCATACTTCTTACCATATATCGTATTCCATCCTCATTTAGAGGCCTTTTTCTTATTTTTTCTGTTGATCGCGCGGATCTCCTCGGCGAAAGCGTCGAGGTCGTTGAACTCGCGGTAAACGGATGCGAAGCGTATGTACGAGACGATGTCGAGGTCGCGCAGACGGTCGAGTACCATCTCACCGATGTCGGCGGACTTGATCTCGGTTACAAGCGTATTCTGAAGCTCGCTCTCTATCGACGAAGCGATCTCCTCAGCGTTGACCGAGCGCTTCTGACAAGCGCGCATAATTCCGACGACGAGCTTATGTCTGTCGAAAAATTCGTGGCGACCGTCTCGCTTGATAACGGTGATCGGTACGGTGTCTACGACCTCATAGGTCGTGAAGCGGCGGCCACAGTTGGGGCACTCGCGGCGGCGCTTTATGCTTGCGCCGTCCTCAACGGGGCGGGAATCCAAAACTCTTGAATCGGGAAAATTGCAAATGGGACACTTCATTTTTGCGGGGATTCTCTTTCTTTCGCTGAATTTCGCACATAGGTGCGCATAATTATAAGTAATTATAGCACATTAATTTAAAAAAGTAAAGGGCTATGGAAAATTTTGTTTAAGAAATAAAGTACCCTGCCGCCGGCTTGTGATAGCATCCGAGTGCACATCGTCCGGCAGCGAAGCCTATGTGTGTTCTAAGGAGATCGCGTTTTTGTTAAAGTGAGGCTTGAGGGCACCGAGCTCTTGCCCGCAGTGGCCGTCTGTGGGAGCCTTCGGAGCCGAACCGTACGGCCCGTCCGCTATCCGCGATTTCGGTAGAATATACGTAGGCGAAGCGGAGATGGAGGCACTACGTGCTTTGTGCTCTCTGCACAGGAATTCTTTTTTGAAAGCATGCTCCCGCAGACTGCCACTTCGGGCATCAAACCGATAGTTGGTATCCTCACCTTGACTGACGGATGCTTTCGCTAAGAGCACCTGCGCAGAGCGGACAAGGTTACCTACGATAAAACCTGCCGCACAAAGCGGCAGGGTCACTGTTACTGTTTTTCAGAGGTGCGCTTTTTAAAAAGGGAAAGCACCTTATCGCCGAAGCGGTCAAGCACGCCGATGCGCATTTTGGCAAAGAGCTTGAACGTAAGCGGCCAGACGATGCCCGCAAAGAGGACGACAAGAAGGTATCTCACCATTCTCGCGGTATACTGGTTACCGAAGAGAGCAACGAGGGGTGCAGAAAGGCCGGATTTGATAAGCAAAACGCCGCAAAGGCCGATCACGAGCTTAAGTATCTGGGCGTACCAGGCGGCACCCGTGTCAAATTTTATGAAGGTTGAGTCGACAAAATACACAATAGCAAGACCGACGGTGCATCCGGCAAGTGTGTATGCGTTTTTCATACCGCTTGCAAGATTGGTCGCATCGTGTGCGGCGGAATCGGAAAAGAGCGGGAAATAGAGCATAAACACAGCTGTTATAAGCAAGCTGAATGCAATAACGACGGGCATAAATTTTTCAAACCGTTCCTCATTTTTGAATACCGGATAAAGCGCAAAGGTGAGCGCGGAACCGATAAGCAGCGACACTCCTACGTCCAGCGGAGTATGTACACCGAGGTACATACGGGAGAATGCGACGAGAACGATAACGGCTATCGCAAAAATTCGCACGGGCGTGCGCTTCGAGTATCTGCCGATGCAGCCGAAGGTACCTGTGACATTCTGCGTATGCCCCGACGGAAATGAGTATCCCGTCGCCTCCTCGACCGCGCTGTCAACGACGGTGAACGAGGGGTCCTTGACCCAAGGGCGAGGGATGGCAAAAACGAGCTTAAGCATCTGATTTATCACCGTACCGACAAGTCCGACGGTGAGAATGTAATACCCTTCCCTTTTGCTGACGCACCAGAAGAAGAATATTGCAAGCACGAGAAAGACCGTCTCCTCACCCAGGTGAGTTATGATACTGAAAATGAAATCGAGGGCGGGATTTCTTATGCTCTCGAGGAAGTAAAGAAAGTTCATATTTCTCCTTTTTTTGCCACACGGGGTGGCACTAAAAGCATTTTTGCGGTTGTTTTACGGTCAATAGATCCACTCGATCGGCATAGCCATGAGGGGCATGGTGAGTATCGAGAGAATGGTAGAAAGGGCGACAAGCTTTGATACGAAGGCGGCGTCGCAATCGTATTTCTCCGCAAACATCGTCGCGCTTGATGCGGCGGGGGCGGAGGCCATTATTATAACGACCTGGAAGCACTCCTTGGTTATGGGTAGCCCCACGAGCTTAAGCGCCCAGAGTGCGGCAAAGACGAGTACGGGCAGAGCGATATGGCGGAGAACGAGAAATACGTAGAGATTCTTGTCGCTGAAAAATCCGCGGAAGTTGATATCTGCGATACGAAGGCCAAGCACGAGCATAGAAAGAGGCGCTACCAGGTTTGATACCATCGTAAGGCTATCCCCTACTATCTCGGGCACGTACGTGTGTATCGGCAGAACGAAGAATACAAGTCCGAGGGCGGCGGCGATCGTTACGGGGTGAAGAAGCGCCTTTTTGATCGAGGCCTGACTCTTGAGTACCGTACCGTCGTCGAGTGTGTTGTTGTCCGTGCAGATATGCACGCCGAGCGTCCAGAGGAACATATTGAAGGTAATGTTATATATCGAAGCGTAGATAGTGTACTCCGCACCGAGCACCGCGGTGATGAGCGGTATACCCATAAAGGCGGCGTTGGAGAATATCGTTGCAAAGCGGAACATCCTGCGCCTGTCATCGCTTGCCTTGCGGTAGAACAGCAGGGCGATAAGGAATATTGCGTGCGCGATTACCGAGAGAAGCAGAACCATCACAGAGTTTATCAGCACCTCGGTAGAAAATTCCTTAAGGTACGCAAGAAAGATGAGCGCGGGCTGTGCGATATAAAGCACGAGATTGGATATACCCTTGCCGAAGCCGTCGGGGCAGAGACGACACTTCTTCATAAGGATGCCTGGTATCATCATAATGAAAAGAATGCCTACGTTATAAATGATGCTTAATACTGTTTCCATTTCAATTCAAACATCCTATTTTTAAAGTTTTTCGGGTTGCGCTCTCGCAACCCGAAAGAAAAATTATGCAAGAATCTTCTCTACGCAAGTCTTGATGCGGTCGCACTTGCAGTTAGCGTAGAAGAGCTCAGCGAACTTAGCACCGCCAAGAGCGCCCTTAACGAGCTCACGATCGAGATTTTCGAGTATGTAGCAGATATCGGTGTGAGTAACCTTCTTCACCTCGTCGAGGATCTTCTTGTTTCTCTGCTCGGGAACTGCTCTCTCACGGGGATAGCCAAGGCCCCACTCGGAAACGAAAAGCTTTTCAAATACGTACTGAAGGTTGAGCTCACAGCCCCAGCCCCAACCCTTTGCAAAGGGCATAGAAATAGCGTTGCCGTTGTTTACCTGGGTGAACTGATAAGCGTCGGTGGGATCAACTACGTGACCGCAGAGAACGCCGGGGAAGGAGTTACAAGCGAGCATTGCGCCCTCGC
>CAZQTN010000053.1:0-12479 GCA_964596195.1 uncultured Ruminococcus sp.
AAGCAGCGTCCGGGGAAAATTGCACGCAGGGGCGCGCCTTACTTCTTCATAATTGCGTTCTGTGCCGCGGAGGTGTGAGTCTTTAAGAGCTGACCGTTCTCAAGATAATAGGTATCCTGCATATCTCTTGCAGGGTGGTGCTTGGGTATGTTGAGTGCCTCAAAGCACTTGTAATCGTCAACTATCTCGTAGTAGTTCTCTACGGTAAAGCCCATCGTCTCGAATATCTCGACGACCTCGCGTGTCGCAAGGGTGATGGGGTGATAGGATCCGAGATCCTCGTCGTAGGTAAGGGTGGGATTGTACTTCTTTGCCCCTCTTACCTGTGCTGCAATAGCCGCCTCCTTAAGTGCGGTCTCAGCGCTCTCGATCGCGCCCTCGACCTCACCCTTAAAGGTGTTTATAAGCTGTCCGGCAGCCTTCTTATCAGTTACGTCGCGCAAGCCCTTCATAAGCTCGGCAACACAGCCCTTTTTGCCAAGGAATTCTACGCGCAGAGCTTCAAGAGCCTCAAGAGTGAGTGCAGATGCAAGTGCTTCGTCAAAGCGCGCTTTCAGTCCTTCGATCTTTTCCTTCATTATTTTCGTCCTTTCGGTGTGTTACGATTTTACAACTAATTATTATATACCAACTCGCAAAATTTGTCAATATAATATAAATATTTTATGCGTGCTTTTACACGTGCTCTTTTATATATTCGTAAACGGGCGCGGGGACGAGTGACGAAATATCCTCACCGCGCGCAAGGCGCTCGCGCACCTCGGTAGAGCTGACAAGCTCGAGGCCCTCGCGGCACTTAACAAGCTCGGTTTCGTATCCACCGTATGCAAGATTGAAGGCCGCCTGCTTTTTCTCATATTCAAGATCAGCGTCATTGCGGTAGCCCTTGATTATCTTCTCAATATCGTGCTCACGCATATAGTCAACGACCATACCGTTCGAGTAGCTGACGAGCACGTTTTCGTAATCGTCGGTGGCAAGCATAAGCATACGCATTCTGTCGTCAAGAGAAAAGGTATAGGTCTTTTCGGGGTTTACGAATATCACTACGTACACCTCGTCGTACTGCTCTGCGGCGCGCCTGATGATATCAAGGTGTCCGACGGTGACGGGGTCGTAGCTGCCTGGGAGAATAACGCTCAATCTTCCGTCCCCCTGTAAAGAAGAATGTTTACGAACGTCTTTTTGCCGTAGTGGGTGGACTTGATGAGCTCTATATCCTCGCGGGCGGAAAAATCGGGATTCTCCGTGCCGCTTTCAAGCACGATGATCGCGCCGCGTGCAAGCAGATCTGCATCAATAAGGCGCTCGACCGCATCGGCACAGCACTCCATAGCGTACGGCGGGTCGATAAATACAAGATCGTATCTGTCGCGCCCGGAGGCCTTGCGTATATAGTTGCGCCAATCGCTCACAAGGTAGCGGCACTTGTCGAAAAAGCCGGTGGTGCGCGCGTTTGCCTTTACAACGTCCATCGCCTCACGCGAGACGTCGATAAACATTACCGACTCGGCGCCGCGTGAGAGCGCCTCAAGACCCATCTGACCGCATCCGGCAAAAAGGTCGAGCACTCGGCGCGCCTCTATATCAAACTGTATCGCGGAAAAGACCGCCTCCTTTATCCTCTCCGAGGTCGGGCGTGTAGCCTCTCCCTCAAGGGTATTCAGCTTCTTTCCTTTGGCTGTTCCTGTGATAATTCTTAACACGGGGTGGCACCTCACTTGTTTTTATGGTAATAATCGTAAATGTTTTCGGCATCCTTTTGGCCGATGCCTTTTATGGCCGAGAGCTCCTTTTTGCTTGCCGTTTTTATCTTTGCAAGCGGCATCGCAGCGAGCAGAAGCCGCGCCTTTTTCTCTCCTATACCTTCGATCTTTTGCAGGGTCGAGGTAGTCATCGTCTTTATCTTAGCGCCCTGCGAGGACTTGACGGCGAAGCGGTGTGCCTCCTCCTGTATTTTATAAACGAAGGCGTAAACGCCGGCTTCAAGAGCGATGGATATTTCCCTCTCGCCGTCGGTTATGGCACGCGTTTTATGAAAATCGTCCTTGACCATACCGTAAACGGGTATATCAAGATCCATTCGTTCAAGTATCGGGCGTACGGTGTTAACGTGTGTCTCACCGCCGTCAATCAGAATAAGATCGGGTGCCGCGCCCAGAGAGGCCGTGCCGTCGCCTATATGCTTGAGCCTGCGCTCCATCACCTCGCGCATAGAGCCGTAATCGTCCGCACCGTCGGTCGTTCTTACGGTAAAGATGCGATAATCGCTCTTTTTCATCTTTCCCTCCGCATACACGACCATCGAAGCGGTTATATTTTCATTTCCTATATTCGAGATATCGTAGGCCTCTATACGCTTCGGTATCTCCGAAAGTCCGAGAAGCGTTGTGAGCCTCGAGAGGTTCTTATCCTCCCTTTCACCCTCAAGGCGGTACTGCCGAGCGGACTCCTCCGCATTCTTTCGTGCCATATCGCACAGCGCGCGACCGTCGCCGCGCTCGGGTATCCTGACCGCGACCTTATATTTCACGTCAAGGGAGAGATACTCGGAGAGCAGCTCCCTGTCCTCGTCGCTGACCGAAAAGTCGAGCATAACCTCGCGCGGAGGTGCCGACGAGGTGTCATAGTAGCCGACTATAAGAGATATCGCATCCTCCGGGCTTGTAAGCTCGGAGAGCGAGAGTATAAATTCATTCTTGTTGACGAGAGCACCGTCACGTATCGAAAGCATAGCAAGCACCCCCTCGGTCTCGGAGGTATAGAGCGAAAATACGTCGCGGTTGACCTTTGCATCGGCAACGACCTTTTGCTTTTCCGAGAGGCGCTCAAGCGCCAGAATGCTGTCGCGCAGGGCGGCGGCGCGCTCAAATTCGAGCGCCTCCGATGCGGCACTCATTTCGGCCGCGAGCATATCGCGCGTGCCCTTGACGTTGCCGTCGAGAACCGACTCCGCACACTTAACCAGAGCTCTGTACTCCGCAGGGGAAACGTTACCTGCGCAAGGGGCAACGCATTTTCCCATATCGCGGTAGATGCAGGGGCGCTCCTTTCCTATATCGCGAGGAAACTGCCGCTTACAGGTCGGCAGGGTGAATATCTTCATTACCGTATCAAGTGCCGCGTGCGCGCTCGACGAGCCCTGATAAGGCCCGTAATACCTTGCCCTGTCGCTCTTGCGATCTCTTGTGATGAAAAGCTTCGGGTATTCCTCGCCCGTCACCTTTATATACGGATAGGATTTTGCATCCTTTAATTTGATGTTGTATTTCGGGGAGTGCTTTTTTATAAGCACGTTCTCAAGAGTAAGCGCCTCTATCTCGGTCTTGCAGACTATATAGTCGAAGTCCACGACCTTGCCAACCATCTTCTCCGTCTTGTAAGTGTGAGATGAGCCGACGAAATAGCTGGTAACGCGATTCTTCAGGCGCTTGGATTTGCCAACGTAGATAACCTCGCCCGAGGCGTCCTTCATTATATATACTCCGGGGAGCATAGGCAAGGAATTTGCCTTCTCACGAAGCCTTGTGAGCGTATCCGTAAAAACACCTCCTCAGACTCAAATAAAACAACAAGCCGCCGCACCAAGGGCGCGACACGGACAACGCATAAAATGCGCGCCCCGCGACTTTAGTGCGACGGCTATGGCCGTGAATGATTCGGACGAAGAAGATTACTCGGTAAGCTCTTTTTCGATGAGCTCGATAAGGCCTGCAACAGCCTCGTTTTCATCCTGACCGTCGGCAATAAGAGTTATCGTCGTGCCCTTTACGATGCCGAGAGAAAGCACTCCGAGAAGACTCTTTGCATTCACTCTGCAATCCTCCTTCTCAACCCAGATAGAGCTCTTGTAGGAGTTAGCCTTCTGGATAAAAAAGGTTGCCGGACGTGCGTGGAGTCCGTGGCTGTTCTGTATTGTGACACTGCGAGAAATCATTGAATGGTCTCCTTGAAAATTTCGTTACAAACAGTATATCAAAACCGTTGATAAAAATCAATACTTTTTTAAAAAAAGTCAATAAATTTACGCGTATTGGCGGCTTATCGGCGCAAAAACACGTCTACGGTGGAGGAATCAAGGTCTTTTTGATCCATAAAATAACCGACTCTCTCCTCGTATTCGTGCTTCGAGATACGAAGTGCCGCGGTATTAAGACCGAAGAGAACGAAGAACAGGCAGTAGAGTCCGAGATCGGCGAACACGTCGCAGAACCAACCGCAAGTCGCCATACAAAACATAGCTACCGTGGTCATATTTGAGAACATGGAGAGCTGTGACGACTTCAAAAATCCGGCATAGACCGATTCCTGACGAAGCTTGATGGCAAACACGATCAGAAGCACCGCGACGGCGAAGATGCCGAAGCGGCAGCCAAGGCCGAGTATGGTGTTGAGCACCGCACCGGATGCTGAGCCCGACAGGTCGGACGCGCCTACACCGATCACGATGCTGTCACCGAAGGTATCAAGTGCACGCAGGAAACCCTCGCGCAGCTCGACGAGAGTTACGCTCATCGGCGAGAGAGATGATATAGCCAAGAGTGCCGATGTTGGTAAAAGGAACAGAAGAGGGGGCAAAAGTGCTACCAAAAGCAACAGCTCCTTGGGCACTCTGCGCCTGCGAACTATGATCACAGCGATAAGCACGGCGATCAAAATAATTGACACGGGTATGCACTCGGTAGCCAAAAGCGCCAGCGTAAGCACGGGGAGAATGGTTATGTAAACGGCGCGCTTTGCCGTGCCGCGCACACCGCCGACGGAGTATGCGGCAAGAGAGAGAGCAACGCACAAATAGGTAGCAAGGATATAAGGCGAGCTCATAACCGACGAGGACGGAGCACGCCCTGCGGTAACAAGATTAACCACGTACTCTGCAATCGCCATCACCGCCACAGGCAGAGCCGAAAAGACTATCGAATCGACCGCACAGTCTGCAAGACGGCGGTTCACTATAATGTTGGTTGCCGGGATATAGGTGAGCGAAAGAGCAACAAGAATGAGAGAGACGCGCGTAGAATCCTCGCCGCCGCCGATAACGCCAAACACGACTATAACCGCGACAAAGACGAGCATACAGATATCCGAAATTCCAACGCTGTAATGTCGCTTACCCAAGAGGACCTTAGCAAAGAATGACAAGAGTGAGAGGAGCGCTATTGCGACAAGGATGATGTCCGGGTATTCAAAAAGAGAAACGTACGGCACCAGCATCAGCATAAACAAAAACGGGAACTCGGGGGAAACGAAGGACACTGTGACCAGAAGTATCGCACCCATAACGAGCACGACAGTCTCCATCGGGAAGAAAAATCCGAAAATGGCGGGCACGAAGCCGATTATCATACCGATTATCGGGCGCCTCCCTCTTCTGCTCTTATCCTCTCTGAGTCGCTTTACCGAGAAGAATTCGAAGATTACGTAGTCGGTTATCGGAAAGCGTTGAAGCGCCTCACACATAGGAATATCGACGAGCATCAACGGAATGGACAAGATTGCGAACACCGCGCCTATGACGAGCTGTGAGAGCTCATCACTCGGACCGGCGGAGAAATAGTACTCCGCCAGGTGGAGAAAGAGCGAAACGAGGCCGAACGACATCGAGAACCAGCCGTATGCACGGGTAGATGCGTACGACGCCGACTGCACGGCCGCGCCGAGCAGCTTGATCGGGCGGAAGGACGCAACCGAGCGAGCACGCCTCGTAAGGCGACCGCCTACGTCGCGGCTGGCAAACATAGCACTGTAAAACGCGGACATTCCACGCGCTGTGCCCTGCTCGTTGCTTTTTGTTTTTTTATCTTGCACGGAAGCTTCTCCTTACTCTTTTTCTTTGGCCGCGTTCTTCTTTTTCTTGCGCGGCTTAAGGCTTTCCTCTATTTCGGGGTGACGGGCAAGCATATCGGGGCGGCACTCGCGCGTTATTCTGACCGCCTCCTCAAGTCGCCACCTTTCGATCCTTGCGTGGTCGCCCGAAAGAAGCACCTCGGGCACCTCTCGGCCCATAAATTCCCTGGGCTTTGTATACTGCGGGTACTCAAGTATTCCCGATGCGACCGACTCACCCTCGTAGCACTCGCTTGAAGCGAGCACGCCGTCCTTGAGTCTTGATACCGCATCGATAACGATGCACGCGGGGATCTCACCGCCTGTTACGACAAAGTCGCCTATGGATATTTCCTCATCAACTATCTCGTCAAGTATGCGCTGATCAACGCCCTCGTAGTGGCCGCAGAGGAATATGAGATCATCGTACTCCGCGAGCTCCTTTGCGACATCGTGATTAAAGATGCGCCCTTTCGGCGACATATAAATAACTCTCTTGCTTGCGCTCTCGGGAATTTCGGCAAGAACGTTTTTATAGCAATCGTAGATCGGCTGACAGGTCATTACCATACCGACACCGCCGCCGTAAGGGGTATCGTCCGTCTTTCTGTGCTTGTTGGTCGAGAAGTCGCGTATGTTATGGGCGTGCACCTCGATCAGGCCGGCGCTTTGCGCCCTGCCGATTATGCTCTCATCAAGCACCCCCATAACCATATCCGGAAAGAGGGTCATAACGTCAAAACGCATCAGTCAAAAAAACCGGGTATCGGTCGCACGAGCAATCCGCGCTCCTCGGTTATCTCCTTTATGAACTCATCAACACCGGGCAGAATTACCTCGCCCTTGTCAGTCTTTACCGTATAAAGCTTATACCTGACGCCGTCGCGGACGTCCGAAATCTCACCGTAGACCCTACCCGTGTCAAAATCAACGACGGGAAGACCGATCATATCGGCGATGAGCATTGCTCCACTCGGCACGGGGATATCGTCGCGGTGGAGGTAGAGCACGGTATTTTTGTAGCCCTGCGCCGCCTCGCGCGAATCTATGCCCTCAAGCCCCATCAGCACCCTGTCGGGTGCGGGGGATGCGGTGAGGACCTTTATTTCCTTGTAGCTGCCGTCGCGCCCGAGAATAAATACCCTCTTCTGTTTTGCGAGGACACGGGGCGAATCACACCAGCATTCAACGTTAAGTATTCCGCGCACTCCGTGGGGAGAGCGCACCATTCCGCATTCAAGATATTCTTTTTTCATACTTTGATTTTACCATATAAAATATTTATTGTCAAGATAAACCGTCGTCTGCCGCATCTTCCTTTTTCGCCTTGCGCTTGCGGCGGAAATATGCCGAGAGCATATCTCGCGTTTCATCCTCGAGAACTCCGCCGACTATCTCCGGGGTGTGATTAAGTCCTACCGCCGAGAGATCGATAAGCGAGCCGAAGGCGCCGAAGCGGATATCACGCGTGCCGAATACCACCCTCGGTATGCGGGCGTTGATTATGGCCCCCGCACACATTGCACAGGGCTCCATCGTAACGTAGAGGGTAACACCGGGAAGCCGCCATCCGCCAAGGGCGCGGCAGGCCTCCTCGATGGCAAGCACCTCGGCGTGGTGAGTGGCGCATTTCGTGCTCTCACGGGTATTATATGCGGCGGCGATAATCATGCCGTCCTTGACGGCTACTGCGCCAACCGGCACCTCATCTATTTCCTCGGCGAGTCCTGCAAGGCGCATCGCCTCGCGGATAAAGTCCTCGTCGGTTCTTAAATTGTTATTCTCCATATACAACCTCACAACAGTGCACCGACGGCAAGTACAAGACAAACGAAAACGAATATCCAAACCTCGCGAGTGGTATCTATTTTATCGTCCTTATCAAAGAGAAATGACGACCATTTTGCATAACGTGTGCGAAAAATCACGACCGGTGCAACCGAAAGTACCGAAAGCACCGCAGCGATAGCGACGAACGGAGCGCGGAATACCGGTGCGCTCACGTCCCACAGCCACAGGACGGAGGCCACGTTGTTTAAAAGATGCAAAACAACCGACGGCAAAATACTTCCGCACGCAAGATCCAAGGCCGCAAAGATCATCCCTGCAAAAAAGGCATATGGTATCTGCGTAACGCTGCAATGCGCGAAGGCGAACAAAAGCGCCGATATAAGAATCGCGCTCCGCCTTGAATGCGGTGCAATAAGAGAAAGCGGAACGTATCTGAACAGCGCCTCCTCAAGCACCGCAGGCAGGAGGGCGTGTAAAATTAACAGCTCAAAAAGAGAGCCTGTAAGCGGCTCGGCGCTCTCAACGCCTACGAGCGAAAAAAGGAATGCAAAGAGCGCTGACAAGCCGACGGTAATGGCAACGGTGGGTGCGACCAGAGGTAAGCACAGTGCACCGTCCGTGCGCCCGATCCAAAGAGTCAGCTTATACTTCTCCTCTCCACGCGATATCCAGAAAAACGCGGCGATCGGAACGGCGTACGCACCTATATAAATTATTTCGGACAGGGCGCCCGAAAACGCGCCCGCAATGATGAGCAGAAGCAAAAATACAAGGTCAAGCGCGACCACGCGGACGACCGTTTTTTTCACACGCCCCACCACCTTTCATTTTTATACTACTGAAAAACGCAGCTTTCCGCTGATGATATCCGCCTCCTCGAGCCGCACGCGCACCCTATCGGCTATATGATAGGTCATATTGCGCGAGCGCAAAAGGAGATGCTTCTCATCAAAGGAAAACATACCGGGGAGCTCACTGATAGGAACGAGTCCCTCGCATGTGTTTTCGAGCACGGCAAAGAAGCCGAAGCTCGTTATCGAATTTATAACGGCATCGAACTCACATCCGATCTTATCCGACATATAGATCACCTTGTAAAGGTTCTCTATTCTCCTCTCGGCACCTACGGCGCGTATCTCGGCCTCGGTTGCGGCCGCGGCGGCACGACGAGCATATTTCTCGTACAGCTCAGGGCGCTTGCCCTCTATCAGCGCCTTGTGAATGATCCTATGGGTGGCAAGGTCTGACAGACGGCGTATTGGAGAGGTGAAATGACAGTAGTAATCGAGTGACAGACCGAAATGCGGATGGCGAGTCTCCGAGTACTTTGCCTTTGACATTGAGCGAAGCATAGTATACGAGACCTGCGCGAGCATTCCGCGCTCATCGGCAAGCTCAAGAAGCTTGGCAAAATCCTTTGCCTCGGAGTGGCGCTCGGATATGACCGTCGCATCAAAGCCAAGGCTGTGCGCATAGGTGAGAAAATCGGCGAGCTTATCGGGCGGCGGTGCCTCGTGGATCCTGTAAACACAGGGGATGCCACGCTCGGAAAGCAAGCGGGCTACTGCCTCGTTTGCCGTGAGCATAAACTGCTCTACGAGCTTCTCGGCATCACCGCGCTCACGCCTGACGATGTCCACGGGCTCGCCGCCCTCGCCAAGCAGTATCTCCGCCTCCTCGCCCTCAAGCTCCATAACGCCCCTCTCGCGAGATCTCCGCGCAAGGATAAGGTATAGCTCGTGCATACGCATAAGGGTAGGAATTACGGCCTTATATTTCACACGGGTGGCACTGTCCGCCTCTCCGGAGAATATTTTATTGACCTCTGAATAGACACCGCGCACGCGGCTTCTGATTATGGTGGGAATTACCTTGGCGCTCTTTATTGCGCCGCACTCATCGAGGTTTATTATCGCGCTCAGAGCATATTTATCCTCGCCTGCATTCAAGGAGCAGGCACTGTTTGAGAGTGCGGGCGGAAGCATCGGTATGACCTTGTCGGTGAAGTAGACGCTCGTACCCCTGGCCATAGCGGCACGGTCAAGATGTGTACGCTCGGGCACGTAAGCGGACACGTCGGCAATATGAACGCCGAGCTGCCATCCGCCGCGTATTTTACGCAAGGAGATCGCATCGTCAAGATCCTTTGCTCCGGCACCGTCGATGGTGAATATAATTTCATCGCGCCTTTCTCTGCCCTCATCGGACAGGGGGCGAGAGGCGAAGAAATCCGCCTCGGCAAGCTCTTCCTTAGTAAAATCGGTAGGAATGCCCGCCTCTGCGAGGATGGCGGCGTAATTTGCCTCCTTGGTATAAGCCGCACCGAACGTTGCGATAATCTCACAACCCGCAATGCCGGACTGTGAGCGGATTATGCGCGCCTCAACCTTGTCGCCTATCTTGGCGGCGCCGCGCTCCTTGACTCTGAACGCGGGTAAGCGAGAGTCATCGGGCTGAACTATATAAAGCATAGCGCCCCTGTGTCTATATCGGCGGTCGGGCTCCAGAGTGCCGATGACCGTGCGACGGGCATATGTGACGATGCGCTTAACGCGCCCCTCCGTCTTTTCCTCGCCGTATCTGCTTGTATAGGTGTGATAGATTATCTCTACCGTATCGCCGTCGAGTGCGCCCTGCGAGTTGCCTGCGGGAATAAAAACATCGCTCTCGCGATCCTCGCACCTGACAAATCCAAAGCCGCTTTTTGATGCGGAATAAATGCCGACAACCTCGCGCTCATCGCTCCTGTGCTTGTCAGAGACACGATCCCTGCGGCCGCCGTCAAGGGAATCGCGTATGCGCAGAGAATCGATGCCCACGTTAGTTTCGGCAACTATGCGCAAAAGCTCGTCCCTTGCGCGCTCCTTTGAGCGGCGCTTGTGAGTGTTGCGCTTTGATATTTTGTTTAAATTTCTTTTGTTACTATTTTTCATATTTTTATTATACAGAAAAAAGTGGTTATTGATGTAAAAAAGCGGACGAGCTCCCCTCATCCGCTTTTTTATTCTTATTCATCAATTGAAAATAGACGAGTAGTCGCTAAGGCTCTGCCACTGGTCAAGGTCGTAAGATGCCGAGTTGTAGTCGGGCTGCATTACGTAAACAACGAGAACAGCGACCGCAAAAACAACGGAAACGATAAGAAGCCACTTGCCGAGAACCTTATCTCTCTGAACGGTCTTGTCCTTGCCGTAGTAGGTCTCAGTGCCGCCTACGATAGTGCCGGAGAGGCCGTCCTTAGAGGACTTCTGGAGAGTTACGCCAACAATGATGAATATAGCGGCGAGAAGAAGTACGCCGAGAAGTATATATTCTACTACCATTTCAAAATCCTTCCTAATTATGCTATTGGTGCACACGCACGCATTAAATACTAATGTATTCTATCACATTTTTTTATAAAATGCAATAGCTTTTTGCAAAGTTTACAAAATATTTTATTAAAACTCTTTTATAAGAGCGAGGGTAAGGCTCTCCGAGCTCTTGACTGCAATGGAGAGAAAGGTGGGAAAATCGAGGGGCGAATTTCCGTCAGCGCCGTCGGAGATCGCGCGCACGACGGCAAAGGGAGTGCCGCCGACGAATGCAGCCTGAGCAACTGCGGCGCCCTCCATCTCACACACGTCAGCACCAAAGGCTGAAACGATCCTTTCCTTGACGGATGCGCTCGCAACGAACTGATCACCGCTTGCAATAACGCCGCGCTTTGCGGGAATGCCGAGGCTCTCAGCCGCGCGCACAAGCACGTCTGCCGCGCGCTCATCGGCATCGAAGTAGACCTTGTTTATTCCGGAGATAAGTCCAACGGGGTCGCCGAGGGGAGAGGTGTCCATATCGTGCTGAACGAGTCGGGTTGCAACGACGATATCGGCGCAGGCAAGCTCCGAGGAGAGCGCGCCGCCAACACCCGTATTCACGATAAGGCGGGGAGAATACTTGATTATCATCGCGGTAGTGCACATAGCGGCAAAAACCTTGCCGACTCCGCACCTTGCGATGACTACGGGCTTGCCATAGATGGCACCCGTGTGAAATTTTATGCCGCCAAAGGACTCCTCACGGTGTCCGTCAAGTCGTGCGATAAGTCCTTCGACCTCGTCGCTCATTGCGCCTATTATACCTATCGGTGCGATCATATCACTCATCACTGCCACTCCTGTATTTGAAATCGGGTACTCCGTCGCCGAGTATCTCAAGATAGCGGCGGCACTCCGCCTTTGCCGCATCAAGGTCAAGGTTGCGGTAGTTGCCGCATTCCTTACGCGTAGCGCCGAACATCTCACCGCCGTGGGCAACGATCTTGCGCAAGGTGTCAACAATTGCGGCATACGTATCCTCGTTTTTCCTGCCACGGACGAGAAGATAAAAGCCCGTCTGACAGCCCATAGGGCCAAAGTATACAACGTCCTCGCCAATCGCGCTTGAACGTATATAGGTGGCGAACATATGCTCGACCGAGTGCATAGTGAGGTTGTCCATATAATCGCCCATATTCGGCTTTCTCGTCCTCATATCGTAGGTCGCTATATCACCGTCAATGCGCGAAATATATATGCCCTCGCCGATATAGTCGTGATCGACGGTGAACGAGGCTATTCTTTTTGGGGTTTCCATAGCTTTAGTCCTTTGTCAAGAAACGAGGGGCAAGCGCCCCTCGAATCGTTTTTTAGAATTTAAGTCTTTCGTTAACGTAGGACTTGACCTCTGCCGCAGGTATTCTTACCTGCTGCATAGTATCTCTGTCACGAACGGTAACGCAGCCGTCGTTTTCGGTGTCAAAGTCGTAGGTGATGCAGAAGGGAGTACCGATCTCGTCCTCGCGGCGGTATCTCTTACCGATAGAGCCGGTCTCGTCGAAGTCG
>CAZQTN010000054.1:0-11718 GCA_964596195.1 uncultured Ruminococcus sp.
CGCTTATTCAGTATACGTAGCGCTTTTTTTGCGACCTTTTCGGGCGCTATGCTCCCGTAATCAAAACGCAAGGTTTCATTTCGCATTCCTTTCATATTTTGCGCCTTTTACCGTATTAAAAGCATAATATATCGTTTCAAGCTTCGGGGTCAGATAGGTGAGTGCCTTATCCTCAAGCGCCTCGGGCACGCCCCAATACGCTTCCGCTATCGATCCGGCGATCGCAGCCTGCGTGTCCGCGTCGCCGCCGAGAGAAACGGCATTTCTGACAGCATCCTCAAACGAGGTAGATTCGAGAAAGCACACTATCGCTTCGGGCACGCTGCGCTGACAGGTAATAAAGGTGCCGTCGTCGACGTTGCAGTATTCGCGTATTTTATCGACTCGCAGATCTGCGATCTCCGGATAATATTCTATCATTTTATTGCGGATCTCCGACATAGAAGTGCCGACCCGTGCGAAATAAATCGCCATTGCAACCGCCTCTGCACCCTTGATTCCCTCAGGGTGATCGTGCGACACCTCGGTAACAAGACGCGAGAAGTATCTGACGTCATCCTCGCACTCCGACACCCATCCGACAGGACTGACGCGCATCGCCGCACCGTTGCCGTAGCTGTTATACGGCACGGGGTTGTACATAAACCATTCGTAAAAGCTTTTACCCCAAGAAGAGGCTTGATGTGCCCTGCCCATCTCGACCATTTTTTTAACGACAAAGCGTTGAAAATCAGCCTCACGCCAACGTCCGCGCCAAAGCGTAAAGGCCTGTGCAATAGCAAGAGTCATCAGGCTGTCGTCCGTGTAATGACATGCACCGGTAAAAAGCGTGAAGTCTTTTTTCTTATTATTAAGCCACTCGTATTGGCTTCCTACGATATCACCTATTATTGCTCCAAGCAACGCGCCATACCTCCTCGTTAATTAAAAGCACACGGCAGGGGCACTTGCGCGCCTCTGCCGACCTTGTATCTGTCTATAAGTGGTATCAACCACACCCACGCGAGCTACGCCCGTCAGTCGAGAAGATAATGACCGAAATCCTTTATCTTGCTGACGAATTTGTCGCCAAGCTTTCTTTCTATTATCTCATACGCGCGGCCAATACGAGGCGCGCGCGAGGTTGTGTTGTGACAGTCGGAGCCTATGCAATGCACGGACTGTTCCCTCATCAGCTTGAGCATTTTATGCCGCGTGGTGATGCTTATTACGGAGCTTGCGTTTACCTGCATTATGCAACCGCTGTCGCAGAGCCGTTCCCACACCTTGGAGCTTTGGAGGTATCTGTCGATATGTGCAAGCACGAGATTGATCTTGCCGCGTCTGGCAAGCTCCTCGATCTCCTTGACTATGTATTCCGTCCATTTAGACATAGGCATCTCTAAAAGAAGGCACTTGCTGCCCTCTACGCAAAGTCGCTTGAGATCGGGGAGTCTGCTTATGCCGGAATAGTACGCAACCTCTGCGCCCAGCACGATCTCGGGTGCCCCCTCAAAGAGGTGCTCCGAGAGCTTTTCGTATGATTCCCTTCTGCGCTCAAGAAAGCTCTCCACGGACTCGTTGTTCGCATAGAAATGCGGAGTCGCTATAACACGGCTGACGCCCTGCTCGGAGAGCATACGCAACATCTGCACGCTCTCCTCTATGCTTTTACTTCCGTCATCCATAGCCGGAAGTATATGACTGTGCCAATCTACCATACGTTTTCCACCTTAAATAATAGTTCGCGTGGTATCAAAAATGAGTGTACGTCCTTTGTTTTTACAGACCTTAAGCGTTTTCCTGCTTCTCCGAATTTTCCACCTTCGGCTGTTCGGCGGCATAGGGGCGACGGTGAGCGTAGTAATCGCTGTATCCGTACTTCTTATACTTATATCTGTAATAGCGGCGCTTTCTGTACTTACCGTACGAGCCGCCCTCGCTTTTGGACTCGTTCATAACGCAGCCAAGAACCTTTACGTTGGAGAACTCGAGCTGTCTGAAGCAATGCTCAAGCTCGCCCTTTTCCGTATATTCCTCACGTATAACGAGGATAAGTCCCGAGATGAATCCCGAAATCGACATGGCATCGGAAACTACGTTGACGGGGGGAAGGTCGATGATTATATAGTCGAACATCTCCTTGAAGCTGTTAAGCACCGCCTCCATACGGGGGGAGCCCAGAAGCTCGGAGGGGTTGGGGGGGATGTTGCCTGCGGGGAGTATATACCAATTGTCAACCACGCCCGTACGGAAGGTCTCCATATCCACACCGTTGCCCATAAGGAAGTCGGTGAGACCGGGGGTGCTGGCGATGTCAAGCTTCTTTGCCAGAGAGGGCATACGAAGGTCGCCGTCTATGAGGAGAACGCGGCTGCCCTTTTCGGCAAGAACGTAAGAAAGGTTAACTGCGGTAGTACTCTTTCCCTCGCCCTTTATCGAGCTGGTGACGCCCACTATCGGGCACTTAAGATCACCGGGGAGAGTGAACGCAAGGTTGGTACGAAGGAGCTTATACTGCTCGGTCGCGGTGAAATCAAGATTTTTATGAAGCGTTTTCTGCGATTCAAGAGCCGAAAATGCGGCGTTCTGCTTATTTCTCTTAAAAAAAGCCATGATCGATTAGCCCTCCTTCTTCTCAGCCTGAGGTTGGGTCTGGTAATATCCGCGGTGTCTGCGACGACCGTAGGAGTAATAGTGGCGGTAGTAATGCTTTGATCCGTCGGTGTCGATGAGGTTGGGGATCTTGGCAAGGATCGGATAACCAAAGGTCTGAAGAACGTATTCCTCATCGTGTATGGTCTTGTCAAGCATTGCCGCGATCGCAATTGCGAGCACGGACACAAGCGCACCGATCACAAAACCGAGAATGGTGTATCTGACTACGCTCGGAGAGACCTGCTCGTAGTTGGGAATAGCCTTCTGAACCTGGCGCACGGATGCACCCTCGATTATCTCCGCAATTCTGGTCTCAAGCACGGGGAATATCGCGTTTGCGATATCGGCCGCAAGATCGGGGTCATCACAGGTGACGGTGACTCTCATAACCTCGGTGTCATTTTCCGCAGCAGACTTTATCATATCCGAGAAATCGCGATAGGTTATTTCCTCAGAAATGGGCTTGCCCTCCTTCTCAAGCTGATCTCTGACAGCCTCGAAGGTGGTCTCGTTATCGAGGAAGACGCCGTAGGTCTTTACCAGGCTCTGTGCAGCGGTAAGCTGGCTGGAGCTGAGGTTGCCGTCGGTGATTCCGGAGCTCACGTTATCAACGTATATCATTATGGACGCCGAATATTTCGGAGTGATCAAGAAATACGAGAGCACAAATCCGATAGCGGCTGCAAGAACTCCCACAACAGCGACGAGCCACGCCTTATGAGCAACGCTTTTGGCAATGTGAGCTAGGTCAATAGTATAAAATTCCTTGCCTTCCGCTTCCTGTTTGTTCATTTCCATTACTAGTTTCCTCTTTCGTTTTTCAGTTTCCGCTCCACGTTGCGTGAGAGCGCGCTAAGTAATAATCTAATACATTGTATCACAAATTTGTCGAAATATCAAGCATTATTTTCATATTTCCAAAAATAGTAAATCAGCGCACGCATGCCTGCTAAGCGCGACGCTTGCTGCCGCCTCGGAATTTGGTAGGCGGTGCGCCGTATCGCTCCCTGAATTTATAGGAAAAATAATTGCTGTCATTGAAGCCGCAGGCATAGGCTATCTCGCCGATCGATCGCCCCGGCTCGTTTTTTATCATATACTCTGCACGCCGCAGACGGCAATCGGTCAGATATTCGTTAAAGCCCATCCCCATCTCGCGCTTGAAGATCCGGCAAAGATGCTCGGGGCTGACATTCATAAGCGCGGCAACGCGAGAGAGGCGCACATCCCCGGAGTAATTTGACCGAATGTATCGCGCCGTGGCCTCAATTATTCCGTCGCGTTGCGCATTTTTCGGTGCCATTTCGTCATTTCTCACAAGCAAGAGGAGCAGTTCCTCGGTATAAATGCGAAGCGCCTCAGCGGCGAGCTCGTCGCCCTTCTCATACTCCTGCTCGATGCGTTCAAACACATCGTCCACAAGCCCTTTGGCGTGACCCGTGTGAAAAAACAGACCGCACTCCCCATACCCTGAAAGTAGCCGCGGCGACACGCTGTCGGTCGGGAAATTAAGAACCAAGCGTGTATGCGGCTCTGCTCCGTAGCCGGCCGAATGCACTACCCCCGCCGGAACGAGAATGATATCACCCGAGCGGAGCTCATACGAGCGATCGCTTACGGTATAGGTACACGAGCCCTCACGCATATAGTATATTTCACAAAGCTCGTGCGAATGCCTGCTGGCGGCTCCGTCGCGGCTTCTTTCCTTGCGGTCGAAATAATATCCGCGGCTCCCAATTTGCATATCTGCTTGCATCCGTCGCACCCCCGTTTCGTATTTTCTCCTTTGATTTTATCACAATACATCAAAAAAATCAAGATTTGTATCAAATATTCGCTAATTTACTTAAGGAAATACGCGCAAATTTAATATAGAATAATAATGAACCAATAAAAAAGGAGCGTAAGACCCATGAGCTTCATCAACGACAGCTTTATGCTTAAGACCGAAACCGCGAAAAAACTGTACGATATGGTAAAGGACCTGCCGATCATCGACTACCATTGCCACCTCTCGCCAAAGATGATCGCGGAGAATTACAAATTCAAGAATGCCTTTGACCTTTTCCTCGGCGGTGACCACTACAAGTGGCGTCAGATGCGCACCAACGGCGTTGAGGAAAAATATATCACCGGAGATGCCGACGACTACGATAAGTTCCGCGCCTTCGCAAGCACGATGCCCTACCTCATCGGCAACCCGATCTACCACTGGACCCACCTTGAGCTCAAGAGATACTTTGATATCGACGAGCCGCTGTCCGAGAAGACCTGCGACGCAATTTGGAACAAGGTCAACGAATGCCTCGCTAAGGACGAGTTCACCGCTCAGAATCTGATCATACGCTCGAACGTAGAGGTTATCTGCACCACTGACGACCCCGCCGACACGCTCGAATATCACGAGGCTCTCGCCTCCTTCCCCACCAAGATACTTCCCACCTTCCGTCCCGACAAGGCAGTCGAGATCGGCAAGGAGACCTTCATCCCCTACGTTCAGTCGATCGGCATCAAGAGCTATGCCGAGCTTGAGGGATGGATCAGAGAGAGGATCGCATTTTTCAACGCACACGGCTGTCGTCTCTCCGACCACGCGCTTGAGTGCGTTCCGTTCTCCATAGGCGACGCAAGCGCCGCTTTTGACAAGCGTATGGCGGGCGGTGAGCTGACGAGCGACGAGATCGACGCATTCAGAACCGCGCTTCTCAAGGTATGCGCAGAGGAATACACCAAGTACGGCTGGACTATGCAGGTGCATATCGGCGCGCTTCGCAACAACAACAGAAAGATGTACGAGGCCCTCGGCCCCGACGTCGGCTTTGACTCGATCAACGATCTGTGCATCGCAGAGAAGCTCTCGGCGTTTATGAACAACCTTGAGTACAACGACTGCCTGCCCAAGACCATTCTCTACACCCTCAATCCCAAGGACAACTACGTACTCGGCACTATGCTCGGCAATTTCCAGAAGGCGCCCACTCCCGGTAAAATACAGTTTGGCTCGGGATGGTGGTTCAACGATCAGCGCGACGGTATGGAGGCACAGATGTGCGCACTTGCAAACCTCGGCATGATCTCACGCTTCGTCGGTATGCTGACCGACAGCCGCAGCTTCGTATCCTACCCCAGACACGAGTATTTCAGACGCATTATGTGCAACCTGATCGGCAAGTGGGTAGAGGACGGCGAGTACCCCGAGGACTACGATATGCTCGCAAAAATAGTCAAGGGAATAGCATACGAAAACGCAAAATCCTACTTTAACTTCTGATTTTGTAAGCAATTATTTACATTTTATCAAATTAGCAGTACCCCGTGTAGCATTTTCGTCACTTTAGTGCCACATAAGCAGACTTGGCGGACGTTCCGAAAACGATCGTCATTTATGCCGATGTGGCACTAAAAAACGAGATACGGAGGAGAAAAAAAGTTGACCAACGATAACATTATGATAATAGGCGTCGCCGGCGGAACGGGAAGCGGAAAGACCACACTTGCAAGGCATATTGCAAATGCTTTCGGTGACCGCGTTGCGGTCATAACGCACGACAGCTACTACCGTGCCCAGGACGACAAAAGCGTCGAGGAGCGCGCGCTTCAGAACTACGATCACCCCGATGCGTTCGAGACCGACCTGCTCTGCCGTCATCTCGATATGCTGGCAGACGGGCAAGCGGTCGACGTGCCGGTATACGACTATACCATACACAACCGTTCCAAAGCAACCGTAAAAGTCGAGCCCAAGCCCGTAATAGTGCTTGAGGGTATTCTACTATTCTCCGACGAGAAGCTGCGAAATACTATGGATCTGAAGATCTTCGTCGATACCGATGCAGACGAGCGCATATTGCGCAGAATAGTGCGCGACACAAGAGAGCGCGGACGCTCGCTTGAATCGGTTATCAAGCAGTACCTCACCACGGTCAAGCCAATGCACGATGCGTTCGTAGAGCCGTACAAAAGATACGCCGACATAATAGTACCCGGCGGCGGCAACAACCCCGCAGCCCTCGATATGATAATCACCCGTATACACAAGCAGCTCGCATAAAGGATAACAAAAAGCAGGGAGATCGCGTTTTTATTATCGCGCTCCTGCTTTTTGTTATCTTTTGTTTACATTTTTGTGCCCTTTTGTGCGTTTTAATTTTACACGGAGTCCCCCATCGCGAAGCTCTGCCCGTATATATATGCCCGTTTTTCAAGAAGCGTTCGCTCCCCTGTGTGTTCATATTTTATACTTTATTACCAAATATTTTTGTTTATTTTTGTCGCAAAATCGTGCAATTTGGGATTGATTTTGTCTTTCGAGTGTGTTACAATTATTATGCGTGTGTACGCAATTAATTAAAGAAGAAACTAAAATAAGGTTCGGAAATCTATGTACTCATTACAAAAAGCGAATATCTGGAAGCGCTTTTCCGCCTATCTTTTTGATATAATCGTCCTTTTCATTATCATCGTCGGAATTGCCTATCTCCTCTCACTTGCCTTCGGATACAGTGACTATGCCGACAGGCTTGACGAGCTCTCACTGGAATATCAGACGGAATACGGCATCGACATTAATAAGGACTACGACACCCTCACCGATGAGGAGAAGGCTATATACGATGCAGCCGACGAGGCCTTCGGCAAGGATCCCGAGGTCGCGTACAACTATCAGATGATGATCAACCTCTCCGTCCTCATCATCACGTTCTCTACCCTTTTTGCCTACGTTGCTATGGAATTTATAGTTCCCCTGCTCTTCAAAAACGGACAGACCCTCGGCAAAAAGATATTCGGCATCGGCGTTATGCGCGTGGACGGTGTGAAGATCACCACCCCGATACTCTTCGTCAGAACGATACTTGGCAAATTCACGATAGAAACAATGGTTCCTATACTTATGGTCATTATGATCTACTTCGGCGCCATCGGTATGGTCGGCCTGATCGTTATCGGACTTATCCTTATTTTCAACATCGCACTGCTTATCGCAACCAAGACCAACAGCGCCATTCACGACGCTATCTCGCAAACGGTGACGGTTGATCTGACCACTCAGCTTATATTTGAAACTCCCGAGGCGCTCCTCGAATACAAGCAGCGCATCCACGCGGAGGAGGCCGGCAAGGCCGCGTATTAATTTGCTTTTTATTGATTTTCAATACAAAAAATATTTTTCATTAGGAAGGAAGATTTAATGAAAGTTGTACTCCAAAATTTAACTAAAATCTTTCCCGGCCGCAACAAGAAGGTGAACGAGGAGGTAATCGCAGTAAACGACTTTACCTTCGAGATCCCGGACGGCAAGCTTATCGGCCTGCTCGGCCCCTCGGGCTGCGGTAAGTCCACCACACTCTATATGATAAGTGGTCTTCAGAAGCCCTCGGGCGGAAAGATCTTCTTCGGTGAGGAGGACGTAACCGAGCTCACCCCCGAGAACAGAGGTGTAGGACTCGTGTTCCAGAACTACGCGCTCTATCCCCACATGACGGTAAAACAGAACATCATGTTCCCCCTGCAGAACCTCAAGGGTGCGGACAAGCTCTCCAAGGAGGATATGGTCAAGAGAGCGTACGAGGCAGCCAAGCTCGTGCAGATCGACAACCTCATGGACAGAAAGCCCAGCGAGCTTTCGGGCGGTCAGCAGCAGAGAGTTGCTATCGCGCGTGCGCTCGTAAAGATGCCGAGAGTCCTTCTTCTCGACGAGCCCCTCTCCAACCTTGATGCGCGCCTCCGTCTTCAGACCCGCGAGGAGATCAGAAGGATCCAGCGCGAGACCGGCATCACCACCATCTTCGTAACGCACGACCAAGAGGAGGCAATGAGCATCTCCGATATGATCGTCGTAATGAAGCTCGGCGTCGTACAGCAGGTCGGCGCACCTCAGGACGTATATGACGATCCTACCAACCTTTTCGTTGCCAAGTTCCTTGGTACTCCCCCCATCAACGTATTTGCAGGCACGGTAAAGGGCGAGAAGCTCTATATCGGCGAGGACGCAGTTCTCGACGTGCCCGGCGTTGAGGATCAGGACGTACACGTCGGCATCCGTCCCGAGGGCTTTATCCTCGACGAGTGCGGACCTATGCACTGCAAGCTCTCAAGCGTTGAGGTAATGGGTCGTGACGTAAGCGTCGTATCCACAAACGAGGCGTCCGCGAACCCCGTGGTACGCTCCATCATCGATGCGGACAACAAGCTCTCCCTCACCGGCGAGACCGTAAGCTACTCGCTTAAGGCTCACAAGGTATTCCTCTTCAACAAAGAAACCGAAAACAGAATATACTTTGAGGTAAAATAATTATGGTTGAAAGCAAGCATTCATGGAAAGCCTGGCTCTATCTTTCGCCCGCTATCGTTTTGCTGTGTATATTCACCGTATGGCCCATTATAAATACACTGCGTATGGCGTTTTTGGTGGACTACAGTAATGCAGCCGCCATCGGCGGACGTACATTCGAGTTCGGCTTTAACAATTTCAAGCAGGTAATCCAATACCCCCAGTTCATTACCTGTCTCAAAAACACCCTGCTTCTTTGCGTACTTACCGTTCCGATCTCAACCATTCTCGCGCTTTTGATCGCGGTATGCCTTAACGCAATCAAGCCCCTGCAAAGACTTTTGCAGACGATATTCTTCCTCCCCTACGTAACCAACTCTCTCGCCATAGGCCTCGTATTTGCCGCGATGTTCAATATCGTCGGCACCGCGATCGGAACGGCGAACGAGCATTACGAAACGCTCGGTATTATTAACAACATCATCGGATTGTTCGGTATAGAGCCAATAAACTGGATCAACGCCGGCTCCTCCTACTGGGCTAACATTGCCGTGCTCGTTATCTACATCGTTTGGAACGCGCTCCCCTTCAAGATCCTCGTCCTTCTCGGCGGTCTTCAGAGCGTTAACAAGCAGTACTACGACGCGGCCAAGGTCGACGGAACCTCGCGCAGAAGGGTATTCACCAGGATCACCGTTCCGCTCCTGTCTCCGATGATCTCCTACGTCCTTATAACCGGCTTTATCGGCGGCTTCAAGGAATACTCCAGCATCGTCGGTATCTTCGGCGACGGAATGGGACCGGCAGGCAACAAGGGCAGCCTTAACACTATGGTCGGATTCATTTACGACGCTATCTCGAGTCAAAAAGAGGGCCGCGCGAGTGCGGCCGCGCTCATCCTGTTCGGTATCATATTTGTCGTTACTATGATAAATCTGTACGTGAGCAAGAAGAACACGCATTATTAAGGAGGTGCCGCTTATGAACAATATCAAAAAGGGCTATCTCCCCTACCTCATAGGCGCTATCGCCTGCTGTGCGATAGAGGTCGTTCTCTTCTTCTTTGCGATCTCGTGTGATTCGGTATTCGCCGTTATCACCTCCATCGTCGCCATCGCCGCTACGGCATTCGTTGCCTGGCTGGTGTATAGAAAATCCCTCGTTGCAAATGACTCCGACGTCCTCTCCGAGCGCGATATGGCCACGACCAAGACCTCACAGAAGATAATGAAGTTCGTCGTTCAGTTCTTCCTGTATGCATTCCTTTGCTTCATGGCGCTGATCGTGCTCTTCCCCTTCTATTGGATGCTCTCCTCCTCGCTCAAATCTCTTACCGAGTACAACGCAACCATTCCCACGCTGTTCCCAAAAGAGGTACACTTTGAAAACTACGCAGAGGCGTTCACCGCGGCAAACCTCGGCAGGCTGTTCCTCAACACCCTGTACGTTGGTCTGTTCTCAACGATACTTTCCCTCGTCATCACCGTTCTCTCCGCGTTCGCGTTTGCGCGCCTTGAATTTAAGGGTAAGAACGCTATGTTCGCCGCCCTGCTTGCAACAATGATGATCCCCGGCGAGCTCTTTACCATCACTAACTACGTAACGGTAAACAACCTCGGTTGGATGCACTCGTTCACCGCACTTATCGTCCCCTTCCTCGTCAGCGTATTCTATATCTACCTCTTGAGGCAGAACTTTATGCAGATACCGAACGAGCTTTACCTTGCGGCAAAGGTCGACGGCACGAGCGATATAAAATACCTGTGGAAGGTAATGATCCCTCTCGCGCTTCCCACCCTTATCTCTATCACTATCCTTAAGATGATGGGCTCCTGGAACTCCTATATCTGGCCCCGTCTCGTTGCAAACGACGACGCGCACCTGCTCATCACCAACGGTCTTATGAAGGCAAACTTCAGCGACGCCACGCTCAACAACATGGTCAACTACCCCGTCCAGATGGCGGCCGTCGCAATAGTTTCCGCCCCGCTCTTCCTGGTATTTATCTTCCTTCGTAAGTACATTATGAAGGGCGTTTCCCGAAGCGGTATCAAGGGTTAATCTGCTATCCCCCGCAAGGGGGAGGCTGTTAATAAAAAAATAAAACAAAGGATGAAAGATTATGAAGAAAATCTTAGTGGCAATTCTCCTCGTCGTCTCTCTGCTCACCGGCATTCTTGCAATGTCGTCCTGCGGCGGAAAGAAGAATCAGACGACATTTGTAATGCCCGAGAACGGATATGACGGAAGCGCAGTTACCATCACCTTCTATCATACCATGGGTCAGAACCTCTCCACCGTTCTTGACACTTACATTGCTAAGTTCAACAAGCTCTTCCCCAACATCACCATCGCACACGAGCAGGTTGGTGGCTACGACGACGTTCGTGACCAGATCAGCACCGAGCTCACCGTTGGCAACCAGCCCAACATTGCTTACTGCTATCCCGACCACGTTGCGGTTTACAACATCGCAGGCGCAGTAGTTACTCTCGACCAGTTTATCGAGAGTGAGATCGAGGTTACCGACGATCTTGGCAATACGACCGCGCTCGGTCTTACCGACGCACAGATCGACGACTTCATCGACGGTTACTACGAGGAAGGCCGTCAGTTCGGCGACGGTCAGATGTACACCCTTCCCCTCTCCAAGTCTACCGAGGTTCTTTACTACAACAAGACCTTCTTTGAGGCTAACAACATCGACGTACCCACCACGTGGGAAGAGCTTGAGGACGTTTGCAAGAAGATCAAGACCATCGATCCCGACTGCATTCCTCTCGGCTACGACTCCGAGGCTAACTGGTTCA
>CAZQTN010000055.1:0-11630 GCA_964596195.1 uncultured Ruminococcus sp.
TGCGCAAGCACGCCGACTGGGTGGCTGAGCTGAAGCAGCAGTACACCTTCACCGCAGACAATGCGATGGACATCCTGATGCAGGAGACCGGCAAGGTCTTTGCCGCAGTCCTGGAGGATGCGGGCGTCTACAAGTACACCCCCGAGGGCCGGGCCGCCTTCCTGGGCTTTGTGGACTATGTCAACCGGATGGGCTGATACCGAACAAAACAAAAAGCCGCCCGTAACGGGGCGTGTCAAAGGGACACACAGCGGAATTCCAGGAATTGCGTTGTTCCCGGCCGGATCTTGACGTGTGCGTCGGTAAGTATAATACAGAAGGGAGGGGTTCGCCGAACCCCTCCCATTTTTGACAGACAGGAGAATTCCCATGATCGAAGTACGTCTGTTTGCCGTGCTGCGGCGGAAGGCTGGAACTGTTTTGACCTGTATGAAGATCGGCCTGTTTTTTTGATTGACAGCCTGGCCCCGGAGTGATATATTTTTCTTAACAGATGTCTGCTTCAGCAGACGGGAAAGGAGCTTATAAGTATGATTGTTCGCGAGGTCGTTACCGGCTAACTGAATATGGGCGGCAAAAAACGGGGGCGTGGGCCTCCTGATTTGGTGCGCCGTTTTTAAGTGACCTTTCGTATATTTGGCAGCCGCAGGACGCGGCCCTATGGACGAGGGCTGCTTCGCTGCGGTATTTTTGCGCCCATTTTCAGTTGGCGGTGTGGAGAAAGGATGATGTTTTATGACAAATTGGATGTTTTTTCACCAATCGATACTGAATTTGGAGGAAAGAAAACTTGAATATTTACGATTACGGATTTACAGGCCAGGCCTCCGGCACCGTTGCCCGGATCACCGCAGTTCATAAGGAGCGGTATGAGATCGTCTGCGAATATGGCATGACCCATGCCCGGCTGAAAACAAAAGAATACTACGCCGGAAGCGAAGTGTTTCCCACTGTCGGTGATTTCGTGATGATCCATTACATCCCCGATGGGGACAGTCAGATCATTGCCACGTTGCCCCGGCGCACGATCTTTTCCCGCCGGGAGCCGGGCCCTATTCCCAGAGATCAGGCGGTCGCCGCCAATTTTGACTATGTGTTTATCATGCAGTCCCTGAATATGGACTTTAACCCCAAGCGTCTGGAGCGGTACCTGACCCTGGCCTGGCAGTCCGGGGCGACGCCGGTGATCCTGCTGACTAAGGCGGACCTGGTGGCCGATTACTGGGACTATCTGACCGCTGTGGAGCGTGTGGCCCCGGGGGTGAACACCCATGTAGTCAGCGGGCTGACCGGTTATGGCCTGCAGCGGCTGGGCGCCTATCTACAGCCGGGGAAGACCCTGGTGTTCCTGGGATCCTCCGGCGTGGGCAAGTCCAGTCTGGTCAATGCCCTGGCTGGGGAGCCGGTGATGACCGTCGGCGGCATCCGGGAGGACGACAGCAGGGGCCGCCACACCACCACCCACCGGCAGTTGATCATGCTCAGAAGCGGCGTGATGATCATTGACACCCCGGGTATGCGGGAACTGGGAATGTGGGATATATCCGGGGGCATCGGCGAAGCCTTCGCGGATGTGGAACGGTTCTTCGGAAAATGCCGCTTCCGGGACTGCCGGCATGACCGGGAGCCGGGGTGCGCCATCCGGGCCGCCATCGAAAGCGGTGAACTGGATGCCGCCCGGTGGGAGAGCTACCGAAGTCTGCGGGAGGAAGCCATGGATAAGGAAGAGATGCTCCGCCGCAAGCGGGAATGGAGCAAGGGCGTGGCGAAATTCAGCAGACAGCGGAAAAAGGAGATCTGGTGACAGCCCCGGAGGCTGGAGATGGGGTGGACTTACGCCGTCAGGATGTGGTAAAATGGCGGTGCAGATCGAGAATCAGGAGGACTTCGTTATGGCGAGTGAACTGCTGCGCCCGATCCTGGACCGCTACAGCGCGGAACGGTTCGTGGATGAGGGCCGGCAGGCCGCCTCCATGACGTTGTATCCCCCCAGAGCGCGGACGGCATTTGTTTCCGGTCGGACAGGCCGGCACGGATGGATATTGAAAAATATGATCTGGAGATGGGCGAAACACGCGGGATCTCTGAGATCAGCTGCCAGTGAGGTGTGATTTATGAAACAGTATGATATCGTCGCGCTGGGCGAATTGCTCATCGATCTGACTCAAAACGGGATCAGCGGCCAGGGAAACCCCATTCTGGAGGCCAATCCCGGCGGCGCACCCTGCAACGTGCTTGCGCTGCTGCGCAAGCTGGGCCACACCGCGGCCTTTATCGGCAAGGTGGGCCGCGACGGCTTTGGCGATCAGCTGAAAGCGGCCCTGGATGAAACGGGCATTTCCGCGGAGGGGCTGCGCTGGGATGGATCCGTCCATACTACCCTGGCCGTGGTCCACACCCTGCCGGACGGCGACCGGGATTTCAGCTTCTACCGCGGCCCCGGTGCGGATATGCGTCTGACCGCCGAAGAGCTGGACGAGGAGATGATCCGCAATTGCAAGATCTTCCATTTTGGTACGCTGTCCATGACGGATGAGCCTGTCCGCAGCGCCACCCGCCGGGCCATCGCCATTGCGGAGGAAGCGGGCGTTTTGCGCTCCTTTGATCCGAATCTGCGTCCGCCCCTATGGCCCAGCCTGGACGCTGCCCGGGAACAGGTTCTCTACGGCCTGGCCCACTGCGATATTCTGAAGATCTCTGATAACGAGATCCAGTGGCTCACCGGCGAAGCGGACTTCGATGCTGGCATCGCCTGGATCCGGGAACGGTTCCCCCAGATCCGGCTGCTCCTGCTGTCCATGGGCCGGGACGGCAGCCGCGCCTGTAGCGGCGGTGTTCAGGCGGAAGTCCCCGCACTGAGCTTCATCAGGGCTATTGAGACCACCGGAGCCGGCGATACCTTCTTCGCGGGTGTGCTGCACCATGTCCTCATGTGGGGACTGCGGGATTACACAGAAGCGGAGCTTCGACAGATGCTTTCCTTCGCCAACGCCGCCGCCGGCATCATTACCACCCGCAAAGGCGCCCTCCGGGTCATGCCCCGGGAGGACGAGATCCGCGAAATGATGGCGCGTTTTCCCCGCTAGTGAAGACCGCGGTGGAAATCAGGTCCCCAGTGTGGTACAATAAACCCAGCGTAATGACCGAAAAAGAGCAATCAAGCAGAAACAGAGGTATCAACAGATGACGAAGATCTTATTTGTATGCCACGGCAGAAATTCCAGGATTTGAGGAAAGTCCTAGAGCCACAGCGCATTTTGGGATCGGAGTCATCGGATTTACACCACAGTTACACCGTACCATTTTGTAACCATTTCAGAGCCTTGATTTGACGAAAAAAACAGCATACCAATACAAGCCCGGCAGGAGTAAAATCCCGCCGGGCTTGCTGCGTATTGGGACCTGGAGTGACAATGATACAGATATTGCGTACCAAATCTATATGATTGTCAACAGCGAAGCGTCTGACCACATCCCTGGTCCTCCCAAACAAGGCTTTTTCGCTCTTGATTGTATTCTAATAATCATTATAATAATTATTAGGATGACTATTAGAATACAGATCGTATTATGCATAAAAAGTACAGGGAGAGAGAATATGGCAATCAGCAAAAAGCTTGAGATGATATACCACAATGGCCAGCCCGATGGAATCCGATCCATCCGGCGCCATCTGTCTACCATGACTACCTACGTGATTCCCCGGCCGCTGCTGTCTGAAGCGAAAAAGCTGACCGGTATCAATCGTCCCGGCATCTACTACCTCATCAGCGAGAACGATGACAATAAGATTGCGCAGATCTATGTGGGGCAGACCAGGAACGGCGTCAGCCGACTGGACGATCACAACCGATCCAAGGACTTCTGGAACAAGGCGATCATGTTCCTAGCGGACAGTAAGACCTTCTCCCTGGATATGATCAGCGGTCTTGAAGCTTATGCCATCAGCAAGGCCACGGAATCCCGGCGGTACAAGGTGGAGAATACCGTCAACCCCAAGTATGAAATCGATGAATATGATCTTCCGCTGATCGAGGAAGTATACGAGGAGATCAAATTCATCATGGCTACCCAGGGCTATAAGATGGAGAACTCCAAGACAGCTATGGACGCCGCCAATGTTCTGCATACCACGAGAAACGGCGTCCAGGCCTTCGGTATTTACGACGGCGAAAAATTCGAGGTTCTGGAAGGCTCCGAGATTGACATGGGCAGAAAGTGCCACTCCGACAAAATGGAGCAGCACCGCCAGACCGCTATTCAGAACGGCAATATCGCGAGCATCGGCGGTAAGTACAAGCTGAACGTATCCGTTTCCTTTACATCCCCCAGCTCCGCCGCCATGTTTGTCCTGGGCGGCAGTACCAACGGCTGGATCGAGTGGAAGAATAAGGACGGCAAGACGCTGGACGAGTTGTATCGGAAATAACGGTTTTCATCAGCAACTTCATAATGCCCAACATAAGCCCGGCGGGAGTTCCAAACTCACGCCGGGCGGCATTTTTGTTGCCTTTTTGCCGATATTGGGTTATACTGGAGAAAAGTCGAAATATGACGAAAAGGTCGGTGAGATTATGGCAAGTGATACGTTATTGGAAGAACGGATGTATCCCTGTAATAATATGCCTGTCGAAAAACTTGACGAACGAATTCGGAGAATTTGCGGTGGCTATGGACGCACAGACATAGATTTAAGAGATTGCATTTATGAGATAATCCCGCAAGATATCTATTGGGAGAAGATTAGATATCTGCGATTTATCGGATCTGGCGACAAAGAGGTTATGGAACGCTTCGATGCATGTGGTATTTCTCGAAGCCTCTACCTCAATTCCATCGGGAATTGGTTACTGGTAGTTCTCCCGGAAAATGTATCTCCTGACGATTACCTTCCTTACTGTGAAAAATATCTGGAGTCTATGGGGCTCTGGAATATGCAGATATCCTCCCAGTACTGGCGCAACCTGCAGGTTCTTCGTGAACTGGACCTTTGGAACATTCAGCTTACAGCCGATACCGGACCAATCGAGTTCCCTCTCGCGCTGGAACTGCTATCCTTGACGAAATGCACTGGACTCGTAAAAATACACAATCTGGACCAGCTTTCTCGGCTTAAAGAACTATTTATTGCTGAGTGTATCAGTTTGACAGATTTGGCAGGACTGGAGGCTTTGCTTCAGTTGACCAAACTGTACCTTATAAAGTGCCGCAGAATTACCATGCTGCCGGGGCTGGAAAACCTGAAACAGCTGACTAGGCTGAATCTTTTGCACTGCTATAACCTTGCTGTACTGCCTGCGCTGGAAGACCTTCCCCAATTGACAGAACTGGATGTTTCGAATTGTCCCAATCTCGCTATTCTTCCAAAGCTAAGTAATTTGCCCCGGCTTACCAAGGTGAATTTGGCGGAATGTAGCTATCTCCGCGCCTTCCCGGAGCTGAAAGAACTGCCACAAATGACCGAGCTGAACCTTTCGTGGTGTACCCGCCCCAAAACCTTACCCAAAGGACTTCGGTATTGTAAAAATCTGCGGTTTTTGAACCTGTCCTATATGCATTTAGAGGATCTGCCTGATTGGTTACCTGAGATTTCAGAAAGTTTTACAACAGAAATAAAGCCTTGCTCCGGTCAGAACAAAGCGGCCGTATGTCTTTGGGATACTACTGTCGATGCGATTCCTGATATGTCTATCTTTGAGCAGCCCTATACTATGGTGGCCAAATGGTTCAGCGACAAAAACAAGGTGCCCCTGAATGAGATTAAGGTGGTTTTCCTTGGCGACGGTGAGGCAGGTAAATCCTACACCATTGCACGGCTGATGAACGATGGTGGTGACCCAGTGGACTATGTCGACCAGCCAACACCTGGTATCTTCATAAAGCGCAGGCGTCACACTGTGAAAGAACGAAATTTCCAGGTCAACTACTGGGATTTCGGAGGCCAGGAGATCATGCACTCCATGCACCGAATCTTCCTTACTGGGCGAACCATGTATGTCATCCTCCTCAACGCTCGTGACGACACCCAGAGCGACCGGGCAAAATACTGGCTCCACAACGTCAGCTCCTTCGCCCCTGACGCCCCCGTGCTGCTGGTGCTGAACAAAATCGACCAGAACCCCAATGCATCCGTGGATGAAAGGGATCTGCATAGCCGCTACGACAAGCTGACCCAGATCGTTCGCCTGTCCGCTAAGGATTTCAGCCGGGACGAATTCAACAGCGCATTTACTGATGTGCTGCTGAAGGAAATTGAGAAGACAGGCTTTCTGGACTTCCAATGGCCTATCTCCTGGACAAAGGTCAAAGAAAAACTGGAGAATATGGAGTCCCACTATATTATGGGCGATACCTACGAGGAAATTTGCCAGGAATGCAGCGTCGATCAGGACCGGGAGGATCTTCTGCGGTGGTTCAACGACCTGGGCGTCAGCTTCTGCTGCCGGGACACGGGGGATTTTGACCTGAAGGACTATGTAATCCTCAGTCCCGACTGGATCACCAACGCCCTGTACATCATCCTCTTCAACCGCCTTATGGGTGCGCGGAACGGCCTGATTCCCCGCAGCTCCATTTTTGAGATCCTTGGAAGCGCCCGGAATAACCCTTCCATCCGCTGTACCATGCCCGATGCCAGGTACTACAGCGGTGACATTCAGTTCGTTCTGGGCGTTATGCATAAATTCAATCTGTCCTTCTCTGACAATCGAGGAAATGAATTCATTCCCATGCTCTGCCAGCAGAATTCCAAGGTGAACATCGAAACATATTACGAAAATCCAGATATTCTTGAATTCATCATGGAATTCGACTATTTGCCCAACAATCTGCTTCACCACCTGATGGTGGAACGTTCTTCAGAGCTGGATATAGCAACAGTGTGGCGCACCGGCGCGCGATTCCAACACAAGGAATTGGGGTACAGTGCCATGGTGGTCATCGACGGAAATTATCTCCGTTTCTTTATCTGGCACAGCAACCCCATGCACCGCCCTAATACATACCTGATGATGCTGACATCTGATGTGGACCGAATTGTTTCAAAGATGGGCTTGAAAGCACCGTCTGTACAGCTGATATATAAATTGGATGGTAAACGGGATGAGTTTGATTTTGAAGAACTGAAAATGCTGCTGGAAGTCGGACAGAATCAGACGTTGTCAAAAGCAGGGCGTAAAATGATCCCGATTGTCGATATTCTGAACCAGTCCGCCCCCGATGGTCAGGATGACGAAAAGAAGCTCTTGGAAAAAATCATTCAGGCCTGCGGCAATATCCAGGATGAGCCTAGCTATCGTCTGGTTCCTAAGAGCGATGGTCAGGGATATGTAAACGGAAAGGGCATGGAGGATCTGCGCAACCGGCGGGTTCGGGACAACCTGATCAACAGCGGATATCGGGTGAGTGATCAGAGCCAACGCGGCAGCAGCGGCACTGGAAAAAGTATCGGCGAGCTGGATATGCTGGTCTACAACGATTCCAATGAACCCTGGACGATTATCGAGGCATTGCGTGTATCCGACAAGGACAAATCTAAGTGGAATGAGCATTTGGAGAGATTGTCTGACAAATACAACACCCGCGGTTTCCCCGCCCTGTATCTGCTGACCTATGTGGATGCTGATACTACAGCCTTTGCGCAGATATGGAAAAGCTACCAAGATCATATCAAGACGTACCACCCCGGTCAGCTAAAATATGCAGACGGCTCCTTTGTGGAAATGGATGTGCCTAATCACCAGTACGTCAAAGTTGCAAAATGCCGCTATTCCGGAGGTGTCGATCCCATTACGGTCTACCACATCTTTGCATGTATTCCCATATAGAATGGATAATTGGAAAACCAGTCTGCAGAGCAAAATGCAGACTGGTTTTTTCATTTACAGCCCCTGAACTCTGTGGTAAAATGTAGAAAAAGACAGACAGGAGGCGGCTGTGATGCTGGAAAGCAGACAGATACTCAATGCCCGGCTGGAGCATCAGTTGGGTACCCTGGTCAGTTCCGTAGAGATCGCCATTCGGGCGAATCTTGCCAGCAGCAATGTGGCGGCGGAGAACACTCTGATGGAGCTTCTGAACCGGATCCATGGCTGGAATCTGGTCAATGCCAATTCGATTTCTCAGAATTATGCCGGTGTGGATCTGATCGACGAAAAGCAGCAAATCGCCGTCCAGGTTACCTCCACCCGGACAACGGAGAAGGTTCGGCATACCCTGGCAGAAGTTTCGGCGCTGGGTATTCACTTTCAGCGGGTGATCGTGCTGTTCATTTCCAACCGGTCAGTTACCCAGACCATGAGAGACTGTGCCGGAACGATGGAACTCTGGAACATCCCCGATGTGTACCGGGATGCCATCGCCCTGGACACAGACCGGCTCCGGGAAATCATTGACCTTATGAACAAGGAACTGGGCACCATCCGGTCGACGCTGGAGGATCTGCCCCATCTGGAACTGCCCATCGGCAGCCGCCTGCAGTCCAGCGGCTTTGTGGGCAGAGAAGAGGAACTGGAGAAAATCCGCAGCCGCTTTGCGGCGGGAGATAAGCTGGTTGTCCTGACAGGTCTGGGCGGCATGGGCAAGACGGAGCTGGCGGTGCATTACGCCCGGGAGCATCCCGGTATCGTCCATTTTGTACGGTTCGACACTTCCTTTACCCGCACCCTTGCCAATATGGCTCAGAGCATCCGTCCCAGGCTCAGCGAGGATGCCCTTCGGGAGGACGAATCTGCCCGGAGCCGCCGGGTGCTGGCACTGCTGAAAGAATCCCATAGCGGGGATCTGCTGATTATTGACAACGCCGATGGAAACACGGGAAATCTGGCAGATCTGCAAAGGGATCCCGGCTATGATGCTTTGACGGGGCTGCCCCTGAAGCTGCTGATTACCACTCGATCCTATGCACCCAGAGCTATCCGGGTGGAACCCATGTCCGAAGAAAATCTGAAGAAGATTTTCCACAATCACGGTGCCACACTGACTGAGGAAGAGATGATTGATCTGATCCGGGCGGTCAACAGGCATACCATGACCATCGACCTCATCGCCCGAACCCTAACCGCCCGCGGGTGGCGGCAGGTCAGAGCGGAACATATCCTGACGGCGCTGCGGGAGCACACGTTGCCCAGCCAGAAGTATCAGAAAATCACCACGGACTACAGCCAGTCCCCGGATCAGGCGCAGATCTACACCCACTTGAGTGTGGTCTTCGATGTATCCGGGGTTCCAGAAGATGGTCAGCAGGTTCTGCGGTGCGCCACCCTCCTGCCGGAAGATGGCATGGATGCGGAAGTCTTTGGCATCTCCCTGGAGGAAGCCCAGCAGAATGCCCTGGACGACCTATTGAACCGGGGCTGGCTGGAGATCAAAGACGGTCTACTTATCATCCATCCTGTCATCTGCTTAGTGTGCCAGACAGAAATTCCACCCAAAGAGTATGTTTGTGCGCCGTTCCTTATAGGTCTGATCCGCCAATACGATATGACGAACTACCGCGGTATGCTTTACAGGCAAATAGCCCAGATGTTGACGAAGGCATCCCTATGTTTTGATGATTCAAACGGATTGTGGGCAACATGGTCTGGCATGTTGTGGAATGAAGTCGGCAATTATGTCAATGCACTGGAATGTTTACTTCGCACTATGGAAAAGCTGGAAGAAAAGCTCCCCCCGGATTCTCCTAACTTGGCAACAACCTATAACAATGTGGGAACCACCTACGGTAAGCTGGGGGATAGACTAAGAGCGCTGGAATACCAATTAAAAGCACTGGCAATCCAGGAAAAGGTCCTCCCAGCGGATCATCCCACCTTATCAACTACTTATGCCAATGTGGGGGTTACTTACGGCGAATTAGGGAACCATCCTAAAGCACTGGAATACAGAATGAAAGCCCTGACCATCCGGGAAAAGACCCTTCCTTCGGATCATCCCGACTTGGCAACAGCTTATAATAATGTAGGTACCACCTACTGCGACTTGGGGGATTACAAAAAGGCACTGGGATACTTACAGAAGGGATTGAACATTCGAGAAAAAGTGCTCGCACCGGATCATCCCCTCCTAGCGCAGTCCTACAATAACGTAGGTAGCGCCTATGGTGAACTGGGGGATCACGAAAAAGATATAGAATACCAGAAAAAATCCCTGGCGATCCATGAAAATGTACTCCCTGCGGATCATCCCAACATGGCACAATCCTATATTAGCGTAGGGACTGCCTATGGTGAACTGGGAGATCATGAAAAAGAACTGGAATACACACTAAAAGCTCTGGAAATCCGTGAAAAGGTGTTTCCGGCAGATCATCCCGAGTTGGCGCAGTCCTACAATAGCGTAGGCAGTGCTTACCATAGTTTGGGGGATCACAAGAAAGCTATAGAATACGTGCAGAAAGCACTGATTATACGAGAAAATGTACTCCCGAAGGATCATCCTGCTCTAGCAGCGACCTACACGAATCTTGCATGGACATATTATGAGCTGGAAAATCTCCGGGAGGCCGCCCGATATATGCGCCGTGCGGCGGATATCGTTACCTGCTCCACGCTCCCGGAAACCCATCATTATCGGGTAAAATTTTGCAAATGGGCTGACCGATTTGAGCAGGAGTTAGGAACCAACGATTAAGCCAGCCAATCTTCTGTATTCTTTACCACAAAGCTTGGTTGGGCAGAGGGGTGGACAATTAGGCATTAGTGTATTAATTTCAGAAAGGTCCGCGGGGAACTACTCCCTGCGGACCTTTTACGTTTGTTAAACTGCCTTTTTGGGGATTACTTCCCTTTTTTGTTCAACATGATGGGGTATGATCCCCTAATATGTAGATTTCACCCTTTGCTAATCCAGGTAGCCTTTCCAGTGTTGTTAGACATAACGGCTCACCCGTCTGATAGTTCTTTCCCTAATAGCACTCCGATTTGTACCCCCTGCACAAATCCAAAACGCTCATGATCCCTACAAAGGGTACAGACGGGATCGAGGACCTGATCCATCTTCTGCAGCGTCATACCGTTCATAGCCTGGTACAGTGTGTTGAAGTCCGCCTTGATCCTGTCATCGTCCATTCTGTTTACCTGGCTGTAGGCTTCGTAGAGAAAGGACAGGACGGATTCGCTGCCATCGAGGTTCGGCGGATCGTCGGCAATCTGTCTTTTCAGCGCATCGATGTATTCTTTCACAAACATCACCTCCAAAGTGTTGGTGATGTTAACTCTACGGTGCAGAGATTTCAAGTGTCAGTTCTGACGAAATTTGCTCAAGCAGTTCGTCCTTTGTGGGGGCTGAAATCATGGTCATCGCTTCCTCCGCTGTCAGTTCACCGGCAAGATAACGGTCGCGGGTCTGTGTTGCTGAGTTCAACCAAGCGTCATACTGGCCGCGGGTCATGTCAACTACAGACTCCTCCTTATCGTCATCGACTCGGTAAACCCGCTGATACATGGTGCCCTTTGCATGATCGAAGAGAGACAGAACCTTGTTTGCAGCTATCTTTTCTTTGTGTTTTAGATACGGCGCGATCTCCTTGCAGGTCATGCCATCCCGAACAATGCGGTCACAGTACAGGGTTTTATGCTTGGTGCGGGGAACAAAATACCTGCCGCAAAACTGACATTTGCAGATGCGGGTAT
>CAZQTN010000056.1:0-11394 GCA_964596195.1 uncultured Ruminococcus sp.
CAACGACCTGCCGGGTATGAACCGGACGCTCTAGCCAACTGAGCTAATCCGCCATCAAATTTTCGGATGACTCCGAAATCTCGCTAGAGTATTATATCACAGGAAAATGTAAAAGTCAAGCCATTTTTGAAAGTTTTTTGCTTTTTATGAAAAATCCTTACAGCACCATCATTTTGCCGCGCGACTACTGAGGGTATTCGTGCTCGAATGAGGCGCGGTCGGTCTCGAACGAGAACACGATCCTGCCGCCGAGCTTAAATTCGTAGGCGGCGCGACAGCTCGCGCACTCGTGTATAATACGGCTCATTCTGCCGCGCATAGGTGCGGCGAGGGGTATGGCACGACGCTCAACGAGCCTTACGGTGAGCTCAGCTCTGCCCTGCCTGACTATCGCCCCGTGCTCTGTGAGCAGGTGCACGCGCGCGCCGAGGTACGTCGCCAGACGATATTCCCTGCCGCGATAGTGGATAATGCCGATAACGCCCCGAAAATTTAACACGCCCAAGGGGATATCGGCAATACTAAGCATAAGCGAGCCGCCCTCAAAAAAGGCATGCGTCCACAGATAGCGTGAGGGGAACGAATGGCCGCGATCCCCCTCGATATAGCCTCTCGCACCGCCGAGGGGATAGCTTGTGCCGTTTACGGTGACCTCTCCGCCCACGGTGTGCGACATGCTTCTGACAGCGTGGCGGCACTCCATAAACGGCAGATATTTAAACGGGCCCATTACATCGTATTTTATGGGCGAGAAGGGGCCAAAAACCAGTTTGCCCGATGCTGAAAAATCACCGTCCAATAGGCGCAGTATCACGCCGTCCTTGCCAAAATAGCTCTCCCCTATCGAGAATCCGAGCGGCTCGCGCCGCAGAGCCTCGTACGGATAAAACACCGTCCGCGAGGCGGTATCGGTGATGATCTGTATTGAGTTTGAGCGCTCGCCACCCGTACGGTGAGTAGCAGGAATGACGGCGACCGTTTTGCCGTCCGACTGACATTTGAAGTACCAGCCGCAAAAATAATCGTTCATACACGCACCATCTGTTTTTTACATATTCTCGCCGAGGTGTACTCAAATTATTCTGCCGCACGATTGCTTTTTTCTGTTTTGTGAGGTAATTACAAAAAAAATCACTCCCGTGATCGACCGACAGATATCTGAGTGGAAAGCAGAAAATCAATAAAAACGCCCTGAGCGGTCAGCCGCTCGGGGGCGTTTTTCGTTACACGGGGTCTGCCCTATGGATAAGGGCGAGGGTAACCATAGCAAAATACATCGGGTAGAGATTGAATGCAAAGTTATCGAGCAGGCTGCCGCCGAGAGTGACGAGCATTGACAGAGCGAGCATCGTCTTTGCAAGGGTTGGACGCTTAAACACGGGGATAAGCGAAACAACACGGTAATAGCCGTAGGCAAGCGTGCCGACGAGGCCGGTGGCCGAGAGGAGCTCGAAGAGTGTGTTGTGTGCCATAGTGGGCATAGGACCCATATGGGCAAATGCGCCCGACTCAAGCTTGTGCACCGACTCAAAGCCTGAGAAGCCGCGGCCGAGGATGGGGTAATCGAGAAAGTTCTTCCACCCTATTGCCCAAAGCTCGTAGCGGCCGTTGGAGTCAAATCCGCGGGCGAAATAGTCGCCAAGGAGCGCCTGTATCTTTGCCCACAGGAGGACGATCAGACCTATAATGCCGAGGATGCCGACGGCGCATATAACACGATACGGCTTTTTGTAATTGCCCTTGAAGCAGGCAATAACGACGCAGGCGGCGTAGGCAAGGCTGGCGAAAATGAGCGCGTTGCGCGACATGGTAAGCACGGCCGAAAGCCACGTAAGAGTGGCGACGGCAAAATACGCCCAGGAATACTTGGAATGCATCACGCCCCAGAAGATAACGGGAATGAGCATGGCAAGGCAGGCACCGATAAGGTTCCAAATGCCCCAGCCGAGGACAACGCCCTCTTTGTTGATGGAGCCGTCGACGAAGACGTCATCCGAGGTGAGAAAGAGGACCGCAAGCTGAATTATTATGACCGAGGCCATAAGCGTCGAGACGTAGGAGAGGTACGGCATAAGCGTGTCGGTGGTCTCGTCGTCGCCGAGTCCGTAAAAGAACAGCAGAAATATAAAGCCATAAACGACCGTCTGCAAAAAAGCAAACAATAGGCTCATAGGCACCCAGGCATCGGAGAATGCACCGTTTACGAGAAATGCCACGCAAAGGACGGCCACGGGAATGATTATCCTATCGCGCTTCGGGTTGACCTTACGGTAAATCTTGTTCTTAAAAAAGAAGTAGAACGCGGCGGCAAATATGGACAAAATTGAGATAACGAGTGCCCACAGACGCCACCCCGTGTAAAGATAATCGGAGTTATTTATAAGCGAGGGGGAGTTCTTGGTGGAGAGCTGAAAGATATAGGTACAGAGCGACACTATCATAGGTCTTGTCGAGGTACATATGATAAGCGAGCTGACGAAAAGAGCGGTGACGAGGAAATTGAAGTACATCTCAAGCCCCGTGAGGGATCCAATAAGCACCAATGCACACACAACGACGGGATATACACGCCCCATATAGAAGGCTCGAATGGTGTTAAGGTCGATTTTTTTCAAATACGTTGTCACTTTTCGATGGCCTCCTTTATTTTTGCGTAGGTGTCCTCAAACACGCTGTCCCACTCGTAGGCCTTGTACGTGGAGAGAACGGAGTCAAGGTCGGGGCGAGCGCCGCCGTGCACCGCGATAACCCCCTCTACGAAGGAATCAAGATCGTCGGACGGATAAAGAAAGCCGCTCTCGCCGTGCCCGATAAGATCACGGTGGCCCTTTATATCGGAGCAAAGCACGGTCTTGCCGGTGCCGAGCGCCTCGATGATATTGAAGGGCATACCCTCGATCCTGCTTGCGGAAACGTAGAGATCAGAGGCGCGAATAAAGTCACACGGGTTGCTCCGTCTGCCTGTGAATACGATCGAATCAAAGACACCGAGACTCTTTGCAAGCATCGTGAGCTCTTCCCTTTTATCTCCCTCACCGACAAGCCAAAGCATAGCACTTGGGATCTGCATTTTTATCTTCGGCAAAGCACGGATCAGAAAGCGCTGATTCTTTCTGTCGCTGAGCTCGCCGACAAAGGTCATAACAAACCTGCCCTCGGCATCAAGCTCTCTCCTTATCACGGATATGGGCGTTTCGGTACGGTGGGTGTGCGCACCAAGGCCGCGCACGAAAAGGGGCGGCTCGATGGATAGCTTATTCCGTGTCGCTATCGACACGTCCTCGTCATTCATAAGTATGAGGGTGTCTGTCTTTTTTGCCACGATCTTCTCGCAAAGGAGAAGTATTCTGTCCTTCAACGAGCGTGAGTTCTCGGGGAAAAGATAGCCGTGCACCATATTAACCACTCTTGGGCGCCCCTTTTTAGGCAAGGCAAGGCGGATATGAAATGCGGCAAGAGTCGTGTTGAGAAATATATAATCGAACCCCTCGCGCTTGATAATGCGGCGTATCTCTCGCCTTGCGGCGGCGTTCTCACGCGAGAGCATCTTTTTCTCAAACGGAATATCAAAATCGGCATCCGAGCCTCTCGCCATAACGAGCACCTCGTGACCGTCGCGGCGCAGGGCCGCTATATAATCCTCGTGAAAGCTGTGTATGTGCGCCATAGTTGATGCCGCATATAGTATTTTGCTCATTTTTTCAGCCTCACTTTCTTCGTTTTTTGTTACACGGGGTTGGTTTAAGCCACAAAATCGCGTGTCGTTTCATCGTCGAGGAGATCTCCCTCAACGGATGCCTCAACGTATTTTTCATTCTTGTTTACGGCCTTGAGTGGCGTTTTGAGGAGGATATAAATATCCATCCAGAAGGTCCAGTTTTCGATATACTCGATATCCTCGTGTATTCTATCCTCGACCGAGGTATCACCGCGCAAGCCCTTGACCTGTGCAAGACCCGTCATACCCGGCTTTACGTAATGCTTTACCATATAAAGGGGTATCGTTTCCTTAAACTGCTCGACAAAGACGGGGATCTCCGGGCGCGGGCCGACAAGCGACATATCGCCGCGCAGAACGTTAAAGAGCTGAGGCAACTCATCTATCGAGGTCTTACGGATGAAGTTGCCGAATTTGGTTTTGCGCGAGTCTGTGTCTGTCGTCCAGCCCTTGTTTGAGAGGCTGTTAACGCGCATTGATCGGAATTTAAGCATCATAAATTTCTTGCCCATCTTTCCGACTCGGATCTGCCTGAACAGTATCGGCCCGGGAGAGGAGAGGCGCACACCGATAGCCGCAGCAAGCATTATGGGGGCAGTGAGAACGATCAGGGCGAGAGAGCCTATGATATCCACCGCACGCTTAAGAGCGGCGTTAGTCGCGTTGTCAAGAGGGGTCGAATGGATATTGATTACGGGAATGGAGCCGACCTGCTCTATCTGGCGCGAAGTTCTGAAAAAGCCGTACGTTACCGGCAAAAAGTACACCTTTACACAGCGGTCGTCACACAAGTTAACGAGCTTTATTATACGGCGCTTATCGTATGCATCGATAGCAAATACGGCATCGGTAGGCTTATACTTATCGAGTATTTCGGGCAGATTTTTAATTCCGCCGAGCTTCTCAATGCCGATATCGTCAGTGATCTTGTCGCCGACGTAGCCGAGTATCATAGTACCGTACTGCACCTCAGCGGCACCCTGCTTGATATATTCCTTTGCGGTTGCGGCGTTATCGCCGACTATTATGATCTTGCGCAGGTTAAAGCGCCTGTTACGCCAGGAAACGGCAAGCGCCTTTATAAAATGGCGCTTGAAGGTAAGAAACGCAGTAGAGAGAACGAACGCAAAAAGCGTCCAGTACAGGAAAAAGTCCGTATACCCATCTCTGGCAACGAAGGCGATTATCGCCGCCATAGCGCCGAAGTAAACGAGGTTGGCGCGAAGGGGCTCGTAGATGCTGCGGAATCTGCGCGCGTATCTGTTCGGTCGGTACATATTAAAGGTGGTGTACACGAACGTGATCACAAGAAGATTGAGCGCGATCAGGAGCACGGTTATAGGCGACACAAGCGGAACCACCTGCTCCCCTCGTATCATTATCGCAAAGAAATACGAGATCAGGATAGCGATTATATTAAGCAGAATATCGACGTATGTTTCGACGATATCCGTTATACGACGTCGACTGTTTTGCATTTTTTCTCCTTTCGGTAACATTAACACAAAATATTTGTAAATATATATTACCACCGTTTTCCCGTTTTGTCAAGAAAACGACGAAATACGAGCCGCGCGGTGAAAAAATGGGTGCCAAAGCGGCACCCATTAAATAACATTTTATCATATTTTTGCGCGTTGGTCAATACATTTTTGTTGTGTGGATAAACATTTTACAGTTTGTACACATCTATCAATATTTTTTGGTTTTTTTGCCGAAAACTATTTATTTTTCACAAACAATATGCTATAATATAGTCAGAGGGGTGAGTCACCCCGGTGACTATGACCCCCGAATCTTTCGGAAAGGATACCGAAAAACGGTATAATGGTATCGTTATGAAGATCACGATTTACGGAAAACAGATGAGCGTGCGCGAGAGCCTCAAGGAGCTTATCGAGAAGAAGCTTGCAAAGTTTGACAAGTTCTTCGGCGAGGATACGGAGGCCTTCGTAACCTGCAGAGTGCGCAAGGGAGTGAAGATACTCGAGCTCACCGTAAACTACGGCGGCACCACCTTCAGAAGCGAGGAGGAGAGCGAGACGTTTGTAACCGCGCTCGACCGTGCAGTCGAGGGACTTGAGAGACAGATCAGAAAGAACAAGACACGCCTGGAGAAAAAGGTAAAGGGTGGCGCATTCAACATAGTCGAGCCGGACGATGATGACGAATACGAGGAGGAGGCGGAATTTAACATCAGAGTAAAATCCTTCCCGTTTAAGCCAATGACACCCGAGGAGGCCATACTGCAGATGAATCTTATCGGCCACGATTTCTTTGCATTCACCGATGCCGACACGCAAAAGGTGGGCGTGGTATACAAGCGCCGCGACGGCGGATACGGAATGATAATTCAGGATTAACAAAAAAAGGAGCGAGTGAAAACTCGCTCCTTTTTTCGCATTTTTGCCGTTCCCTGATGGTAAAAATGTTTGTTTTGTCATATTTTACTTCTCGATTATCTCAACGTCCGCAAACAGCGGGGTGTCGTTGATTATGATGGGGACGTTATATTTGTTGGATTCGATAATTACCTTCTTCACCGGCTTGTAGGGGTTGAGGTTCTTGGTGCCGTCGGGCAGCGTGTCCTTAGATACGTCACCGTATTTCTCGATGTATCTGTTGAAGATGTAAAGAGGGCGACCGTTCGACGTTCTGACGTCACAGAGGGTTATGGTCTCGGGCATACAGGTCTCGTATCCAAAATCCCAGTTCTCCCACGCACCGTATCCGCTCATAAGAGCGAAGTCCTGATCGTCCTTCGGGGATACGAGGGTAACGTCCTTGACGTAAGCAGTGCCGCGCCAGATGCAACCGTAGTCGCCGCGCAGAGTCATTATCTCGGGCTTCGGACCCATCTGAATGATGGTGTTTTCGATATGAACGTGTCCGGAGCCGATGCAATTGATGTGCTCTATCTCGGAGTTGATGATCGTGATGTTGCCGGATGCCTTGTGCGAGTCGAAGGAGGAGAGGTGACAGCCGTCGACAAGGAAGTTACGACAGTAGTTAGAGCCCATCTCGCCCTTGAAAAGCACGGTCACGTCATCGTCCTCGTACATATTGGGCTGATAGAGATTCTTCATCGTCACCTTGTTGCAGGCGTAGAAGTTTATTTCATACGAACCGAGCAGGTTCTTTCCGCCGGGATCCTGGCGGTAGTAATGCTTGTGTGCACGGAGAATGCCGTTCTCGACGGTGAGGTTGTTGACAAGACTCGATGTGATGAATCCGTTATACGGAGCACGTGTCTCTCCCTCTTTTATCATCTTGTGGTCGAAGTTGCGGATAGTAACGTTGGAGCGCTTTACCACTATTCCTCGAGCGTAGTAGGTGTACTGATTAGGAGCGTGATTTGCCCAACGAATGAAGTGGCCGCCGTTGATGTCGACGGGCGTATCATCGATCGGTATAGCGGTGCAGCCCGTCACCTGCTCGTAGTCCCAGGATACCGGAGTCGAGGGATCAATATTGCCATCGGCATCAACGAGCAGTACCTCGCGCTGTGCATCGCCCTTGTCCGCATTAAGACCGCTGCGGATATATCTGCGCTGCCCTTCGTTTACGATATGTACGAGCGCGGGGAACCCGGGCTTGACGCCTATGTTGGTATCGCCTATCTTAAGCGAGGTAACGCCATCAAGCTTGACCGAGGGCTTATCAGCCTCAGCCACGAAAAGCGGAACCGTACGGCAGAGGGCGTCGGGCATTATCTCGGAGTCATCGAGAATAAACGCACACCCAACCCAGAGAGTATCCGTCTTGATTATGATCGAGGCGGTACCGTTGTCGCCGAGGCGATAGGTCCTGCCGGGCTGACCCTCGACGGGCAGCTTCTTCTCATTTGCATAGTCGTGTGCGGCCTTTATGGCGGCAAAGTCGTTGGCAACGCCGTCGCCAACGGCGCCAAAATCAGAGTACTTTACTACGATCTGCATAGTTTTCATCTCCTAATTTGTTATTTAAATTTTACACGGGGTGGTTGTTTTATCAAAAAATTACTTCTGAGCCTTTCTTGCAAGGTTCTTTTTCCTGATCGAGCCCTCGCTCTTCGGTGCGCGCTTCTTTTTCTCGCGCATCGCCGGTGACGGCTGCTTTTTCTTAGGTGCCTTCGGAGGTGCAAGCTTTGCCAAAACCTTTTCTGCCGCGGCGCATCTGGCACCGCTTTTATCCGGTGCGGATGCCGTAGCCGAAACCTCGCCAAGAGAGCACATAACGGCGTATTCGCGTAACACGGGTGTGCTCCTCTCCGTCTCACCAAGGTCGCGGAAGGTGGGTGGCATGATCTTGTGGGCGCGAGCGTATTCCTTGAGCTTTACTATTGCCTGTGCATCGGGCACGGGCACATTTCTACGCTTATCCTCAGAGGCGAGAATAGCCAATGCCTTTTCCGCCGCGTCGGCATCTGCAAGCTTTTGATTTTTTCCGCTTCCGACTGCTACGAGTCTATCACCCACGTAACAGGCACGCTCGTATATTTTCTTGTGCTCAGGGCCGCTTTCAGCGACCGTTTTGTACGTCGGGGGCGGCAATCTGCGCTTTTTGTCGGCGCAAAATTCCTGCAATTGGTTCTTAAAACTCTGCACCGTTGTGCTTTTTTTAGTACCGTCAGCGTTTATAAAGCGCTTGATGTCGAGCATACCGGCAACGACGGATATAGCGCGCGCCATATCAAGTCCGGAGTCAATGTAAACCGCGCCTACGATGCTCTCGAACAGATCCTCCTTTACCGAGGGCTCGCCGGCTATGCCGAGCTTTGCATCTCCCTCTCCCATACGCAAATATTTTTCAAGCTCAAGCCTTGTGACTGTGTCGGAGAGATTCTTTTTATCTGAGAGCTTGGAGCGAATAACGGTAAAGTCGCCCTCGGCAAGCTTCGTCCTCACGCCGTGAGCGTAGCGCTCGGTATACTCCTTGATAAAGAGGGTGACTATAGCAGAGGAGAGGATGCTGTCGCCGAAGAACTCAAGCACCTCGTTTGACTGGTAGGCCTCGCCCCCCGGCGCGCGGTGCTCGTTGCAAAAGCTCGTACGGGTGAGAGCTTGCAGTAGCAGGCTCTTATCCTTGAAGGTGTAGCCTATTTTCTTTTCTATTTCATTTATGCTTTCGTTAAAACTCATATTTCCTCTTTCTTTTTACCTTTCTTGAGATAAGTATAACAATTTATCAAGAAAAATACAATACCTTTGGCGAAAAATTAACGCGATTTATTTATCTTGACAAAGCAGCCGTACGGGAGTAAAATATATACACCGAACAAATAGGAGAGTGCCCACCTATGGCAGATACGAACAAGCTTGAAGAAAAATATATAAGCCGCGAGGAGATCTTCGACGGAAAGATATTGCACCTCGTGAAGGACACGGTGGCCCTGTCCGACGGAAGCACGTCGTACCGTGAGTTCTGCATACATCTCGGCGGCGTGTGCGTGCTTCCCTTGCTTGACGACGGAAGCGTGCTTGTCGAGCGACAGTACAGATACGCACACGGCCGCATTTTTCTTGAGATCCCGGCAGGAAAGCTGAACTACGCAGGCGAGGACCCGCTGTCGGCCGGCAAGCGCGAGCTGCGCGAGGAGACCGGCGCGGTGGCGGACAAGTATACCTTTCTCGGCGAGATCGCGACAACTCCGGCGCTCATAAACGAGAAGATCTACGTTTATCTTGCAGAGGGGCTGTCGTTTGGTGAGTGCGAGCTTGACGAGGGGGAATTTCTCGAGGTCGAAAGAGTTTCCTTCCGCGAGCTGTACGATATGGTAATACGCGGCGAGATCAAGGACGCGAAAACGCAGATAGCAATTTTAAAAACAGCGGCCGTGCGCCCCGAGCTGTTGAAGTGAGGCGCTATTGACAATAGTTGTATTTTCTGCTAAAATACATAATATAGAGTTTTTAAAAAACATCGAGGGAGGTGTAATCGTGCATCCAATAACGACAGGATTATTAATAGGGATCGGCGTTTTTGCCCTGATCGGCGCTTACAAGGGCGCAAAACGAGGAATATCACGCCAGGTCATAAGGAGCGTGTCGGTACTTGCCGCCGCGATCCTGAGCATATATCTTACAAAGCTTTTTTCAAACACCGCAACGGTGTGGATCTCCAACCGCTCCGGCGAAGAAATACTTGCCGTGTTGCAAAGGCTGAATCTACCGCTTGACGGATTTGAGAGCTTTATAACAAATCTTGAGGGCGAGACGCTCTGTCACGTGCTGTCAATTCCCTTGGCGCTGATAATAGTGCCCGTGTGCTTTATACTCTGCTTCCTTGTGGTGAAGCTCGCAATGCTTCTGCCCCACGCGCTGATCTGCGGTATATTCGGCTTTAGCCATCGCCGCAACAACGCGCTGACAAGACTGCTCGGCTTCGTGCTGGGAACGGCGCAGGGCGTGGTGGTTGCCGCGCTGATAATCGCACCCGTAGCGGGCGCGCTTGCCGAAACGACGGTTATAGTCGAACAGATGCAGACCGAATCGCCCGACGATCAGGCGACTGCAACGTTCACCGAATTTTACGAAAACTATATTGACGACGTAGCCGAGGATCCGATCGTTACGGTGGTTGCAAAATTTGGCGGTCGCCAGCTCTACTCAAAGCTCGCCACGGTCAACGTAGGCGGCACCGAGTATGAGATGGTAGAAACGGTAAAGGAGCCGGCTCTCTCCATCGCGGTGGGCGTTAACCACCTTTGGGGCTGGGACTGGAAGAAGCCCACACCCGAAAACGAGGCAGACATCACAAAGATGATAGATTCGGTATGCGATAGCGAATACGCGGTATTCCTCATCGCAGATATGTGCGAGTACGTCACTCACGTTTACGAGGAGGGCGACTTTGCCGCTGAGCTGGAGCATCCGCTATCCGACCTTGTCGAGGCGGCGTTTGATACGATGGCGCTTATGACCGAGGAGTCGATGAAGAGCGATCTTGACACCCTTACCAAGGCGTACTTTATTCTTGCTCGCGAGAACGTTATATACGCCGTCGAGTACGGCAACACCGACGAGGTACGCGAGGCCTTGACCAGAGATTACGTTACCGAGGACGGTACGCAGACCACGGTGGTCAATGCAGTTGTCGACATCCTCAACGACAACGAGCACACAGCTCCCCTGGTAACCACCCTTGCAAAGCTGTCCGTCGCCACGATGGCAGACCAGATGGGCAGCGATGAAAATATGCACGAGCTGTACGAGGAAGTAAGAGGCGGACTGTCCGACACGCTTGCCATAAGCAAGGAGGGTAAGACCGAGGAGGAGTACAAGACCGAGGTCTCCAAGTCGCTTGATACCGTGCTCAAAAACAACGGCATCGAGCTTGAGTCCGGAATAATCGACGGAATGTCCGACTACATCTACGACAACTACGACGAGCTCAACAAGGTTGATGCCGACGGCGACTCCCAGCTGTCCGAGCAGGAAATGAATGATATCGTATTCGCCTACTACGAGTCATACATCAACCACATAAACTCAACCGAACAGCAATAAAATCAAAGGGGCTGCTTCATTTAGGCATAACCCAAAAAGAGCGAGGATTCCGTTGAAAAACACGGTTTCTTCGCTCTAATTTTATGCTTTGTTGTTTTTAAGGTTGAAATTCTTCGAATTTCTTCCATTTTATGCTCTTTTTGTATCGTCGTTTCCTCACTCACCGTATTTTTATACGGCTACCGTTCG
>CAZQTN010000057.1:0-5855 GCA_964596195.1 uncultured Ruminococcus sp.
TCAATATAATAAGAAGCTTGAATGTCGGTTAGTCAACGCTAACCGGCAGTCAATAAATTTTGGCAGCCACCTGCCAAGATTTATTCTATTTCTATGCTTTCAGCATCAGATTTACGAATAGACAGCTCGTAGCCGCGCACGGTGAGCTCGATCGGATCTCCAAGCGGGGCAACCTTACGCACGTAGATCTCTACGCCCTTGGTTATACCCATATCCATTATTCTCCTTCTCACCGGCCCCTCGCCGTGAAGCTTAACGACCTTAGCCGTTCCGCCTATTTTAACGTCACGAAGTGTTTTCATATTTTCTCCTTTCCGAAAAAGGCTGACAATATAAGACGTTGTGATCCCTTACATTGAATACACTTTAATTCCGGGCGCGTTATCGAGTTAGCGCCCGCTAACCGAGAAAGATTATAACCTATTTTTCCATATTTGTCAATATCTTTTTTGAATTTTCTAAAAACTTTTTTGGTTGCCGCAAGCAAGTGCCGACACATCGCTCGAGCGCGATATAACATATAATGAAGAAAACCCCTGCACTTCCGGGCTCGTCAGCCGTGAAAATGAAGGGGTTTTATCAAAAATAACGTTACACGGGGTGGCGTTTAAGCAGCTTTTGCATAAGCTCGGCAAGCGGAAAGGCCAGAAAGCCCATAGCAAAATTCGATATGCCGTGTATGAGATCAAAGTAAAGACCGCTCGCGATCCACGCAAGCATACCGTGAAAGTCAAGGCCGAACATAAGCGCCTGCGCAGGTGCGTATAAAACGCCGAAGGCAAAGCCGTGTATGGCCGTCACTATCGGGTAGATCGCACATTTTACGCGACCCGATGCACGGCGAGGTATAAGCATCGCCATACCCCACAGTATTGCCCATATGTAGATATATGGCACCCACCAAAGGGAGAAGCCCGCGTAAAGTCCGTTCAAAAGAACGTAGACGTATATCGGTATAAGCGCCTTGAATCGAAATACTGCGGTGTAAGCAACGCACAGCACACCGACAAAATGCACGTTCGGCAATGCCTCCATCAATAGATCGCCGATGAACATTATCGTGCCGAGCATCGCAAAGAGCACGCTTTCAAATATACGTCTGTGAGCTTTTGAGACCTTGTTACATCGTTGTGTAGACAAACTTATAGCTCTCACCGCCCTGAATTGCCGCATCCGCTACGCCAACGGTGGCATAATCGTCGCCAACGTAGAACGCCCAGTATGCGGAATTTGCATCCCAATCAGCCTTCATACCGTTAAGGGTGTCGAAGAATGAGGGATCGTTAATCAGCTCAAGGGCGTATAGTGCCGCGCCGAGGTTTGCCTCGTCGGTCTTTACCGTAAGGGTTACGGTAGTCTCCTCAGCAGAGATCTCTACGGTAACGGTCTTAGCGCCACTGCCGACGGTGGTATCCTCGGTGTAGGTCGCATCTGCCCAAAGGCCTGTAAGCTCGGGCTGAGAGCAGCCGACTGCAAGGAGCATTACGAGCACGAGTACGAGTGCTGCCGCGGTGCTGATAATTCTTTTCATTTTTCTTTTTCCTTTCGTTTTTAAATCAAAAGGATAAAATAAAAACCCCTTCAAGAGGGGTAAAAAAGCATCAAAAAGGCGACACGGGGCCACCTATATACGCAATTTCCCTCTTTTGCCCAAGGAATTTTTACGCGTCACAGAGTGATAAGCATCCCGACTTGTGCAAAACTCGCACTCACGGTAATGGCTGTTGCGACGGATTCCCACCGTCTTCCCTTATCCCCTAGCCGCCGTCGCGGCCCGACAATGCGCCGAAGTCCCGGCGCAATACCCTGCGTTTATTCTTTTGTCGGGTATATTTTACCACTCAAAACGTGATTTGTCAACACCGGGAAAATAAAATAATAAATTTTGTTTTTGTATTGCATTAACTGAAAGTTTGTATTATAATACAAAATACAGATATAACAGCTCTGTCTTTCAATGCGAGTCGTAGAATGTAAAAGCGAGGTATGATACGGTGACGGCAACGAAGAAAAAGCTATCCCTTACCGAGGGGCCTATATTCGTAAGAATGATAACGTTTGCTCTTCCAATAATGCTTACGGGAATTTTGCAAATATTATACTCCATGGCGGACAATATCGTCGTCGGACAGTTCTCCGGTGACGTAAACGCCCTTGGCGCAGTTGGCTCTACGGGCACTCTGACCAACCTTATACTTAACCTTTTGATCGGCATATCAATCGGCACGAGCGTCGTGGTCTCGCAGGCATACGGCGCAAAGCAGGAACAGGTCGTTTCACGCACGGTGCACACCGCGCTCACATTTTCTGCAATCGGCGGCATTCTCTTTATGGCGATCGGCCTTGCCATCTCGCGTCCGGCTCTGATGCTTATGGGTACCCGTCCCGTGCTCCTTGAGGGTGCGATACTCTACTTCCGTATAATCTGCCTCGGCATCCCCGCGTCGTCGATATGTAACTTTGCCGCAGGAATACTGCGCTCGGTCGGCGACTCAAAAACGCCCCTGATCATCCTTTCCCTTTCGGGTCTTATCAACGTAGGACTTAATTTCTTCTTCGTTTGTGCGTGCGATATGTCCGTCGAGGGTGTCGCAATAGCAACGATAGTCTCGCAGTACCTGTCCGCGATAGCCTCGGTGTATATCCTCTGGCGCAGACGCTCTGAGTGCTACGGCTTCTCATTCAAGAAGCTGTGCATGGACGTCGGACAGCTCAAAAGAATACTCCGTCTCGGTATCCCCTCGGGACTGCAAAGCGCGATGTTCTCCATTTCGAACATACTGCTCGTAAGCGGTATCAACACGCTTGGCGACCACGCAATAAAGGCGAACACCATCGCCGGAAACATAGACGCCATTACCTACATAGCCTGTAACGCATTCAGCGCCGCGGCCATGACCTTCACCGGTCAGAATTACGGCGCAGGTAAATTTGACAGAGTTAAAAAGACTGTCATATTCGGACTCGTTCAGGTAACCGTATTCGGTATAGCGTTCGGTCAGTTGCTCCTGCTCTTTGCCGATCAACTATCAAATCTGTATATCGCAGCCGACGACCCGAACAAAGCCGAAATACTCGCGCTCACCGAGGGCGTGCTTTTCCTCCTTTTGAACGTCTATTTCATATGCGGACTTATGGATGTTATGGCAGGCGTGCTCAAGGGTCTCGGTTACTCGCTTGCACCTATGATAATCTCGGTCGTTTGCATTTGCGGCATCAGAATAACCTGGCGCTACGCAGCCTTCCCTCTCGACGCGTTCAACACCATTGAGGGAATATACCTTTCATATCCTATATCTTGGTCCGTCGCGTTTATCTGCTACCTGATCTTATATATAATCGCAAGGCGAAAGGTTAAAAGGATAACCACCGTTAAAAAGGAAGATCCCATAGAATCGATATCGACCGTGGAGGTATAATAAAATGACCGCTTCAAAAAAGCCGCTCGCGATCACCGAGGGCCCAATATTCGGCAAGATGATCCGCTTTGCCCTGCCGATAATGCTCTCGGGAATGCTGCAAACGCTATATTCGATGGCGGACAATGTCGTCGTGGGCAAATTCTCGGGCGATCCGAACGCTCTGGGCGCTGTCGGCTCGACGAACTCGCTTAACACCCTCGTGCTCAATTTTCTTATAGGCATATCGCTTGGTGCAAGCATCGCGGTATCGCAGGCTTACGGAGCTAAAAACGAAAGGCTGGTCGAGCGCACGGTGCATACCGCGATGTCATTTTCACTCATCGGTGGAATTGCATTTATGGCGATCGGTCTTGCTATATCCCGCCCCGTTCTCGAGCTTATGGGCACTCGCCCGATATTGCTTGACGGTGCGATACTCTATTACAGAATAATATGCCTCGGCATTCCGGGCGTCTCGGTCTACAACTTTGCCGCAGATATACTGCGCTCGGTCGGCGACTCTAGAACCCCGCTGATAATCCTCACCGCAACGGGCGTTGCAAACGTAGGCCTTAACTTCCTTTTCGTATGCGGCTTCGGTATGACGGTCGACGGAGTTGCAATAGCAACGATAATCTCTCAGTACATGTCCGCTACAGCGGCAGTCTATATCCTGTGGCGCAGACGCGGCGAATGCTACGGCTTCAACCCAAGAAAGCTGTGCATTGACCGCTATCAGCTGAAAAGAATGCTCCTGCTCGGTATCCCCGCGGGCCTGCAAAGCTCGGCCTTTTCGCTCTCGAACGTTCTGCTTGTAAGCGGTGTAAACACGCTTGGCGACCACGCGATAAAGGCAAATACGATAGCCGGTCAGGTAGACGCAATAACCTACATAGCCAGCACCTCGTTCGGTCAGGCGGCAATGGTGTTCACCGGTCAGAATTACGGTGCGAAGAAATACGACCGTATCAAGCGTGTACTTGTATACGGAATGATCCAGGCAAGCATATTCGGCATAGTGGCAGGTCAGCTGGGTATGATCTTCTCCGATCAGATAGCCAATTTGTTCATCTCAGCCGACGACCCCTACAAGGCAGAGGTGCTCGCGCTCACAAAGGAGCTCGTTACCATACTCTTAAACGTATACTTCCTTTGCGGAGTTATGGGCATAGTGCAAAGTGCACTCAAGGGCCTTGGCTACTCCATCGCCCCGATGGTGACAGCGCTTGTCTGCGTGTGCGGAATAAGGATCACCTGGCGTTATCTCGTATTTCCGCTTGAGCCCTTCAACTCTCTCGGTGGTCTGTATCTCTCCTTCCCCATCTCCTGGATAGTAGCCACTATCTGCTACCTCGTAATATTTATAATAGCTTGGCGAAAGATCAAGCGCAAGGCGGCATAAGAAAAATAACAAAAGTCCTCCGACTCTGCGGTCGGAGGACTTTTGTTATTCCTTGCTCTTGGGCTGATAATTCAAGAGGAATATACCCGCACAAACGAGCACGAGTGTAATTCCAAGGTTCCAGGGTGCAACAGCGCTATTCTCTCCGGGGAGAAAAAGCATAGTCAGAAGCACGCCGAAAACGGGGGTCATAAAGTTAAATACCGTTACACGGGATACGGGGTTATACTTGAGAAGCAGTCCCCACAGCGAGTATGCGAGCGCCGAGAGAAGCGCGAGATATATGAGCACGAGCACGCCGCCGAGAGAGTCAAGAGTTACCCTGCCGCCAAAGGCAAATCCGACGATGGACATAAAGATACCGCCTATAATAAACTGATATCCGCTCATCGTAACGGGATCTTCATACTTCGAGTAGCGCTTTATAAGCACCGACGAGAAGGAGCTGGAGATAGTCGAGAGAAGCACGAATACAACACCTAGGATATCCATAGGATCATCGGTAAGAGTCAAACCGTTGAAGTTAATGACTACGATACCGACAAAGCCGATAACGCAGGCGAGTATCTTCTTCACGGTGAGCTTCTCCTGCTTGAAGATAAGGCTGGCGATAATAACCGCGAAGAACGCCCCCGAGCCGCTCGTGACGGTGCCCTTAACACCGGTTGTGTAGGCAAGTCCGAGGTAGAAGAATATGTACTGTATTACCGTCTGAAATGCGCTGACCGTCAAGACGCGCGGAATGTTTTCAAGCTTCGGGTAAAGCAACTTGCGCCTTGCGATGCTGAATATGATAACGGTGAATATGCCCGCAAGGGTAAAGCGCAGTCCCGCAAAGAGCATTATTGATGCAACACCCTCGACCGCAAGCAGCTTATATCCCGTCTTTATCGCGGGTGTTGCACTGCCCCACAGCGCACAGCAGAAAAGAGCAACCAGCACGAGCACGAGGGTCTTTGAGAATATACTTTTCTTTTCGTTTTCCAACATTTTTAAATCTCCGTTAAAAACGGGCGGTTTTCCGCCCGTTTTTATTTTAAATCAGTTGTTTG
>CAZQTN010000057.1:5955-11340 GCA_964596195.1 uncultured Ruminococcus sp.
ATCAGTTGTTTGCAAGCCACTCTTCAGCCTTAGCTGCAGAAAGTCTCTTGATATCCTCGGTGGGATACTTGGACTCCGAGCCGCCGTTTACGTAGATAAAGTACTTGCCGCCTGCAGTCTTGTAGAGAGTTTCCTCGTAGCCTGCGGGATCACCGTAAACACCGGAGGTAACCTTCTTAACAAGCTCGCTCGTTGTGGTATCGTATTCAACCTTACAAATGATCTTTTTCATTCTTTTTTCTCCTTCATTATTTATTACCCGTATATTCTAACATCAAAAGCCGCGTTTGTCAAGTGGCTTATTTTGTCATATAACGTCATATAACGTAAGTGCCGTCGTCGGTTATCTTGCGCACGTGGGGGCACGCAGTCGCCTCGCGGTAGGTGGGAGCAAGATAGCGCACCGCGTTTTTGATAACGGTCTGCACGTCGGGGTTGTAATAAGTCGGGAAGGTCTCGTGGCCGGGCTGGAAATAAAAGATCTTGCCGTTTCCGCGCTCAAAAAGGCAACCTGCCCTGAACGCCTCGCCGCCCGAGAAATTGGCAAGCAGGAGAAGCTTGTCGGGGGTGGGAATGACGAAGGGCTCACCGTAGGTCTCCTCCGCCTCAAGCTTGAAATAACGGTCGATGCCGCGAGTTATGGGATGGCTCGGCTCAACTACCCACAAAATCTCGGAGTCCTCGCTCTCGCGCCAACAAAGGTTTGCGCTGGTGCCGAGAAGGCTCTTAAAGGGCTTTGAGTGGTGTCCCGAATGGAGAAAGATCGCGCCCATACCGGAAAGAACGGCATCGCGCACGAGCGCGGCTACCTCGTCCGAGACAAGATGGTGGCGCACGTGTCCCCACCAGATAAGCACGTCGGTCTCATCGAGCATTTCCTTAGTTATCTTGCACTCGTCGTTTTCAAGAGTCGTGCACTTTACCTGCACGTCGTCGCAGGCGAGAAAATCGGATATTGCCTTATGTATGCCCTCGGGATAGACGGCCTTTGCCGCCGCGTCTGTTTTTTCGTGATAAAATTCGTTGTAGATGAGTACTCTTATCATAGCTTTTCCATTCTCTTATTAGTTTTATCAATATTATTGTATCGTACTTAAATTGACTTTGCAATACTTTTCAAGCAGAAAAAACTACCAAATATTGCGGTAGAGAAAGCGAGGGCGCAACATACCGTTGACACCCTCCAACAAAAAATGCTATAATTATGCTATGACCCTGTTAAGCCTTTCGGCAAGCGGAATAAACACAAGACCTAACAGTCCCCACAGCGCGCTGAAGCTCGGACAGATCTGACCGTAGAGATTGAATGGCACGTTGCTGTAATCCCAAACCTGCATACCAAGCATCATATTGAATACAACACCGAAGACCAGCTCCACCGCCGTTACCAAGGTTGCACAAAGTGCCGCCTTCAAGATAAGTGAGCGCCCCTCAAAGCGCTCAGCAATCCACGAAAAAATGACGAAGCACACTCCGCCCGCCACTACCATAGTTGGGTGGGTGCGTCCGCGCCACAGAAGCTCTATGGCGGCGTAGCCTATACCGCCTATTACGAAAAATATTGCTATTCTCTTAATCGTTTTCATACGGCTATTATTGCCATATGGCACGAATATATGCAGAACGGTTAGCAAAAAACAAGACCAAAGGAGCAAAAATAATGAAAAAAACTCTGATAGATCGCCTACCTATCCGCCTACCCGACGAGCTGGGCGGCCTTTTCGGCGGAGCGCGTATATACGACAGCTCCTGCTCGCCTGAAGCGAGAGTGTATTTCATCGACAAGGACGAGGGGTATTACCTCAAAAGCGCCGCGCCGGGCGCACTTAAAAGAGAAGCGGAAATGACCTCGTACTTTCATTCCAAGGGACTCGGCACAGAGGTGATGCACTACTCAAGCTCGGCCGGTCACGATCTGCTCCTTACCGCGAGGGTCAAGGGAGAGGACTGCACGCACCCCGAATACCTCTCAAGTCCCCGGAAATTGTGCGATACAGTAGCAAAAAGCCTGCGCGAGCTACACGAATTACGTTACACGGGGTGTCCCGTAATGCAAAGAACGGCCGACTACCTCGCACTTGCAGAGGAAAATTACCGAACGGGCAATTACGACAGATCCGCCTTTCCCGACAGCTTTGGCTACCGAAACGCAGAGGAGGCAATTTCTGTCCTGCGCGATGGCAAGGATGCGCTCAGGAGCGACGTTCTTATACACGGCGACTACTGCCTGCCAAACATAATGCTCGACGATTGGCGGCTGTCCGCATATATCGACCTTGGAAACGGCGGTGTCGGCGACCGCCATATAGATATCTTCTGGGGCGTATGGACGCTGTGGTTTAACCTCAAAACGGATAAATACACCTCGCGCTTTCTCGATGCCTACGGCCGTGACAAGGTTGACACCTCCGTGCTCAAAATCGTCGCCGCAGCCGAGGTTTTTGGTTAAACCACAGCAAATGGCGAGCTCCCGCCGAAAGCCTCATATAAAGACTCCCACCCGTTATCACTATGCGGGTGGGATATGCTTTTATTTCTCCCTTCTACCTTCAAAAATCGACGTATCGTTCAGCTTTTTGATATTTTCTCTCGTATATATTGAAATTCGTTCAGCTTCGTGCTACAATAGGTGACAAACGGAGAAATTTAATATGACAGAATACAGCCCCACCATAAGCATGCAAAACTGCGGATACGAAAACAGCAAAACAGGCATCGCCGCCGAGGAGCACGAAACGACCTATCCCGCAATGAGCGACTACCACGCGCACGATTTCTACGAGATCAGCATTATAGCCTCGGGCGAGGTGACGATACTTGCGCCGTCCGTATCACTCAAAACCGACAAGCCATGCATTACCCTGTTCGCACCGCGCACCCCTCACTTCGTCACCTGCACGCGCGGCGTGACGTACAAAAGATCCAATCTCGCCTTCACCGAGGACGTGATGATAAAGGGCGGTGACGACTATGCCTCGCTCGCGTCACTATTCAAGGTAGGCGGATGCGTTATTCAGCCCGACGGTGACGAGCTTGATAAGCTCGCGCACATTGCAAAAGCGATATGGAACGAGGACGATGCGTTCAGAAAAAGATTACTGCTTTTTTATCTACTCTCCCACATTTCGGACTTAAGCAATTCCGATCAAAGACGGACTGTACCGCCATACGTTTCGCGCGCACTTGACTACATTCGCCTACATTATATGGAGCGGATCAACGCAAGCGAGCTTGCCTGGCGGCTCGGTATCGGCCGCACGACCCTTATGACCTCGTTCAAAAAATACGTAGGAATAACACTCAACTCGTATATTACGCACCACCGAATACTGCGCGCGACCGAGCTGTTAAGGCTTGGCGAGAGCGCGGCGCGCTGTGCCGAGCTGTGCGGCTTCGGCGACAGCTCGAATATGAACCGCATCTTCAAGCGCGAGGTAGGCGCATCGCCCTTAAAATACGTGCACTCGCGTCGCGACACCGCTACGGAAATACACTAAAACGTTACACGGGCACCGTCCTTTGTCAGTCTTGCGCGCACACGCGCAAATAATTTCCGCGAAACGGCGTAAATATATTGACTTTTCCCATTCGTTAATGTAAAATGAAGAAAACACCATTCACAAAGGAGATCCTCCGTATGTTTGAAAAGATCACTCCCGAGGAAGCCGGCGTCAGCTCGGCACAGGTCGCTGAGTTTATCGCACTTCTCAACCGTTGCGGATTTGCTATACACAACGTCCTTATGATGAGGGGCGACAAGATATTCGCAGAGTATTATTGGAAGCCATTTCACAAGGATTTCATTCACAGAATGTACTCGCAGACCAAGACACACGCGGCAATCGCAATCGGATTTCTCGAGCAGGAGGGCAAGCTTTCCCTCGACGACAAGCTCGTAGACATCTTCCGCGATAAGATCACCGCCCCCGTGCCCGAATCACTCGAAAAGCAGACCATACGCGAGATGCTGACGATGACGACCGTCAACGGAAACATATGGTGGATGCAACACCCCGATGCGACAGACAGAACAGCACTTTACCTTAACGACCGTCCTATGAACACCCGCCCCGCAAGCACCCTTTGGAATTACGATACCGACGGATCCTATATGCTTGGCGCGGTTGCGGAAAGGCTCTCGGGAATGCCCCTTTTCGATTACCTCTACGACCGACTTTACAAAAAGATCGGCGCGTTTGAGAACGGATATATGCTCCTCTCGCGCGACGACGTAGCCTGGGGCGACTCCGGACTTATGTCCACCCCCCGTGATATGCTTACATTTGCAAGATTTGTAATGAATTACGGAAAGTGGAACGGCGAGCAGATCCTCAATGAAAAGTTCCTTCGCGATGCGACCTCAAAGCTCGTTGACAACAGATCCACCGCGCACAACCCGTTTATGAATATGGGCTACGGCTATCAGATCTGGCGCGGCGAGCGCAATTCCTTTATGTTTCGCGGTATGGGTATGCAGGACACCCTCTGCTTCCCCGACCAGGACATAATCTTCCTCGTCAACGCAGATATCCAGTACAACAACGCGGCGCGCCCGATAGTATACACCTCATTCGTCGACAAGATAATCGACAAGGCGAGTGCCACCCCCCTGCCAAAAGACCCTGCAGCAGAGGCAAAGCTCAGAGAGGCAACCAAGGACCTTGAGCTGTTTTCGGTTCAGGGTCTTGAGGACTCGCCGTACAGAGAAAAGATCAACGGCAAGGTATACAACCTTGATGAAAACCCGATGGGCATCACCAAGATCTCCTTCCACTTCAACGATGCCAAGACGGGCGAGATCAGATATACCAACAAGCAGGGCGACAAGGTGCTTCCCTTCGGTGTCAACCACAACGTATACGGCAAGTTCCCTCAGCTTGGCTACGCGGGACTGCACGGATGTGTGCCCACAACAGACGGTATGATGTACGACGATGCGGTATCGCTTGCTTGGACTGAGGATAACAGAGTTCTCGTCTATACTCAGATCATCGATAAGTACTACGGCAATACCTCTTGGATCATCGGCTTCAGAGACGGCAGGATCGCCATAGAGATGTACAAAAACGGCGAATATTTCCTCAACGAATATCAGGGTCGTGCCGTTGGAGATTTGCAATAAGCAAATCTCCAACTGATGCTTGCCCTTCGGGGCAAATGAGGGCGACTTCGTCTATGATGTTCACTGCGTGAATGATGTTGCGCCAGGCGGCGCAATGGGCAAGCATCACATCATTGCGAGCAAGACCTTGCGAGCAACATCATTGTGCGTAGCATAACATCATTTTTGCCTTGGCAAAAACATCATTAAAAGAGAAACTCGCGTTTCTCCCTTTTTTACTTTTAAACAAACACCGTAAAATATCTGGGATCAAACGTATCGCA
>CAZQTN010000058.1:0-5582 GCA_964596195.1 uncultured Ruminococcus sp.
CGGTGTGGCCGAGTGCATCAACAACAGTCTGTGCTACAAGAACTTCATTACATACCGAGCAGTGCTTACCTTCGGTAAGACCGGTTTCGGTACAAGTAGGAGCCTTAGCCGCATCAACTACCTCGGTGTGCCCGAGTGCGTCAACTACGGTCTGTGCTACAAGAGTTGCGTTACATACCGAGCAGTGCTTGCCTTCGGTAAGTCCGGTTGCGGTACAAGTGGGAGCAACAGCCGTGTCGGTTACGATATTCGCGTGATTATTTGCATCTATTGCAAGCGTCTGAACCTCAGTTGCATCACAGGTCGCGCACTTCATAGTGACGGAGCCCGTCGCAACGCAGGTTGCGGGAGTTCTGGTGCCGTCCACCTCAACGTTATAAGAATGTACGTCCGTTGCGGGATCGGCTGTTATTCTATCTCTGCTAAGCTCTGCATCGCATACAGTACAGTAAACTACGCTATCGTAGTATCCCGCGACTACGCAAGTGGGAGCCGTGATATTTTCTTTAACTGCTTCACCGGGAGTGTGAGCAGCCATATCAACAGTTATCGTTTCTCTGCTGGTCTCCACACCACATACAGTACAATAGGTTACGTTGTCGTAGCTACCGGTTGCAGTACAAGTCGGAGCCACGTTGTTTTCAACTGTAACATCGCCTGCGGTGTGACCGAGTGCATTAACGTAAGTGTCTTTGTAACTATCACCGCACGAGGAACAGGTATGAGTCGTATAACCCTGCTCGGTACAAGTAGGTGATGTTACTACCGAGCCGTAACTGTGGCCAAGTGCAGCAACCTCACTGTCTGTGTATGCATAACCGCACACAGAACAGGTGTGAGTTGTGTAACCTGCCTCAGTGCAGGTGGGATCAGTCACTGTGTCTGTGTATTCATGATCGTGTACATTGCCATAAGTGCCACAGTTGTACGTGCAAGCGAAGGAGTGAGTTCCGTTGCCGTTGTCCTTGGCGTCGCCCGCAAAGTTGTGCTCGACTGTAGATATATCCTCTGTATAACTATAACCACCGCAAACGCAGGTGTAAGTCATTACACCGGTTGCACTACACGTGGGCGCTGTTGTTTGTTCGGCGGTATAACTACCATGCCCTGTTGCACCATGGGTTACCCACATCTTACATGTAGTATTGTAATAATAGGTAGTTCCGGCGGTTGCTCCAGAAGTTGCAACAGGGCTTTCGTCCTCGTTTATCAAAACGATAGGAGACATAGCTATCGTAAGGAGATCAACGTCACCAGTTATTGTGCTATACTGCGTAATGCTTGCGCTTTCCGTTACAGCGGCGCCAAACTGAATGACACCGGTCTTTCCATCGCTAATAACGCTTGCATGGCTTTCGCTAGCGAAAATTGAACCGTTAACGATCAAGGTACCATTAATGTTCAACTTGGCGTCAGTCATATTTTTTTTGCTGTCAGTACCGGCTGCTGACGTACCCGTATCTCTTACGTTAGGTGCGCCGCCCTTGGACGGGGTATAAGTCACCTGTATTACGTATTCGCGAGTAGCTCCGCAGAATGTATCCCATTGGTCTACATCCATTAAATATACCTTTTTGCCTTCAGCTATTGTTAGTGTCGCATCTTTTTCGATGTTGATAATGCATCCGGGCTGGAGCATTATATCCTGATCAACCGTTGCTGCTGCGCCAGATAACAAGTTAACAGTCAAGTTCTGCTGCAGTGGTAAAACATACTTGGCTGTATCATATCCCATCAACGATATAGAATTGAACGAAAAAGCACCCGATACATCTACTATTAATCTATCACTAGCGGCATCGTAATACTTTACAGCTTGTGCGCCGCTTCCCAGCGTAAACATTGCCCCATCGCCCATAAAGCTAACGCTCTCCTCCGTGATGGAGGCGGATGCATATATGGAAGCGTAGCAAATTAAATTCGCGCCGGATATAATAACCGATTTTACTTCAATGTTCTGAATATAATATTGGTTAAATGGGAAGTGCGGTTCAACGGTAACCTCAGTAGTTAAATTACCGCCACGATAGTCGGTAACTTGCATTTTCTCGTGGATGGTGGCGCCGGAATTGGCAATTACCTGTGCGTTTGAAGAACCGGTTATATAACCCCAAGCATAAAGATTGGCGCCAGAGTTTAACTCTATTTTGGACGAGCCCTGCATCACAATATGACCATACTTATCTACAGGTCGTCCGCCGTAGTCTTTACCGCCGTGAGAAGCATAATGCTTAGCTGCAAGCTCGATAGTGCCGCTAACCTTGATGGTTGCGCCATCCTCCATAGTCAGAGTCCTATACGGCGAAGGAGTAGCCGGAGTGGACTCAGGCATATTAACCGAACAAGGATCATCTATGCAATAAGTGTTCGCATCATCAAACGGAATCAACAGCGTTACTCCCGAGGGGATTGTATACTCGCCAGCCGGGAGCGTACCGTTATTCATCAGTACGATGTATTTTGATGAGCTACTAGAAGCAGCGTAGTCTGCCGCTTCTTGTAAATCATAAAAGATGTTTGTGGGTGTACTAACCGTATATACATCTTGGTTTATATCTCGTTCTGTACTGATACCAACAAAACTAATTGTTACTGAGCCAACCTTTACGCTCTTTTGGCCGGCCGAAGCACCAACACCAAACAGTGCCGTACCACTGCCATCATTTTTTGAAAATACAGCCTTAACGGTCATATCTGATGCGGGTTTCAACGTATAACTTGTTTCAGTAGAAAGACGTGTGCCGTTCGCATCAATCCAACCAAGAAATGTTACATCGCTATTCGGAGTCGCAACAAGAGCAAGTCCTTCTTCTAAGCTGACGTTTTCAATGACCGTTCCACTGGAAACCGTACTTCCTCCAGCGGTAACAGATCCCAACGATGAGTCATAATTAATCGTAACATTCGAGGATTCAGCCGCCGCAACCAAAGAAAAATTGCTCAACGTAAGCGTTGCCGTTGTGTTGCTTAATCCCGAATTAGACACAAGAACGAGAGTTAAAGTTTCACCTTCATCCAACAGCACTGAATACGAGCCCGAAGCTGATGCAGTCGCGCCTGCGATGGTAAAGCTGTTATAAGTACTAGCCGAGTAATCAAATGACAATTTAGCCACATTACCGGATTTGTTGGTAATCGTAATGGTATTAGTCTTTTTACGAAACAAACTACCACTCGCTTCAATCGTTACCGTGCCGTTTGACACAGTGCTGGAGTAAGCGGTATCAGTAACCGTAACTTGGCCATCAAGAACGGAGACCGTCGTAGCCGCGCTTACCTCGACAGGTGCTACAATCGAAATCGGCGAAAACGGCACGAAGGATATCACAAGCGCCAAGGTTATTACAAACGCTAAAATGCGTTGAAATATATTCTTTTTCATTTCTTTTTTTCCTCATCTATCAAACGAATAATAGTTTGATACTGTCATATTCTCACCGAGGCTTGCCCGGTGAGAATATGATCCGTCGTGATCATCCAAGGAAAAAACGGATGATCCCTATATGTTGATTTTGATTATATTAAAGGTTTAATTACCACTCAAGATCCTTTTTGCCGAGTCTTGCGGCATTAAGGAGTGCGACGTCGGCAGTGGTAATCTTGCCGTCGCCGTTTACGTCGGCGAGAGTCATAACGACGTTGTCGCCCTCGTTAAGGGCGCCTTCGGTCTTGCCGAGGACGGTGGAGTAGATTGCAGAGGTATCGTCGGTATCAATAGCACCGTCTGCATCAACGTCACCGGAGAGGATTATCTTAACCTCGGTGGCGTCGGTGGGGATAGCGAAGTTGTACTGAACTGCTGTTTCCTCACCCTCTGCTACGGCCGTCTGATAGGGATTGACCATAGCGTCGATCATAACGTACTCGCCGGCGTCATTTTTGTATGCTACCTTGCAGGCCGCGGTGTGCGTTAAGGTGACGACCCGACCGAGGATCTCGGCGATCTTTGCGTTCGCGGTATTCGTAATGATGCTTTCAGATACGAGAGCGGCAGTGAGTCTGCCGTATGCATCGAAGGCGTAGGTGCCTTGCTTGATACTAACGCCGTTTCTCCAGTCGTTGCCACTTTCGGGCTGACCAACGTACTGTGATTCGTTGTTAACCACGATAGTTCCGTCGTTAGTTACGAAATAGTAATAACCGTCGGTGCCCTGAATAAGTCCCTTGTTCCAATCCGCGAACAAGTTTGACGTGTACAAAGCACCATTTTTAAACATCATCGTTTTGACTTCGCCCCAATGAGTGACGGTAGCAGGTCCGATATAATCCTTTTGAAGAGCACCCTTGTCATCAAAAAGGTAGAAGCCTCTACTGTCACCATCTCTGAAGTCGCGGATATTGTGACCAAAGCCGGTGGTGATAAAATAAGGTGATGTCTTGTCAACGTGATAGGTGTTGCCCTGATACTCGAACCAACAGCCCTTGGTCCAATCGCCGGCCCATCTGTAGCGGTAGCCGGAGACACCGTACGCGGTATCGTATACCATCTCACCCTCAACGAGAATATAGTCAACGAAGGTGTATGTATATTCTCTGGCGCCGTGATAAGCAAGAGCCGGCTCCGAGTATATATTCTCCTTGATCTTCTGTACACCGTTAAGTGCCTTACCGGTATCGGGGTGGAAGTAATAGTTGTTGCCGTCTATCTGCTGCCACTTGGTCTGTGCAACGCCGAGCACGGCGTAGTAGAGATCACCGTTGAAGGTGACAAGGCCGGTGGTGCCGTCCTCGCTAAGGAGCTTGCCATCCTCGCCAAACTCGTAGAAGCGGTCCTGAGTCGCATCGTGACGGTCGGGAACAAGCTGTATGCCGGTGAGGGGCTGATTATCCTTGTAGTAGTAATAGTCGCTGCCTTCCTCCTGCCATCCCTGAAGGATCTCGTTGTTGAGGACGTAGATATCTGCAAAGTCCATATACTGGCCGGAGAAGTATGCGCCCTTATCGTTGTTGGTTGCCGTAGTCTCCTCATCGTCCGCATCGCTGAAGTCGCTGCGGCAGTCCTCCTCGTGGATATAGGGATACAGGCCGTACTGTGCCTGGTTTGCCGTATCCTGTGCGAAGGAGTAGAGGGAGCTTGCGGCAAGGTAGATATCGTAAGATACGGTACCGTTGTTGGCGATAAGTATCTCGTTGTTGAAGTAAGCTGCAGTATCCTTTACCGTTGCCTTAATGCCCGAGAGGATGCAAAGGGGGTTGGCCGTTGCGGGGTCGATAGCCTGGCTCTGGTTTTTCCAGTTGCAGATTACGGTAAGGACGTTATTTTCATCAAGGGTCGCGCTTGTGAGAGTGAAGTAGTCGTTAACTATCTTAAGCTCGGAGATATCCACCTCAAGCTCGGTGCTGAACTCAGCGCGGATAGTTACCTTAGTCTGCGTACATACACGCTCAGCAAGCTGCAAGAGGTAGGTCCACGCAGTCGCGCCCTCCTGCTGGGTGGGCAGCTTTTCCTTAAGGGGCTCAAGCTGCGCGGGGAAATCTATAGCGGTTATATCAAGGGCAAAGGTGTAGTCGATCTCAACGGGGGAATCGGGGTCGGAGATCTTGTACAGCTGGTTGTCCGTGGTCTTAGCGTTTTCTATCTC
>CAZQTN010000058.1:5682-11211 GCA_964596195.1 uncultured Ruminococcus sp.
CCGTTTTCATCGATGGTGCCAAGGCTCTCGTCGGATACTCTCCAATATGAGCCCTCAGGTATAACTGCCGCGTTACCGGTGTTACTAACGCCGGTTACGCTGAACTGCATAGAGGTGCCTGCGGTGATGTAGTCGTAATCAGAGGAGATAACGGCGTGATCAAATGCCGTGGAGGGAGCTGCGGTGGAGATTGCTACAAGGGAGGTAGCAACGCTTCTCTCATAGCCGTCGGAGGGGACGTTAACGAGCTCGATCTCGTCCTTACCTGCGGGCTTGGAGAGGTAGGTGCTCGATCCGCCGCCGTCAAGGTTTACCGCCTCGATACAGCCTGCCTCAAGCATGATCTGTGCGATCTCCTCCAATGCGCCGCCTGCAGAGCGGGGGAGCTGACGTCCGTCAAGGACCATCATTACGACCTTGCCCTCTGCGGTGATACCGATAGCGGTACGGCTCGCACGGGATGCGGTGTAGTCAGCGCTCTTGGTTACGTCGATCTTACCGTCCTTGATAAGCACGGAGCCGAACGCCGCGATGCCTTCCTTGATCTGCTCTTTGTATTCCTCGTAATCGGCCTTACTACCGATCATTGCGGTGCCGTTCTTAAGGATAGCGAAGAAGCCGGGTGCAGTAACGGGATAGTACTCAACGCCGTTCATTACAACAAGGCCTGCGGGCATACCGGTAGTGATGTTGTAGCCTGCGCCGTTGGTGGCTACGATGGCGTTGAAGTTCTCATAGAGCTTATCGCCGTTTTCATCGGTCATATTTCTGTAATTCTCAAGGAGTGCTTCCGTTTGACTGCGAACGCTCGACATTCCTATATTGGAGCCGACGGGCGCCTGGTTATTATTGTAGTTGACGAGGATGTCAACGTCGTCACGCGTAACGTCAACGGTAGCAACGTAGTAAACTATCTGCTTGCCGTCCACGGTCTGGGCATAGTTGATGTCCTGAGTGATACCGGGAGCAAGGATAGAGTGCTCGTTCGAGAAGACGGAGTAATAGCCGTTTGCCGCGGTGTCGTCGCTTACGGTGCCCTCAATGAGCTTGCCCTGTGCCTGGCTGTAGATGTAATCGGCAACAGCGTAGCAGCAGGCCTGACGGAGAGCGTTATAGCTTGTGAGGCCGCGTCCCGACTCAAGTATCTTTATAGATACGTCGGAGGAATAGGCCTCATAAATCGCCTTACGTACTGCATCTTTACTGTCCTCAACAGCGAAACGGTTGTTCATAAAGTATACGGTACGGTCGGTGTCGTTAAGCTCGGCGGTGAAGTATGCTTCCATAAGCGTGCTGAACTTGACGTCGCCCTTCTTATACTCCGTGATGAGGTAGTAGGCATCCATATCGCCCCAGAAGTCATCCCAGCCGAATGCACCGGAGGCGTCAACGCCAAAGCAGTTTTCCTGTATGTAGGCGGCCATGCTCTCGACGGAGCCATCGGTGTTTTCATTGATGGTATCGAGATTGGCAACGCTGTACTGGAGCAGGTCGCAAATATCGCCCGACCAACCGGAGAGGTCTGCGGAGCCCTTGTTGACGTACGAGATATTCATACATCCGAACATATGGCCAAAGTCGACCTTGTTTCCGTTGGGAAGTGTGAAGTCATCGATCACGATATCCTTCAGATTCATAGCAGTGGTGCCATTTTCGGCATCCTGCGCCTCAACGTAGCTTGTAAAGCCTACGATCTCCTGTCCTGCGAGAGTCGTCCAGTTATCGTCCTGGTATCTCTCAACGCCGGTACGGATAAAGTTAAGCACAAGCTCGCCGGCATCTCTCGAAACTGCAGCCGCGTACGTATCTGCGTAGCCCTCAAGAACCTTGAGATTTGTCATAAAATCAGCAAAGTTCGTCACGCTACCTGACGTGCTTTCAGTTGCAGTTTCTGTGGTTTCGGTATCAGTCGTCTCAGCCATAGTAGCAAGAGGCAACGCACAAAAAACCATCGCCGCAGTCAGCAAGAATGCTAACAGCCTTACAGAAACCTTTTTAATCATTTTCTATTTCTCCTTTTAAAGGGTTAGATTGTATAATTAACCACGCTGTAAAATTGCGTCATAGCTAAGGTGTTGTCCGCAACTTTGGTGCGTAAGCTTTCTTTCATATTATATAATATGCATTTATCATTCAGTACATCAAGAAGCATTTGGTTTAAGGATTGCTGATCGTTTTCCGCGACCCAACCGCAATTTCTTGCCGTGACCATCTCGTCGCTCGAATTCGTTCTCGTGGTCAGAGTCGGAACTCCAAGTATGTACGCCTCGTCAATAACCATCGGCGCGGCCTCGTGATACGAGGTAAGCAAGAACAGATCCGCATTTTTCATAAAACGGTACGGATTACTCTGCTCTCCATAAAAGATCACGTGCTCTCCAAGGCCTCGATCGGCAACAGTCTGCTTAAGCTGTGCCTCCATCACTCCGCTGCCAAGGATGTGTAGCTTTATAGGAATGCCCTTTTCCAAAACCGACGCGGCGGCCTCGATCGCACGGTCGATGCCCTTTGTTGGGGAGAGCCTTGCGACACAAAGAACGTTGACGTAATCCGGATCGTATGCAACCGTATCCTGCTCAGCCATTGTCTTGATCTCTTCGATATTGTTGCAATTTCTGACCGTCACGCTTTTGTATGCAAGATGCGGCTGTGCGGCCTCAAAGACGCCTCTGCAACCGTCAGAGCAAGCCGCGATCACATCAAACCTAGAAATCATATCGTTATTGAGCTTATGATTTGCACCGCTTTTGTCGTAATCGCCGTGAAGAAACGCAATTTTCTTTTCTGCATTTATGCGATGCAGCACGAAATCCTGAACTCCGCCGGAAAACGATTTTTTTTGTCCATTGTGTAGGAAAGCAATTGCACAATCATAGCTTCCGAGAAGCTTTTTCTGGCTCATTAAGATGAATTTCATTGCGGCCGATCTGCCAAAGGTGCGGCACACGGCGGCCAGAAATCCTCTTTTAAATCTATCAATTCCCTTCGTCTCCCCCTGGCTGATGCCTAAATATCGGAAAAGACTGTCGGTGAATATACATTTTACGCGGGGAGGGATCCTGTCCATATAATCGCCAACGGGACTGAACAAAACGAGAGTAACGTCATAGTCCTCGTTTTTATCCAATTCCCACAGCAGATTGCACAGACTCTTCTGCACTCCGCCGACCTTCATATTGTTGTTTACAATAACTATTTTTTTCATTTATCGACTTGGTACGGCTTCATTCTTTTGCCACCCTTTACTCCGGCATATACCAGGCGAAGCCTTTTGAACGCCCCCAGCTTTGTTTCTCGCTTGAAGTGGATTCCGAAATACAACGCCATAAGGTACGCGCTTTTGGGAAACAGCCTTCCCACCAACACTCCCTTATCGTAAAAATACTTTTCGTTGTAGCCAACGAACCAAGTGGAGGCGTCCTTACAGCAAGAACCGAGGGTATAATTGTAGGAATATACCTTTAATCCGCAGTCAAAGCAGGATTTTAGGAACAAGCTATCCTCCCCAGCACTAAAATCGCATCCGCCGCCAAAGCGCTGATGAAAGGTTATGTTATTATTGATCAAAGCCTTGCGCCGCACCGCCATTCTGCACGTTCCGAAGCGCATTGAATTCCAAACGCGCAATCTGCGGGTTGTGTTTTCGCGTTTTTCAAAGACGGCGCCGGACTTTACCATATTCATACCAAAAATTATTACGTCCGCCTTCGGAAGCTGCTCAAACGCCTCGAGCACTCTTTGCGGCATATCGTCATTGTATATAACGTCGTCATCCGCGAAAAGAACGATCTCGGCGCTCGCCGCCAAAAGCGCAATATTTCTGTTGAGGCCGACACCGCGGGTAGGTGTCGTTATCATTTTTACGTCGCCGTATTCTGTCTTTTCATTAATAACATCTTCACGGTCGGCTTGATTGGCTATTACGGTGTCGCAACGTATATTCATCTTTTCCGCGATCGACAGATCATTCCGATGCATCGTTGCAACCAAAACCTGCAAATTCATCTCGCCTCATCACCGACCTTTCTGACATAATCGAGCTTAATCTAACGAACACTCCGCGTTAAAACGTCAAATTTCAAATCACGCTGGTAATCCAAATACATTTCATATGAATTATTCAGATCTATCAAAACGGCGTGCTGTTTTACGCTCCTCTCCTCGGGTGGAGGAAGGCACATATAGTCACCGTAAAGGATCTGTAGCAAAGCATCGTAATGCTTTGATATTGGGTAAATTTCACCTTCAAACGAAGCGTTTTCGGTCTCCGATATATATTCCCTCGGATAAACGTTTTTTGAATACTTCGATGCAGAAGCAAAGAAGCTGTGGACAAGGGTGCTCTCTGCTCTGCCCTTTGTCGCAAATCGCCAAAACGGCTTTGTCGGAAGAAGCTTGCAAAGTCCTATAAACATTTTCTTGCGCTTACTGTAGGTTATATATCCTCTGCGGTCAAGCGACTTGGCGATCACGACCTTTGAGGCATAAAACTGTATCCTTCTGCCAAGCTCCGTCCTCGCCGCATTATCGCAAGGAAATATGTCGATATAAACGCCCTGGTGCACCTTCGAATCCTTGGGGTAATATTTTTCGATGCACGCCGTATTATTCAATCTCAGCTTCGAGAAAAACATCGGCCAATGCTCGGAAAATTCTTTTTGTAAATAGAATTTTTTCAGGTCTAAAAACCGATCCGCTTGGCTTAAGAAGCGCTCATAATCTTTTCTCAGCATCAAAACGTCAATATCGTCATCCCAAGGGATAAAGCCTTGATGCCGCACCGCCCCGAGCATCGATCCGGCAAAAAGCATATAGGGTATGCCGATCGATTTACACACACGGTCAAACTCGCGCAAAATAACGAGTAGCGCTTGCCTGTGATCGTGGAGATTTGTTGTGTTTTGAGATGCGGTGTTGATATTATGGTTGTTTTGCATTGTTACGTTTTTGATATTTCCTTATTCCCAAAAATGCGTACTTGATTATGCTTTTGATGCTTTTTGGAATGGATAATTTTAAATATTTACGATAAACTCGCCATCTGTTGAGTGCACTACGCGTTTTCTTCGAGGATCGCCCGCTATGGAGCAATCTGTATGCAACCAAAACCTCAGGAACACCCCTAGCCACATAGCCGTCACGCAAAAGCTGGAGCCATAGCACCAGATCCTCGTGGTAGTAATCCTTATTAAAGCGATAGTTGTCAACTATTTCCCGCGAGAGCATTGCGGTTGAGCAGCTGATCGTGGACTTGCTCAAGCAGCTTTCAAAATCCGTGGCCTCTGGAACGATAAAATCATCACAGATCGCTCGCCCTTGCTCATCAATCATTTTGTAGGAACAATAAATTATATCGGCACCTGTTTCTTCCGATAAATCTATCTGACGCTCAAGCTTATCAGCGAACCAAACATCATCACTATCAAGCAAAGCTACATACCTGCCCTTGCACAGATCAAAGCCTCTGTTTCTCGTGCTTGCAACGCCTATGTTTTTCTCATTCTTAACGAGCTTTATCCTACCGTCATG
>CAZQTN010000059.1:0-3701 GCA_964596195.1 uncultured Ruminococcus sp.
GCTGTGTGCTGCGTAAAGGATGGATCCGCCCGGGGTCTCGTATACGCCGCGGCACTTCATACCTACAAGTCGGTTTTCAACTATGTCAAGCAGGCCGATGCCGTTTGCGCCGCCGACCTTGTTGAGCTCAAGGATGATCTCCTTTGCGCTCATCTTCTTGTCGTTGAATGCAACGGGCACGCCCTTTTCAAAATCAAGAGTGATATAGGTGGGTACGTCGGGTGCATCGATGGGCGAAACGCTCATCTCAAGGAAGCCCTTCTTCTCGTAAAGAGGCTCGTTTCCTGCATCCTCAAGGTCGAGTCCCTCGTGGCTGAGGTGCCAGAGGTTCTTATCCTTGGAGTAGTTGGTCTCGCGGTTTATCTTGAGGGGGATGTTGTGTGCCTCAGCATAGTCGATCTCCTCCTCACGGGACTTGATGTCCCACTCACGCCAAGGGGCGATTACGGGCATATCGGGCGCAAATGCCTTTATAGTAAGCTCAAAGCGAACCTGGTCGTTTCCCTTACCGGTACAGCCGTGGCAGATTGCGTCAGCACCCTCTGCAAGCGCGATCTCAACGATCCTCTTTGCGATAACGGGGCGCGCAAACGACGTGCCGAGCATATAGTCCTCATACAGCGCGCCTGCCTTAACAGTGGGGATAACGTAGTCGTCAACAAACTCGTCGGTAAGATCCTCGATGTAGAGCTTGGATGCGCCGGTCTTAAGCGCCTTCTCCTCAAGTCCATCAAGCTCGTCGGCCTGTCCGACGTTACCCGAAACGGCAATAACCTCGCAGTTGTTGTAGTTTTCCTTGAGCCACGGAATGATGATAGAGGTATCAAGTCCTCCCGAATATGCAAGTACTACTTTTTTGATTGATTTTTTATTCATTTTACATCTCCTCCAATGGGTGTTTAAAAATTACTTTATTATTTTAATACCCCTCGACCGAAAAGTCAAGGGGTTTTTGAATATTTTTTTGCATTTTTTCAAAAAAATTCTGCATTATTATGAATAATTATTCACTTATGCATAAAAAATACCTCGTAAAGGTGGCTTAAGAACGCATCGGCGTCACTTGCGTAGACTTTAAGGACGCTCGTGCGCTTGACCTCGGTGGTGAGTCTTATCGCCGAATCGCCTGGAATGGCGACCTCAAATCCGGAGAGCTCCGCCACCTCGAAAAGGTGCGTGGTGTCTATATCCACTCCGCTAAGGTCAAAGGTTATGTGCATCGTGCTGCGCTCGCATTCGATGGCCGCCCTCACCTCGGTGCGCCCGAAAATGCGACAGAGCAACAGCTTCAAGAAAAAGGCAAGCCCGTCTGCGGATATCATTACCAGTCCGCCCTCGTTTTTCACGACCTCAAGGGAAAGTATGCCCCTGAAATGCTCCTCGGAAAATACGGTGAGCGACTTTATTACGTCTGAGGTTGAATAGCCGGTGCGTGTGTAGCTGCTCGGTACACCGTCGCCTATACGAAGCCTTGAGAGATCTATCGTTCCCATATCAGTCCATAGAGATCGCGGCGCGATCAAGCGAGGCGAACGCATCCGTCTTTGCAGTGTTCAAAATGAGTGTGCCCGCCGTACGGGAAACGTCACCGCCTATAAGATTAAGGATGTAAGATGCCTCTATCTCGTCGTAACACGTTTCAAAATGCTCGTCGGACTTTTCCGCGCGGTAGAGCACGTAGTAGCCGTTGGATTTTCCCGTGATCACCTCGATGACCTCGGAGGTTTCACCGACGGAGAGGGAAAACGCCGAAGCGGTGAGATCTGCATAATAAGCGGGATCGAGGCTGTATTTGCCTATAACCATTCCGTCGCGCAGACTCTCGCCCGAAAGTGTGTTGGATATCATATAGGTTCCGACGTCGTATTCGTTAGACTGCTGTGCCACTCCGTCGCGCAGTCTTCTTGCGCGCTCGGGCGTGTTGATCAGTCTGTCGGTTTCGGTCGCTGTGCTTAAAAACGCCTCAAGCACTCTTACGCACTCGTCACCGTCGTAGTACGCCTTGACGTCCTCGCGGGTGTAGCTTACGCTATCCTCTCCCGTTACCTTGTCCGCGTAATATTCTTCAAGCAGAAGATACGCAATAGAGTAGCGATAAAGCAGGGTCTGAACCGAGTAGTTCATATACGCCGCCTTAAGATGTGCAAGATATGCGTCGTAATCTCCGCCGTAGCCGACGATCTCCATACCGTCAATGCTTCCGCCCTCAACGCTTACCTTGATATAATCGGATATAGTGTCCTCAACGACATCGGAATAGATGTCAATACCCACCTTGCCGCAAAGGTGAAACACCGCGTATATATCGGCCGTACGACTGAATATTATCTCGTCTATTGCGGCTATGTATTCGTCCTTTTTCTCGCCGCTCCATACGCTTGTATCGCCGCCGTCGACCTTTGATCTATACTGTAAGAACAGCGCGCGGTATAATTCGTACGCGACCTCGTATTTCTCTCCGTCTATCGTCATCGTGTACATCACCCTCTGCTCCTCGGCCGTGCTTTCCACGGGCTCGTACTCGTCGGAGCAGGCAAAAAGCGACAGACACATGGAGAGTATGATGATAAGGGGTATTATTTTTTTCATTATCCTTGGACTCCAAATATAAGTACTACCGATATTATATCAAAGAAATGTTAAGAAATCAACACCTAAAAATATAAGTAGTAAAGGTGTGGGAGAAAAATATGAAGTAAATTTAAAGAAAAGGTTTGCATTTTCCACGCGAGTGTGATACAATAAATCAAAAAAAGACTTGAGGATACCGCGATGGAAGAAAATTATAGTGTAAGCCTGTCAAAGATCATAGACGAGTTCAAGCTTGAAACGATTTATCTGCCTGATCTGCCGGAGGATATTATGATATCCTGCTCGCGCGTCAACCGACCCGGACTTCAGCTCGTCGGCTTCTACGATCACTACGAGCAGGCAAGACTTCAGATCATAGGAAAGGTGGAGAATCTCTTTCTCAGCCAGCTTGAGCCGGAGGAGCGTATGCGCCGCCTTGAGGATTTCTTCCGTTCTATGCCGGCGGGCGTTATAGTCACGTCATCCATAGAGATCGACCCTACAACGGTCGAGATGGCGGAGAAATACGGAGTACCGCTTCTGCGCACGTTTGAGCGCACCTCCGAGTTTATGGCCGCCCTGATCGCTTTTCTCAACGTTCAGCTTGGTCCGCGCATCACGCGCCACGGCGTTCTCGTTGAGGTCTACGGCGAGGGTATTCTCCTGCTTGGCGATTCGGGAGTCGGTAAGAGCGAGACAGCAATAGAGCTTGTAAAGCGCGGCCACCGTCTTATCGCCGACGATGCAGTTGAGATCAAGAGAGTATCGGCCACCACCCTCGTCGGCTGTGCGCCGCCCCTTATCCGCCACTATGTCGAATTGCGCGGCATAGGTATAGTTGACGTGCGCCGCCTGTTTGGTATGGGTGCCGTTAAGGAGACCGAGAAGATCGACCTCGTTATCAATCTTGAAAACTGGCAGCAGGGCAAGATGTACGACCGCCTCGGCCTCGAGAACGAAACCGTCGATATCCTCGGCATTAACGTTCCGAGCATCGTTCTCCCCGTCTGCCCCGGCCGTAACCTCTCCGTAGTAATCGAGGTCGCCGCAATGAACAACCGTCAGAAGCGTATGGGATACAATACAGCCGAAGAATTTAACAAGCGGTTAATGGAATCAATGGGCATGCA
>CAZQTN010000059.1:3801-11097 GCA_964596195.1 uncultured Ruminococcus sp.
ATATGAAAATATCAACCGAGATCGCCTCTGCTGCAAAGCAGATAGGTGAGCAAAAGGCCATTGAGCTTTACGGAAGGGCGGGGTTCGACGCCTGGGATTTCTCAATGTTCTCAATGGCGAGATGGAATTGGGATAAGGGCGAGATGTTCGATATTCCCCATCCCTTAAGGTCGAGAGAGCACCTTGCATTTGCAAGAGAGCTTAGAAAAATAGGTGAGGCCTACGGCATGGTGTGTAATCAATCGCACGCGCCTTTTCCCACGAAATTTATGTCGCTCGATATTCTCAAGCGCGCAATAGAGTGCACGGCTGAGGCGGGCGGAGAGATCTGCATTATCCACCCCGATAACGATGCCACGGCAGAGAAGAACGCCGAGCTTTATCACAAGCTCCTGCCCTTTGCCAAGGATCACGGCGTGAAGATCGCAACCGAGAATATGTGGAATTGGGAGAAGAATGCCCCCACAAGCTGCTATGCCGCTTGTGCAACCGCCGAATGCTTCGTTAAGCATATAGATGTCGTAAACGACCCGTATTTCGTTGCCTGCCTTGACATTGGACACGCGGAAATGCGGGGCTCAGGTGACGGCGCGGCAAAAATGATAAGGGCGCTCGGCCATAGGCTCAAGGCTCTACACGTTCACGACAACGACCGTCTTCACGACAGCCATCAGATCCCATTCTCTATGGATATAGATTTTACCGCAGTAGTCGAAGCGCTTAAGGACGTCGGCTACTCCGGATATCTCACTCTCGAGGCGGATCAGTATCTTAAGACGTATGACTCCGACAGTATTTTCGAGGGTATAAAAAATCTTCACGCAAGCGCAAGACGGCTTGCCGATATGTTCTGATATACATAAATTGAGGCGCGGCTTCTACAGCCGCGTCTTTTCTTCTGTCATATATTAACCTCGTGCGGCATATTGTTTAATAAAAAAGCACGGAGGTGTGTAATGAATAAAAGAATAAGAAAAGAAGTCGAGAGCTCGTGTGAATACGTGCTCCCGGATTATATGGGAGACATTAAAAAGATCCTGACCACCAAGGCGAGGGTAGTGCCGGGCGGTCGCTTTATCGGCGACGGCGGTGTCGAGGTGACGGGAGTCGTTGAGTACGAGGTGCTTTATGCCGACTCGGAGAACCGCCTCACCGCAGTGAATACCGCGTCCGACTATTCCGTGGTTTTGCCCACGGCGCAGGAGTCGTACGTCGGATGCTCGGCGGACGGCCGTGTATCAAATTTCTCAATAAGGATCACGGGCCCGCGCAAAATGTCGCTTAAGTCAACCGTTGAAACGTCTGCTGTCATTACCTCGTCGGCAGCGCTTGATGTGTCGGGGGACGTGTTCGGGGGTGAGAGGGATCCACAGTATACCTCGCGTACGATAAGCGTTGAAAATGCAAGATACGGCAAGAGTGTTGAGCGCGAGTATGCCGAGGAGGCTGAACGTGTGAACGCGGCAGCCGACGAGATAGAGATAATAGCCACGGGTGGAAGCGTGCGCGTGCTTGAGACTCGTCCCACCGACGGCGGTGTGATCATTAAAGGCGTGCTCGTTATCGGCGCGATAGTCCGCACGCCCGAGCAGCCGCCCTTTGCCATAAGGCGTGAGATCCCGTTTGAGGAAACGGTACAGATCGAAGGGGCGGACAGGGATATGCAATTCGTTGCCGACGGGGTCGTTACCAGCGCTGTATGTGGCGTCAGTGAGGACGGCGAGGAAAGCGTTATAAGCGTCAATGCGATCGTAGAATTTGATGCCTATGCCCTTGAAAACGAGAGCGTCAGCGTAATAACGGATGCATACTTAAAGGAATGCCCCACCGAGTGCAAATACGATGACCTTGAGTACACAACCTTGGGGGCGTGTCAAATTAACGAGGCTGTAATAAATGAAAAAATAAATCGCGAGAGTGTTGGGTGCGCCGATGTGCGGGAGCTTTTGATGCTCGACGGCGAGGTGAGATCCTTTGAGGTAACACCTACTCAAGGCGGTGCTGAAATTAACGGTGAAATCGCAATTAGTGGCACCGCGTGTGAAATTAACGTCGACGGATCGGTCGGCTACATTCCGATCAAAACTACTGTTCCGTTTAGTGCAAATGTAAACTATACTTGTCAAACACCCGAAAATTCGCGTATTGAGTGCTCGGTAACGCTCACCTCGTGTGAGGGGTTGCTCGATGCGGACGATATACACCTGAGTTGCACGCTGAAGATCAAGTCACGGCTTGAGTGCGCATCAAGGATCAAGCGCCTTGCCGAATGCACGGTGGGGGCGTCGGAATACACTCCCTCGGAATCTCCCTCGCCGTCTCATATAACAGTCTACTATCCCACAGGGGCAGACTCCCTTTTCTCGGTCGCCAAGCGCTTTCACACCACGCCCGAGAAGATCGCTTGTGACAATATGCTCACCGACACTGTGGCAACCACCGATTCCTCCGACTCTCTCTGCGGTGTAAAAAAGCTGATTATACGATGATAAAACGACAGCGCACCTGCTTTTGGCAGGTGCGCTGTCGCTTATAACAAGGTTTCCATAAGGGTATTTCGCGGTAAAAGTCCCATGCTCTCGTAAAAGCGCTTTGCTCCCGCGTTGCACTCCCACACGTTGAGGGTGAGATTGTAGCAGCCGATCTGCTTGGCGTAGCGTTTTACGTGCTTGTAGAGTGCTCGGCCGATGCCCGTGCCGCGCGCATTTTCATCGACGCACAGGTCGTCGATATACAGCGTTTTCATATCCTTAAGAATGTTGTCGCCCTCGGTCGTTTTTATGATGCAGAACGCATATCCGAGCATACGTCCCTCGTTTTTTGCGACCCAAATGGGCTTTTTTTCATCACAAAGCAGGGCGCCGAGTTCTTCCTCGGTGTACTTTGAGGCACCCGTTTTGAATATGTCGGGTCGCCCCTTATGATGCACCTCAAGCACCTGACCGAGGAGCAGGAGCATACCGTCGATATCCTCACGCGTTGCCCGCGTTATTTCAAGGTTCATATTACTTCTGCTCAAGCCAGTTTTTGCCTGATGTGACGTCAACCGTCAGCGGCACGGAAAGCTTGGCCACGCCCTCCATCTCTCGCTTGATTATCTCCTTGCATTTTTGTACGTCGCCGTCGCGCACCTCGACTATCAGCTCGTCGTGCACCTGCATTACGAGTCTTGCATCGGGTAGCTCCTCCGCAAGGGCGGAGTGCACGCGGATCATAGCCAGCTTCATTATATCTGCCGCGGCACCCTGTATCGGTGCGTTCATAGCCACCCTCTTGCCGAATGCGCGCATATTTACGTTAGTTGAGGTCAGCTCGGGAATGTATCGGCGCCTGCCCATAGGCGTGGCGGTGTATCCCTTTTCTGCTGCGTCCTTGACAACGTTCTCAAGATACGCGTCGATATTCGGGTAATTCATCAGATAGTTCTTGATGTATCTCGTGGCCTGCGCGGGGGTCGTGCCAATGTCCTTCGAGAGCGAGAATCCGCTGATGCCGTAGATGATGCCGAAGTTTACGGCCTTGGCTCTCTTTCGCATCTCCTCGCTCACCGCTTCCTCGGGCACGCCGAATACGGCTGCGGCTGTTTTTTGGTGTATATCGTCGCCGCATCTGAACGCCTCGCACATAGTGTAATCGTCCGAAATGTGTGCAAGAAGCCTCAGCTCGATCTGCGAATAGTCCGCATCTACGAGCGTGTAGCCGTCGCGTGCGATAAAGTATCGGCGCATCTCGCGCCCCATTTTTGTTCTGATCGGTATATTTTGCAGGTTGGGATCGGCACTTGAAAGTCTACCCGTAGCGGTGAGTGCCTGCTTGAAGTCGGTGTGTATGCGGCCACCCTCATCTGCAAGCTCCGGCAACGCCGCGGCGTAAGTGCCTATGAGCTTCGTGACCTGACGGTATTCGAGTATATCGTCGATGATCGGTGACTGCGAGCGTAGCTCCTCAAGTGTTTCCGCATCGGTGGAGAAGCCGCTTTTTGTTTTCTTCGCGCAGGGCAATCCAAGTCTTACGAACAGCACCTCACCGAGCTGCTTCGGCGAATTTATGTTGAACTCGCCGCCTGCCTGCATATATATGCTCTGCTTGAGTCCGTCTGCGAGTGTCGAAAGCGCCTCCGCGTATTCCAGCATTCCCTTAGGGTCGATCTTGAAGCCGGTGAGCTCCATCTCGGCAAGTATCGGCACAAGTGGCAGCTCAAGCTTGTCGAGCACCTCGGTCATACCGTCATTCTCGATACGCTCTCGCATCACGCCCTCAAGCGCGAGCATCGCGGCAGGGCAGGGCTCGTCCTTCTTGACCGACTTGCCGATAAACATTGAGCAAAGCGCCTCAATTCCGCTTGCACCCCCGCCGGGATTCAAGACGTAGCCGTACATCATAAGGTCGAGAAAACGCGCCTCGCGGGTCGGTCTTATGCCGCTTTTTGCAAGCGTGTGTATAAGTGCCTTTGCATCGTAGCAAACTATCTCTTTTTTATCAAAAAGAGGCGAAAGTACAGAAAAATCCCCTGAAAATACAAGGTTTTGTTCCATTTTGTTACATAAATACAGCTTGCCGTCCTTTACGTCTATGGCAAAGCGGTCACCTGCATTTTTTATAAGCTCCTTGGCATCGACCTCGCTGAAGGTGTATTCGACGTCCTCGCTCTCGGCGACGGCTTCTTCCTCGGGCTTATCGAGGCCGAACTTTGATATAAAGCTTATCAATTCGAGCTCGGTGAATTTACTGTAAAGTCCGGATCTGTCGGGGCCTGTAAATGCAAGCTCTTCAAGCGTGCACCCTATCGGCGCCTCCGTCGTTATGCGTGCGAGTTTTTGCGAGAGGTATGCGTTTTCCTTATCGCGAAGCAGCTTCTCGCGCACGCCCTTTGAAATCTGCTTGTCGTCGATGCTTTCGTATATTCCGTCAAGCGAGCCAAACGCCTTTATCAGGCTTGCCGCCGTCTTTTCGCCAACGCCGCCAACGCCCGGTATATTGTCCGACGAATCGCCCATCAGTGCCTTCATATCCACGAACTGATCGGGTCTTACACCGTATTTTTCGGTGAACTCCGCCTCTTTCATAGCCACTGTGTCGTTGTTTCCTGCCAGAAGCACGGTTATTTTGTCGTCTATAAGCTGCAAAAGGTCGCGGTCGCCCGAAAGAATATAGCTCTCCGTAGGCTCCTTCGCATTATGCGCCATATAGGCTACCGTACCCTGTATATCGTCGGCCTCGTAGCCGGGAAGCTCAAGCACCTTTATGCCCATAAGCTTAAGGCATTCCTTAGCATCGGGGAACTGTGAGAGCAGCTCTTGAGGCGTCGGGTGACGGCCCTCCTTATAATGCTCGTACATCTCGTGGCGGAAGGTCGGCGCCTTGAGGTCGAAGGCGACCGCCGCGTAGTCGGGGCCGATCGCCTTCATCTGCTTTGATATTATATTTATCATACCGTATATCGCGTTAGTGTGCTTTCCGCTCTTTGTCGTAAGCGGACGAATGCCGTAAAACGCGCGGTTTATAATGCTGTTTCCGTCTATAACGAGTATCTTTTTCATTCCGGTGAGGCTTCCTTTTCTTCGCCGTCCTCGGTTGCCTCGGCCGCATCCTCTGCGGTGGGCTCTTCGTAGGCTATTGTAATCTGATTTTCATCGGCTTCGATCTCTTTTGCGGGGACTTCCTCTTGCTCGTTTTCCGCTTCGGGCAGGACGGGCTCAAGCGCCTCCTGGCGCGCTGCGGCAGCGGCGATTATCTTCGTAACAACGCTGCTTTTTTCATCCTTTGTGAGCATCGGGGTGAGGAATATCTTGCAGGTAATGAAGATGAGGAACGCAAGGGTCAAAAGGCTCTCGTAAAGGGAATTTGATATGATCTCCTTGCGCGCGAAATAATAAATAAGGTTGGGAATTGCGGAATACGCCGTCATAAGCGCGCCGATAAAGGCAAAGCTTATATATCTGCGCCAGCTCTCACGTCCGAGAGAAAGCCTGGTCTCTCCGAGGAAGAACATCGCGATCGCAAGGTACGCGATCTCGTCGACTATTTTCGTCGGCGCGTTAATGGGTAGGGTAGTATCAAAGTAAAGGTGCGCAACGTACATACAAATGAACAGCAGCGTGATTATGCCGAAGTCGGATCGGCGAATGCTTCTGCGTGCTATCATCACGGACGAAAGCACGAAGTATATTACTGCCGCAAATGCGAGTATCGGGGTTACGATCGCAATGACACGCGCATACGTCGAGAGATTCTTGGAGTCGCTCGATATAGCCGGCTCGAGCAGGTGCGCGCCGAGCATCGCCGTACTCAGGGCAACGAGTGCCGAGGGGGCGTAGTTTGCCGCTGAGGAAAAGGACGGTATGAGCTTAATATTCTTCTTTCCAAAAATGAGGTAGGTGAGGAAAAATACGACCGCCGCGGCCACGATTGCGTTAGCTACGGTGATCATAAGATCGTCGCTGAAGTGGCCGTACTGCGAAAGATCGGTGAACAGCGCCACCGTACGCAGTACCACCGTCAAGGGTAGGATCAGCAGGAATATCGGCAGATAAACGCCGTAAAGATCGTAGAGCTTTCTCATATCTTGTGAGGTTTCCTTCATTTAATGAAATATCGCGCCTACGCGCGCAAAAAACTGTCAATACATATTGTACAACAAAAATGTTAACAAAATGTTGACAAATTGAAATTAGTTGAAATAATTGGTTTTTAAAGGGTCACTACGGCGGGCGAGCCGCCGCGCAAAAATATTTTTTGTGCATATTAAACAAAAATAATCGTAGAAATTCATAAAAAATTTCAGACATTTTTTAAACTTTTTCTTCAAAAACTATTGCATTTTTATAAAAAATCATTTATAATATATAAGCTTGATATGCGATGAAGCGGGAGGTGGCTACCCTTGAGGTAGGGAATTTCCGTGGAGTATGTCCGATATTTAACCGGGCGAAATAAGAGTAGTTATGCCTTCGGGCAGCTGTGTTCTTTATCGGTTCCGGTAGTCACTGCGGAGACTATCTGAACTGATTTTGTAAGGGGTGATTTGAAACGCCCGGCACGGTGTAAAACCTCTCGCCCTTCTTAAAACGGTTTGAGCAAATACGTAAAGGAGGACACAACAAATGGCACAGGGAAAAATCAGAGTGAGACTCAAGAGCTATGACTCCACTATCATCGACGCCGCAGCACAGAAGATAGTTGAGGTTGCTAAGAGAAACGGAAGCAAGGTCAGCGGTCCTATTCCGCTTCCTACCGACAAGGAGATCGTAACGATCCTCAGAGCGGTTCACAAGTACAAGGACAGCCGTGAGCAGT
>CAZQTN010000060.1:0-11090 GCA_964596195.1 uncultured Ruminococcus sp.
GCTTGACAAGTACCTCGGCAGAGAGAACTACGTTATCGGTATTGACGAGGCGGCGTTCTACGGTCCGAAACTTGACATTCAGTGCAAGAACGTATTTGGCAAGGAGGACACTATCGTTACCATTCAGGTAGATATGCTGCTTGCAAAGAAGTTCGGAATGGAGTACGTTGACCGCGACAACACCACCAAGACTCCCTACATCATTCACAGAACCTCTATGGGCTGCTACGAGAGAACGCTTGCGCTGCTGCTTGAGAAGTATGCAGGTGCACTCCCCGTATGGCTTGCACCCACGCAGGCGGTCGTTATCCCCGTAGTTTCAGACTTTGCAGACTATGCGGCAGAGGTAACCAAAAGAATGCAGGCGGCAGGCATCCGTGCAGAGCTCGACGACAGAAACGAAAAGCTCGGTTACAGGATCCGCGAGGCTCAGCTGTCGAAGGTGCCTTATATGATCGTTGTAGGCGAGGACGAGATGAAGGCTGACTCGGTAACCGTAAGAGCGCGCACCGAGGGTGAGGGCGGCAAGTTTGGCGTTGACGAGTTCATTGCGAAGGTCGTTAACGAGATCGAGACGAAAAAACGCTGATGAGTATGAATTATACTATAAAGAATGAATTTTACACCGTGACCGTCGACGAGGTTGGCGCACAGATCACCTCTGTCAGGACCGCGGACGGACACGAGATAATGTGGCAAGCGACGAACGAGGAGTTCTGGCAGAAGCACGCCCCACTCCTGTTCCCCGTTTGCGGACAGCTTAAGGACAAGAGATACACCTACGGCGGCGTAAGCTATCCTATGAAGGGGCACGGCTTTATCGGCATTCTGAGCTTTGACCTTGTGGAAAAGAGTGAGACGCATATCGTTTTACGCTCGGTGGCGAGCGGGAAAACGATGGCGGTGTATCCGTTTGAATACTCCTTTACTGCGAGATACAAGCTTGACGGCAAGAGGGTTCTGTGCTCGGTTACGGTCGAGAACAAGGACCAAAAGACGATGCCGTATATGTTCGGCTGGCACCCCGGCTTTGCCCTGCCTTCGACGGGCGGTGCCGACATTGAGGACTACGCACTTGATTTTGGAGAGTGCGAGGGGCTTAAGGTCATACCCTTACAGCACGAGTCCTTTGCTTCACCTGTCAAAAAAGACTTCCCGCTTGAGGGTGGAAGATACACCCTATGCGAGGAGCAAATATACGCAAATGACACTTTGATCCTGACCGAAGTACCCACCCGTGTCACTTTATTAAGCAAAAAGAGCCCTTACAGGCTCGTGCTTGAGTGGGATGCGACAACGCCGTATCTGTGCGTGTGGAAGGAGCCGCATCACGATGCAAAATTCATATGTCTTGAGCCGTGGACGGGCACCCCTGCCGACGGCGAGACGGAGGAAAATTTCGAGATGCGTGCGATGCAACGACTGAAGAGTGGCGAGAGCGCGACACATACCCTTTCATTTGAAATGAGTATATAAAAAGGAATAGGATATGAATTTAATTAAGAAGATATTTTTGATTATTTCCCTGCTTACGCTTATGGGTGCGGCGATGCTTGCGCTCGCGGCGTGCGGCGGTGAGTGTGAGCACAGCTGGGGCGAATGGTCAGTTAAGACTGAGGCCACCTGCGAGGAGGCCGGCGTGAGCGAGCGTGTGTGCACGAAGTGCGACAGCGCAGAGACCGAGGAGATAAAGGCAATCGGCCACTCTTACGGTACGGCGGTGCTTGACAACAATGCCAGCTGTGTATCTATGGGAACGAAGAGCGCGCCCTGCCGCAACGAGGGATGCACCGACGCAAAGGTTGAGGTCCTGCCCGGCAACCCGCTCGGACACATCTACAAAAACGGTGTATGCACCGTGTGCAACGATGCAATGACGCTTGAGGAGACCTACGACGCCGATGGCATAGCGGTAAAGGTATATCGCGGCACTGACGGCCACTACGAGCTCGACGTTACGGGCGTTGGTAATATGAAGGACTATACCGCCGATGCCCCCGCACCTTGGGCTGAGTATGCAAAGAAGGTCACATCGATCCATATTTACGAGGGTGTAAGCGCGATCGGCGACTACGCGTTTGCCGACTTTGAGGAGCTTAAGTACGTATTTATTGATAAGGGACTTAAGAACGTAGGACTTGGTGCGTTTGATGCATCCACGCCTCCCGAAAGAGTATATATCGAGGACGTAGCGACCTGGATCGGCATCGACTACGAGGGAGAGGGCGCGCCCGTGCTCTGCCTCACGAGCTTCATTTATATGGGCGGCGACGTATTAAAGTACCTCACCATTCCCGAGGGTGTCACCGAGATCGGTGCTTACGCCTTCTACAACAACTCAATGCTACTGACCGTGAGTCTACCCGAGAGCCTTGAGAGGATCGGCGAATACGCCTTCTACGGTGCGAAGACGATCGAGGAGGTACATATAAAGAGCATCGAGAAGTGGTGCAAGGTTGATTTTGCCGGCGAGTACGCAAATCCCCTGACCGTTGGAAACGATCTTTACGTCAACGACGTTTACACTACCGTGCTTGAGATACCCGACGGCATAGCCGACATCTGTGCGCGTGCCTTTGAGGGGTGCGACTCGATAAAAGAGGTCGTGCTCGGCAAGGACGTCAAAACGGTCGGCGCCATGGCATTCTACGAGTGTAAGAACATTGATACTGTTACCCTGAACGACGGGCTCACAGCTATTTCCGACTATGCCTTTTACTCTTGCAATGGGCTGACGGAGATCACTATACCGGCAGGTGCAACTGTGGCAGGTGATGCATTCCGCAGCTGTGTAAACCTTGTGACCGTGACGATCGGCGCAGGAGCATCCGTTGCGGCTGACGCATTTGCAAACTGCACTTCCCTCTCTACCGTCAACTACGGCGGCACCGAGGACGAGTGGGCGGCACTTGGCGTTGTGCTCGGCGAGAACGTGACAGTAAATTTTAACGAATAAACGCAAAAAAATCCCGTCAGACTTTCAAGGTCTGTCGGGATTTTTTACTTATTCCTGTGTGCCACCTGAGATGGCAGCCTTAAGCTCCTGCTTTTTAGCGGCGAGAGATGACTCAATAGAGGCGATGTCCTCGGAGTGAGCTGCCTCAAACTCGGCGAAGAAGGCATCCTTCTTTGCGTTGAGGTTTGCCTCGATCTCAGATGCGTGCTCGGCAAGCTTTGCTTCGAGATCATCGTCAAAGAGGGTCGACTCAAGCGACTCGAGCTGTGCCTTCGACTCGGTGAGCGCGAGAACCGCAGACTCAAGCGAAGCGTTTATCTGCGTGCCGAGTGCCTCGTATGCCGCAAGGGCGGCGTCGTACGCATCCTCGCGGAGGGCGAGAGTTGCGGTGGCGGAGGCGTACTCGGTGCCGTTTATTTCAAGAGATGCGGTATAGGTACGCTGCTCTATGAGCTCAGCCTTAGCCTCGCGCAGAGCGGCGAGCGACTGCTGATACTCAGACTCGGGAGATACGAGCAGGTCGTAGCGCATTTTGTCAAGGTGGGTGATTGCGGCACCGTAGGTATTGAGCGCAGTCTTATACGCGGTATGCACTACGGTGTAAAGTCCGCCGATGGACTCGATAATGCGGGCGGTCTCCTCGCTCTCGGCGAAGGATATCTCGTGCTCCTTGGCAATAAAGTAAGCCTCGCGAAGCTCGGCGGTGAGCATTTCGGCAGTTTCGACACGTCCCTCTGCTATAACGGCAAGGAGCTGATTCGTATCCATTGCGTTGATCTCGTCCTCGGTGTAGATCGAGGTGGAGAGCGCGAGCTGACGGAGTGCATCGAGCCCAAGTGCCTCGGCGGCCTCGATGCTTGCGTTTATATCAAGCGTAGCGAGAACCTCGTTTGCCTTGGCGGATACGTCGTTAACGAGCTGTTCGGCGTATTTGGTATCTCCGGTGACGGAGATCTTGACCTGATTGTCCGTAGCCTCTACGTTGCCCTTTACAAGGTAGCCCGTTTCGGTAGCAACGGTAAGCATAAGCTCAATCGCTTCCTCGGGGGTCTTGCCAACGAAGGCCTCGCCAACGAGAATTATGCTGCCGTCGTCGTTAAGGGCGGTGGCGGAGACGACCTTGTTTTCGTCGTCGATCATAAACTCAACGCTTGGGTTGATGTCAACGGTCATTCTGGTAACCGTTCCCTCCTCGGGGTCGTTGCCGCCGCACGATACGAGAACAAGCGACGAGGCAAGCATTACGCACACGAGGAGAACGCATAAAATTTTTCTTTTCATTTCATAGTTCCTTTCGTGAAGTAAATATTCGGTAAAATCAGTATAGCATATCTTTTTCTTAAATTGTAAGGGCTTTTTGAAAATTTAAGAAGATTTAATTTTTAGTCGTCGAGCATTATATGCAGGATCTCCTTATCGGTTTCGCGCATACCGTCCTTGGCTAGGCGAGCAATGGAGCCTATGGTGTTCTCTACGCCTTTTTTGACGATGCCATCGCCGCCGAAGAACTGGTTACCTTGGCGGAAGAGGTGGAAGCCGAGAAGTCCGTTTTCGACTGCGGTGGCTATTTTGGCGGCACACGATGCCTTGGCGCCGTCGCAGATGAGGCCTGAGTCGATAGCGAGAGCGTTGACGAGGGTGTGTGCGATCTCGCGGTATTTGCCGCCGTGGAGATAAGCGACACCACAGCCTGCGCCTGCGCCTGCGGCAACCGCGCCGCAATATGCGGAGAGTGTGCCGATGCCGCTCTTGACGTGAATAGTGATAAGGTCGGAGAGGCAGAGCGCGCGGTAAAGCAGTTCGTCAGAGACACCCATTTCACGGGCGTAGACTACAACAGGAATTGAAGCAGTCATACCCTGATTGCCGCTGCCCGAGACGATGATAACGGGCAATTCACAACCGTTCATACGAGCGTCACTGCCTGCGGCGGTGTAGGCCTTTGCCTTGATGCTTATATCGGGGGCGTATGCGGAAAGGTACACCTTGCCTATGTTGGCACCGTAATCGTTACGCAAGCCCTCCTCGGCGATGGCCATATTGTAGGAGATTTGGCGGTCGAGGATATCCTTAATATCGTTTATATCGACATTGTCGGCGAAGTCAACTATTTCCTCCACGGTGAGAGCGATCTTTTCGTCCTTTTGTGCTACATCGCTCTTGGAACGAAAAACGGTTTCACCGTTCTTTTTTATAGTGGTTACGTTGGTGTGCCTGCCTACTATTTCGACCTCGGAGCTATCCGCGCCGGCGGTGAGAGTGACGTGAATGTAGAAGGCCTCGTCAGTATCGGCCAACGCGACCTTCACGGGGAGAGTATGCTTTTTCTCATTCATTTCGGCAATCTCGGCAGGTGTGACCTCGGAGATGACCTCAAGCCTTGCCTCGGCGCGCCCCGCAACGAGGCCTGCGATAAGCGCGGAGTCGATGCCGCGCATACCGCCCGTGTGGGGGACGACGACGCTTTTGGCGTTTTTGATAATATTTCCGCTGACCTCGACGTGAGCGGAGTCGGGAAAGCGACCGAGAGCATCGCGCGCCGTTGCGGCCGCGTAGGCGATGGCGATCGGCTCGGTACAGCCCATAGCGGGAATAAGCTCCGACTTGAGGAGCGATATGTAGGCGGCGTAGTTTTCTTTACTCATCGGTCTTCTCCATAAATCTGTCAATAAGCTCACGCGCCTCGGCGAGGGGATCGCCGGCGGTATCGAGCCATATTATATTCTTCTCCTTGCGGAACCAGGTCATCTGTCGCTTGGCGAAGTGACATATCTCCTTATACAGCTCGGCGCGATAATCCTCAAAGGAGGGGTACTGTCCCGAAATGTAGCGATACGTATAACGATATTCGAGACCCAGCTTTTCAAGAAAATCGGGAGTGGCGCCGAGGCGGACGACGTTTTCGACCTCCTCGATCATACCCTCTTTTATCCTTGCATCAAGGCGCTCGGAAATACGGCGATAGAGAGTGTCGCGCTCAAAGGTCATGCCAAGCTGTAAGACGTCATAACGCGGCGAGGACTCACTCTCGGCCTTGACACCTGCCGAAAGCTTCTCTATCATTCTGATCATTCTGCGCTCGCTTACCTCGCCTGCAACCTCGGTTACGCCGTAGGATGCGAGGATATCGCGGAGCTCGGCGACGCTTTTATCCGCGAGAGATGCTCGCAGGGCTTCATTCGGGGGTACGTCAACAAGGGTATAACCCTCAACGACCGAGCGGGTATAAAGTCCGGTGCCACCGACGAGAAGCGGAAGCATTCCACGCGCGGATATACCGTCGATCGCCTTATATGCAAGGGTCTGAAACTCGGCCATTGAGAACGGCTCGTTAAGGTCGAGGATATCTATTAAGTGGTGCTTGACGCGCGCCATCTCCTCGGGGGTGACCTTACCCGTGCCGAGATCGAGGTGGCGGTAGACCTGTCTTGAATCGGCGGAAACTATCTCGGTGCGATAGTGCTCGGCGAGCTCGATGCCCAGCGAGCTTTTGCCCGAGGCGGTGGTGCCGACTATTGATACAAGCTTATTTTTCATCTGAAACGTTCTCTTTCGGGAATGCTGATCTTACGGTTCTTATAACGAATATAGTGCAGAGCGCAAGGCTGGCAAGCTCGGCTATCGGGAACGCCCACCAAACGGCGTTAACGTTGCCCATAAGGGAGAGAAGAAACGCCACGGGTACGAGGATAACGAGCTGACGGCCCACGCTTACGAACAGGCCGTAGATGCTTTTGCCGAGTGCCTGGCAGGAGGATATACTGACTATCGAGAAGCCTGCAAAGAGGAAGCTGATGCTTATGATACGAAGGGCTGTGGAACCGATAGCTATCATCTCTTCGGTAGCGTTGAATATCGAGAGGAGCGCGCCGGGGGCAAGCTGGAATACGAGCAAGCCGCACACGGTATAGGCTATGGCCGAGACGTAGGCGAGCTTCATCGTATCAAACACACGCTTTTTCTGCTTTGCGCCGTAGTTGTACGAGAGAATGGGCACCATACCGTTATTGAGGCCGAACACCGGCATAAACACGAAGCTCTGGAGCTTGAAGTACACACCGAACACGTTAAGGGCGGTGTTCGAGAAGCCGATGAGTATGGCGTTCATACACAGGGTCATTACGGTACCGATGGCCTGCATAAGCACGGAGGGAATGGAAATCACGAGGATCTCCTTTATAAGCTCACCGTCGGGGAGGAAGTTTTTGATGATTATTCTTATCTCCTTGTTGAAGACAACGTTCAACACGATGGCAACGACGGCGGCGACGAACTGACCGATAACGGTTGCGAGGGCGGCACCGAAAACGCCCATTTCGGGCATACCGAGGTAGCCGAAGATGAGAATGGGGTCGAGAATGATATTGACTATCGCGCCGATGCCCTGAGTGATCATACTGAGGACGGACTTGCCTGTGGCCTGAAGAAGTCGCTCACCAAGAACCTGTATAAATACGAAGATAGAGCCGATGGTTACGACGCTGACGTACTGGTGGGTGTAATCGGCAAGGAGCGCATCGCCCGCGGACTGGGAGTTTGAGAACATACGCGAGAAAAAGAGGCCGAAAATGAGGAAAAGGACGTAGCCGCAGAGCATAAGAAAGAAGCCCTGCCCCGCTATCTTATTTGCCTTGTCAAAATTCTTCTGTCCGAGGGAGCGCGAGAGAAGCGCGTTGATACCGACGGCAAGACCGATGGATACGGCAAGGAGCATATTCTGTATCGGGAACGCGAGAGTGAGCGCGCCCGTGCCCTGCACGTTATTGTATGATGCAACGAAGATGGAGTCGACGATGTTGTAAAGTGCCTGCACGATCATTGAAATGATGATAGGCAGGGAGATTGAAAATAGCAGCTTTGGCACCTTCATCGTTCCCATTTTGTTTTCTTTTACGATTTCTGACATTTCCTTTATTTTTCCATTCTTTTATATTTAACTTATATATTTTATCATACGATGCGCATAATGTCAAGAAAAAGCGCTGAATTAATAATCCAGCGCTTTGAGATTTCTTTCTACGGTCTTGCGGCCGCGCCAACCGAACGCGCGGCTCCGAAGCTCGTCCCTCGAAAGAGAGGAAAGAAGGTCGCTTGTGAGGCACTCGATACGGTCGCGGCGGAAAAATTCGATGGGTGTGATCTTGGGGTCGGCGTTATGCGGACAAGCGCTCTGACAGAGGTCGCACCCCCATACCGTGTCAACTTTTCGCATAATTTCGACCTCTTCGGGAGTGAGCTCACCCTTTCTTTGCGTGATGGCGGAGAGGCAGCTTTCACACTCGCCGCGCAGAATGCCCGTAGGGCAGATGCGAGTGCAGGCACCGCAATGCGAGCAGGTGGCGAGGGGGCGAGGTGTGCACGCACCGAGCACGTCGGGTGCGAGGTCTGTGACAATATCTGCTATGAACACGTAGGTGCCGTACTTTTCATTGATAAGCAGGTAGGAGTCGCCCTTGATGCCAAGTCCTGCAACGGCGGCGGCGTGGCGCTCGTCTATCGGGGAATGGTCACCGTAGCCGCGGAAGTGGTTGTCGGGAAATTCGACGGACAGACGGCTTATCACAGCGTCGGTAATCTCGCGGATAGCGATATGGTAATCGAGGGCGGCGGAGTAGCGCGAGAGGTTGACGGTCTCGCCTGCGTAATACGGCAGGAGAAAGACTATGACGCTTCTCGGAGTGAAGCTCTCGCGCGCCATTATCTCACCGCGAATCTCACAGCAGTCCGAATATGAGAGGACGGAATAATATTCAATTTTATGCTCGGCGAAGACGTCTTCCAACAGCTTAAGCATTTCCCTCCTCCTTTTCTTTTTTTATATTTTAGCACACGCGGGCGCGATTTGCAATATATTTCTTGACTTTAATGGCATTATGTGCTAAAATGTATGCGTATTATTATAAAATGCAAAAGGAAATCCTATATGTTTAATTTGAATGAAGGACTTATGCAATATCTTTTCGAGGGTAAGGTTGCGGACTGGAAATTCTATCTTGCGTACGCGCTTGGAATTTTAGCGATCATCGTTATACCCTACCTGCTCGGAAGCATCAACTCGGCAATAATAATCTCTAAGGTCGGTTACAACGACGATATAAGAAAGCACGGAAGCGGAAACGCCGGACTTACCAATATGCTGCGCACCTACGGACTCGGTGCGGCAGGCCTTACACTGCTTGGCGATATACTCAAGACCGTGCTTGCGATCTTCATTGCGGGCGTGATCTGGGGATTTGGCTACGTGGCGGCAGTCAGCACGGAGCAATTCCTTTACGTTGCGGGACTGTTTGCTGTGCTCGGACATATTTTCCCCATTTATTACAAGTTTAAAGGCGGAAAGGGCGTGCTTGCTACGGCGACTATGGCGCTTATGCTCTCCCCCATTCCCTTTGCTATACTGCTGGCGGTGTTTGCCGGCCTTGTGGTTTGGACAAGATACGTGTCGCTCGGCTCCGTGGTTGGCGTTGCGCTTTACCCCGTTATCATAACCGGCTACTTTATGGTAGCCTTTGGAGTGTCGGCACCCGGACTTACGACCCTGTGCACGGTGCTTTTGGCAATACTTATAGTTTGGTGCCACAGAGGCAACCTGCAGAGAATTTCCGACCGTACGGAGAGAAAGATCTCCTTTAAAAAGAAGGAAAAAGATGGCGAAGAGGAATGATTTCGTTGATCTTCTGGTACTTGCGTTCAAGAAGGAAGCACTTAAGAAGCTCGTTTTCTCCCGTCCTGTCGAGGGGGAAATACAAAAGGTGTCGGGACGACTGTGCGCGCACAGGGGCAGACGCATTCTTGCGCTTGAATTTTCCCTGCCCGGAAACACGGTTTCGCACAGGAATATACCCGAGGAGAGTGTTGGCGAAGCTGTTCTGGAGCTACTGTGCGGCTACAAGCAGGCAAATCTGATAAGCACGCTCGGCGACGCCGAATGGAAGATCTCAAAGAGCGGAAAAGAAACGCTTTTGGGCGCGGATGCACTCAGGCGCAGGCTTGACGGCGAGGTACCCGACTTTGAGCGTGCGATAGAGGCGCTTGACAACAAAAAGAGCTACATACTCTCGGGTGGCGAGGAGTTTCTTATACGCCTCGGTATATCCGACAAGAGCGGCAGAGTGCACGACAAGAAGCAAGGAAAATACAGACAGATCAACCGCTTTCTTGAGCATATAGAGGTAATTTACAAGGATCTGCCGAGCGATGGCGAGATCAAGATATACGACCTTTGCTGCGGAAAGAGCTACCTTAGCTTTGCGGTATACTATTACCTGACCGAAGTCAAGGGGCGCGAGGTGTCGCTGCTCGGAATTGACCTCAAGCGTGACGTTATTAATTGGTGCGACGGACTTGCAAGAGAGCTGGGCTGGGGCGGTATGCGCTTTGTGTGCGACGACGTGACCAACACTCCGCGCAGCGAGGTGCCGGATATGGTAATATCCCTGCACGCCTGCGATATTGCTACCGACATAGTAATAGACACGGCGGTAGCGCTTGATGCGCGTGTGATACTTTCCACCCCCTGCTGTCACAGATATCTGACGGGCAAGGTGGTAGCGGACGAGCTTGAGTTTGTAACGCGCTACCCTCACCTTGCGGGCAAGCTGTGCGAGGCACTGACCGATGCTATACGCGCGATGCGACTTGAAAAGTGCGGGTACACCGTTTCGGTCGTTGAGCTGACCGACCCCGAAAACACGCCTAAAAACACCCTGATACGCGCGATAAAGCGTGAGGACAAGGCACGGGTGAGTGATGATGAGTACCGCCGCGTGCTTGAGTTTCTGATGGGTGACGGGTCGGAAAAATACTTGAAGTTTAAGTAAATAAAGGTTTACACAATAAGATGATTTTTATCAGTAAAAGCGCCGAGGAAACAAAAAATATTGGCGCTGAGATCGCAAAAAAACTTGACACGGGTGGCGTAAGACGCGCTTTTATCGCTATGAGAGGCGAGATGGGCGCGGGAAAGACGGCCTTTACCTCAGGATTTGCCGCATATTTCGGCATTGGGGGGGTCAAGAGCCCGACTTACGCGGTGATGAACCAATACGGCCGCGGCACGAGGACAAGGATATACCACTTCGATATGTACAGAATAAAGGACGAGGACGACCTTTATTCGATTGGCTACGACGAC
>CAZQTN010000061.1:0-5233 GCA_964596195.1 uncultured Ruminococcus sp.
CTGCCGATGCACTCACGCCGCCGAAAACGGTCAGCGTGAGCATCAAGGCGCATAGAAGGATTGATAACAATTTCATTTTTCTTTTCATACTGTCAATCCTCCACAGGAACAAATTTTGCAACGAGCGTGGTATTTTCCGTGATCACATAGGTTTCGAGATCGATAACCGTCTTTGTTTCATCACCTTGAACATACCAACCTGCAAATTCGTAGCCATCCACTTTACAGCTAACATGAATCTTATTGGAAGAAGAAACCACACAATTACCTTCCAAAACAGTCTCATTACGGAAGAATGCATCGGTATAATTGGTATCTACGGAATATTTTACTGTGAGCTCCTTTTTGAACACCGGGTTTAAAACAAAGCTATCGGGATTGTCCCAATCCACTCTTGCAGGTCTGATATAGTAAGCCGATTGCTTTTTCACACCATCAAAAAGACCGCACTCCCAACCTGCCAATTGATAACCGTCGGGAACGGTTGCCTTGAAATCACCACCTGAAATTTGGTAAAAACCAAGGCTACCTATATAATAGGTCTTCTTGTACGAGGTACCGTCACCTCTATTGATCGTAAGTGTCAGACCGGGATCCCAAATCGCATATAGCGTAACGCTTCTGGAATTGAATGTAGAAATGAAATCCTCAAACAGCTTGCCTCCGCCAACAACAACTGAGTAGCTTCCTTCGTCCATAGCCCAACCGTAAAGAACATCCGAGACAGGAATGCTATCAGCAAAGCCTACCTTTTTCATCGCATACATATTCTCCGTCAGATTATATGTCACAGTTCGTTCCAGCGTACCGTCGTCAAAAGGATGTGCAGCATCGGTCACGTAGGTCACAGTAACATCCACATTATTGTTCCAAACATGAATCTTTTGTGAAAAAGTCAATGTAAGCTCGTCAAAGCTATATCTTTGTTCAATCGTATAATCTCCAGCCTGCGAGAAGGTCACACGATACTGATAGTAATCTCTTGTCAACTTAGAACCACGTTGGCTGCAAGAAGCGTAGCCTCCTGCGATTCGATTGCCCTCGGCATCATACAGTGCGGGAGTGGAGAACGCATATTCATGGCCTACAAAATAGTCTTCGCAGTCCAGCATTTCGGTGCTGTACTTACCCGCAAAATTGAGATTGTAATAATAAGTGGCAATCACGCTGTCATCGCCGAATATATGAACCAACTCCAGCACAGCGTACTTTGAGCCATCTATCTTTTTCCAAAGATCCTGTATTGCGGTATTTGGGTCTTCGTTGATCAAAATTTCTTCTTCCGTAAGGGTATCGGTATAAAGCGTATAGGAATAAAGCTCATAATTTCGCGTAAAATCGCCTATCCGCAGGGTATATGCCTCGGCAAGCAGATCCATGTAATTGGTAGCCGTCAAACGTTCGCTTTGCAGTGTCGTAGAAATGGCACGGCGCGCACCTTCGGCATCATATTTTACGCCATCGGTCTTCAAAATGGCACCTGCACTGTTCTCTATAAAATAATCAAGCCTGCTGTTGCAAACAAAGGGGACAGCGTGGTAATACTTCTCGCCGTACTTATTTTCAAGCTCGTAAACAATGATAAATTTCTCCGCAGGAACCTCAAAAGTAGTTTTATTATAATTGCCGTACTGACACCAATAATATTCCTCACCCGATTCCTCAAAGATCGCCGTTTTCACGATATTGATGCTATAATCAATCTCCTGTGCCGTCGGGTCTGCAAAGAATGTACTGATCATATCCGCGCTCTTACCCATCCAGTCATAGGAGACGTTGGGATAACCTACGGTATCTCCAACGGCGTATTCCGCATTCGCATCATATGGGAAATCCTCGGAGCTCTTAATGGTGATCTCCGGTGCTTCGTACTCCGCGAGTTCCACCAGCGTTCTTCTCGTTCCGGTGTCTGTCTTTGTTTCAAAGAGTATGGCAACACTTTCCGAGAAGGTAAAGACATTCCCGATATTCAGCTTATTGCTGTAATCGGCTTCACCGTTCTTCATGGCGTAAGCCGTCCAAGTAACAGATGAAAAATCCACCGTGGCATCGCATTTTTCAGCGTAGATCTCGGCAAGTCGTATGGTTTCGCCGACGGTACAGCTCTTGCCCACGTTGATCTCGATATCTCGGCGCATACCGCTGATACCCATACTCTGTACCGTCATAGAATCGGCATAGAGCTTTTCTTGCGAAGTATAATCGTAACCGAACACCTGCGCGTTTACATCAAAATATGCCATCATATATCGAGAATCCGCCACCTTATTTGCGTTTGTTCCAACAGTAGGCGTGACCGTGATGCGACTGCTATATTGCGTTCTGGAGTTGGTCGGGAGCATAGAATCCAACGTTGAATAGAAGAAATTGATCATATCCGTGGAAAGACCGCCATCCTTCATAGCATCGTATTGCATATTCCTATCAGAGAGGTCTTCAGTACCACCCGGATAATATTGCATATTGGTCTGATATTGGAAGCTATCTCCTGTCAGCGGCTCGTAATCTACGGTAGCGAGTTTGATGATATGGTCGTAATCGAGTTCAAGAATGAGGTTATTATAACCCATTCCGCTTGCAATCTCCATAAAGCCGGTTACCGCATTCATGACTATATAACTGCTTTTCAAATTGCTTCCGAGATCGTAAATATTATAAAATCTACCGGTGTCGGCGTGATATTCCATCGCATAATCACCGTAATACTGACCACCGTAAGTAGCGGGATAATACTCCAATTCCTCTTCCACATTTCCCACAGGTGGATTATTGATCTCATAAAATAATTGAATGGGAATCAAGGACATCAATCTGTTGTAGTAATTATTTGCTGTGTTTTCTATTGTCAATCCCGATTGGGAGGTAAGTCCTGCATAGGGAATATTTTGCTTGATCAAAGTATAATTTTCATTTCCGTCAGAATAAAGGTAGGAATACACAGGATTAAATGAATCCGCCATAGTAGCCTCATTATTTACCTTGCGGTAATAGGATTTCACAAGGTAATAGCCTTCTTCCAACGGAGCTTCGGTGTTCACATAGGAGCGTGAAAAGCCAATGATCTTAGTAAAATCAATGGCAACGGTATAACGAGTCAATGTATTGATCCGCTCCGAATCACTGAGTTCATCATTCGCCCAGTTAACCGTTTGAATGTCAAGATACAGGGTATCTTCAAGGTTAAAATCTGTAAGATTGATAAAAATTGTTTTTACGGGATCAGCAAGAGAATTGACCTTGTCCTCTATGTAAACGGACGTTCCCATTCTTGAGGATACCGTTACGGAGTATACTTCTCCCACGGAATTGAACATCGGGAGCAAATATTTTGTGTCGTATTGAAGTCTGAGTAGCAGCTTGCCGTCGGATTTTTCAAGATAAATTTCTTCGGCGATCAGACTTTCGGTAAAGTCCATATATCCACCGCCTTCATCGGTAAAGCTGCCTTTTACAACGGTATCTTCCAATATTTTTGCGCTATATTCAAGATCATAGGTGCCGTTGGTCGCAAAGCTCTCTTTTTCCCATTTTGCGTAAAGAGTCACGTCACGCATATAGAGGTAAAGAATACCGTCCACATAAGGAACCGTGTATTCCTTGTCGAAATACCAGCCTGAAAAAATATATCCTATCTTTTCAGGTGTGGGTAAGGTTGGCATTTTGCTTGCCGTATAGGTAATGCTTTCAAGAGGCGTGCTCAACCCCTCGGACATGAAGGAAATCTTGTACTCGGCATCACCGTATGCAGCTTCTATCGCTTCTTGCGGAGTTTGTGTTTTATCCTTTGTACCGCATCCCGTAAAGACCGCACAAATCATGATACCGCAAAGCACTAATAATATGATTTTTTTCATTCTGTGTTCTCCTTTTTCGGATGCAGACTAAAAACTGCCAACCGAAATATAGTATAATCTCGGTTGGCAGTAAAACGACGTTTTAGCAAAGGAACGACGTAGATTCGCCTACCTCTGTGGTTGCGTTATTTTCGCTGTTGGGCTTTCCTTCCCACCAACCTTCTTCAAAAATGCTGCTGTCTTGGGTTTCTACAGTGTCCTTCTGAATCCAGCCTGTATCACCTGAACGAACATACACACTGACCGTAGATTCAAATCTCTCTCCGAATTGGTTCAAACGATACATATCAGTAAATGCATTTTCGTGAACCTTGCTGACGATTCCGAACACAACAGTGGATCTGTAGTATACTGAACCTTCCATCACCTCATAGCGAAGCACGTTCGTATCGAAAGGCTCACCAAAACGTGCCGCCATGGGTCTGATCCCCCAACCAAGCGCCAGAGACTCCTGACCCTTTCTGCTACCGCTGATCGATGCTATATACCGAACGTCGTGTACGGTTACGTCAACGTTTTTCGTCGCATCAATGCAGCTCACCTGCTGAACGGTATCGGTTCCTGCGTACTGCACAAGACCAACCACGTCACCGGAAGCGTCCATCACATAATAAAACTCACCGACGACAAGATTCGGATACATCGGATCCTGTCCGTATGCAAATTTCATCACAAAACGATCTTCCTCTCCCGCAACGGGCATCAACGCGCCGATTGCTCTGGATTTGAAGGCATAAGGCTCAACCGTTTTGAGTTTTGCAAGAGGAATGTAAAGATAAGCTGTTTGCTCGGTATAATTCACGAATTTGAAATCGGGCATTTCGGGGTTCATCACCCATTCTCCGTTTTCATTGATACAGCCCATATTTTCAAATGCGCTTCTGCCGATCACCTCAAGACCTCCGGGAGTTACCGAGAGGTATTCAAGGTTGGAGGTGTTCATAAATGCCTCCGCGCCAATGGTCTTAACGCTATTGCCGATATACACTTTAGAGATAGCATTGTTGCCCTTAAATGCGCCCTCGGCAATGGCAGTGATAACCTTACCGTCAAGCTCGTTGGGAATAACGATCAGATAAGTTCCGTTATCAAGAAGCTGAGCGGTGTTTTGGTCAAATCCGGTAACAGTCAGAGTGCCGTCGGCATTTTCGGTAGTGGTAAAGCCCTTAACGTCATATTCATAAACAATCTCGATATACTGATTGCAATTCTTTGCACCAAAGTCATATGCTTCGCCAAACTGCTCAATAGAGGTTACCTTGATGTTGACACCGAGCGCCTCGGAGGTAATGCCAAGCTGAGAAAGGAAGGCTTCTCTTTCAAGCACAGTACCCGTGGGGAACGTGAGGGTTGTTTTTTTGGCATCCGTGCCGTCCATT
>CAZQTN010000061.1:5333-11082 GCA_964596195.1 uncultured Ruminococcus sp.
GCATCAACGGTGTATTCAACACCTGTCAAAGTGGAGGGGAGATAAATATAAGAGCAATCAACCTTGTTCAGTACGCCGACGTGAATTTTCGTTACGCCCTCGGGAACGGTCAAGTTGCCGTCTTTTACATTCGATTGATATACGGAAATCAGAATCTTATCATCGCCATCCTTTTTGTACATCATACCGTCCTCAACGACGTAGGGTGCTCCATCCGCAAACTTCACAGTTGTGGGTACCATAGCCAGTGTTTTGATGCCCGCGGGAATAGCAATCTCAAAATCGTAAGTATTAGAACCTCTGTACGTATCTATAATGCCATCCAGATAATGCTTCCAGAAGCAGTCGATGATGACTTCAAGGCTCTCGGGAACATTACAATAGGTCAGCATATCGTAGTTCCAAATGGACTTTTCAAGCACCTTGAGCGTTTCGGGAAGAATGATCTTCTCACAAACGTTGTTCATCGTTCCCTGAAGATCTGTGATATACTCAATGCCGTCAGCAAACATGATCTGTTTTGCGGCGTTGATGTATACAAAGGAGTGGCTCTTCATAGAGGTAGCATTACCGTCAAAGGACACGACGTTTGCAACGATCTTTTTACCGTTCTCATCCTCTCCGACAGTTACGTTCTTGGAAAGAATGGAAATACAGGGATACTGCATCCAAGTGTCGTAAGCGTCGCGGGCAAGACCGATTGCCTTGTAGTTTGCCGAGCCCTCGATCTTCTCGTAAACGAGGTAAGGTGTTTTCCAAAGCACCTTTACCGTGGTGTTGACAGAAATTTCTTTATTGAAATCAAATGTGTTTCCGTCAGCATCAGCATAGGAAAGATCCTCTGCATCCATGTAGTTCTTTTGTATGCTTGCAATCTCGGGCTGAGCCATTACTGTACCCGTCTGCACAAGCGTTGTATAAACGATCTCATAACCGTTATCAAAGACAACCTCTGCCATGTAACGTCCGTAGAGGTCATCTACATCTTGTGTAGTGTACTTTGTGGTGTAGCCTGCGTCAATGTACCAACCGTCAAACGTGAGGCTCTGAGAAAGTGCATCATCCTGATAGCTCTTGGTGAAGGTAGCATAATCCTTCATCTGAACCTCTCCTTTGTCCACACCATTTATGTGAACATTTGCGGTAACGGGTACGAAATACGCATACACCGTCATGTCGCTTGTTATTTCCGCATTTGCATCAAATGCCTGAGTACAAGCTTCGTCTGTGTACCAACCACGGAAAATATATCCGTCCTTGGTGGGATCTTCGGGTAGTGTTACCTTGCCATCCACAACCGAAACGACTTCACTTTTATCTTCGATCATGAAGGTAACAGTGTAGTCCTTGCTTCCGCACGCCGAAAACGCGCAGACACTGAGTAGAGCCAACATTACCAAGGCAAGAGCGGTAATGACTCTTTTCTGACTTTTTGCCATTTTTCTTTACTCCTTTTCTGTAAAAATTTTATTTTGTAAAACCGTATGGCGACGGTAATTACCGAAATTAAATATCGAACTTGGTCAGAATCTTTGCGGGAGTCTGATAAAGCACGAAGGTATAAGGAATCATCGAGATCGCAACCATAAGCGCGGCGCTGATGCCAAACATAGCAAGCGCGATACCGACAAAGCCGGTAAATACAACGTTCATCACTGCGTATCTGATGCAAATGACCGTGGTTACAACAGCGAAGCATACGAGATAACCGATGATGTTGCTGACAAGGGTTGCAATGCACTCCTTAAAGAGTAGATTGCTCTTGTTGACACCGATCGCTCGGTAAATACCGTATTCTTTACTGTTCTTGATACTGCCGGATTTCTCAATGAAGTAGTAAATTAGAAGCAGAAGCACGATCATCACATAGAAGATATTGAGTCCTTCACGGCTTTCCTCCAAGATCTCGGTATTCTCACGCTCATAGATGGCGTTAATATCTACCGACGTAACACCTCTGTCACGCAGCTCATTTTTAAGCTGTGTCAGTTGTGCGCTGTCGGCGGTTTCGATCTCAAAGTAGTACGCCGATTGCATTCCGTTTGCCGCTGTTCTCGTTCCGAGGGCATCGAGGTTCGGGGACATATACACAAAGATGTTATCCATTACCTCGGAGTTGACATAGATGCGGATATCGGTGGTCATCACATCTCTTGTGATCTCAAATTTTTCCACGTACATCTTACTGTTCGTGATCTGAATGGCGTAAGGCGTATGCGCGAGCTGTGTGTTGGTCAGCTCTACCTCATAGTCCGCTTGTGTACTGTCAACCATCATCTTGTAAAGCGAGTTGCGGTTGATCTCAACAAGTACCTTATCGTTTGCAAGCTCCTTTTCGGCAAGACGTATCTCTACGGTATAATTCTTTGCACCGTAGTTATCCTTGAAAAACAACCCGTTGGTATCCGAGAAATTCATGCTTGCGTAGACACCGAGGAAGTTAACATAATCACTCTTGTTCATATAAACGAAAGATTCGCTGCCGTCCACGATACCGCTGATCTTGAAGGTATTATCGAAGGATACGAGAAGGAGGGATTTGTCGTTGGACAGCTCATCCATGCGGAACTCGGTCTTCAGCTTTTCCGCAAGAGCACGGGAGATCAGAATTTCTCCAACCTCGGGCATCTTACCGTAAAGCCCATCAAAGGTATCTCCTGTGTTTATGGCTTTCGGAGTATAATCGGCTTCGATATTGGCAAGTGCCGCCATGTCGCTATACGAGAAGCTACCTGTCAGCATATGGGTATCAAAGAAATCGATGGATTCGTACTTGCTCTCATCCATACGGCGTAGCTCCGAGTAAGCGTTCAAGCTTGTATAAATGCTGTTCTCATTTACGCTTTTGTTTTCAATCGTCATATTGGCGATCTCAAACACGTTGAAGGCAAAGAAACAGATCACGGCTGCAATGGCACAGATAAATATTTGTTTGAATACGTTTGAAGTGGAATAGAAGCGTTCCTCACTATCTCTGCGGAAAAGTCCAAATACACGCTTGAAGTTAAAGAGCTTACCGTTTCGCTTTGATTTGCTCTTTTCAAACACGGGAACGGGAGCTTTTTCTTCTGTCGCTGTGTCACTCTCGGCATTTCCTTTGAATACGACCTTTTTTTCGCTTGCATCATCAATGATAGAAACACTCTTGCCAACCTTTAAGTAAACGGTGCCGCCGTCATTGAAGATTTGAAGGTCGCTTTCGGTCTGTATCGGATCTCCGTAAAGAGTAATACCGAGTCCGTCCTGTCTTACCTCTCTCGCGGTGCTTTCGTCAGCGTAAATATTGTTGCGCTCTACGTCATATCGCACGTTTTCTGTGATGGTGCTTGTGTTGCTGATCTCGCCGTCCACAAGCTCGATATAGCTATCCGCATAGCGTTTAATAAGAGTGATTTCGTGTGTAACAAGGACAACGAGCTTGGTTTTGGATATTTCTTTCAGAATATCCATAACCTTAATGGTATTCTGCACGTCAAGGTTTCCCGTGGGTTCGTCGGCAAGGATCACATCCGCGCCCTTGATCAGCGCACGGGCAATCGCCACTCTTTGCTTCTGACCGCCCGAAAGCGCATCACCTTGTTTGTTCTTGTAGCGCTCCATTTCCACGAGCTGCAAGACCGCCGATGTTCTGCGAGCAATCTCGGCTTCATCCTTGAATCCGGCGATAATCATTTGATTTCGCATGATCTCGGAAATGGTATAACCCTTTTCAAGATAATAGTTTTGGAAGATAAATCCAATCTTGGCATTGCGGATTCGGTCTACCTTTCCGCTTGTACATTCGCCGTCTATGTAGATCTTACCGCTATCCTGTCTGTCGAGACCTCCGATGATGTTCAGCATGGTGGTCTTACCGCTACCCGATTTACCGAACAGCGCCACAAGTCCCTTTTCGGGGAGTTCAAAGGATACGCCCTTCAAAACTTGGTTGCGATTTCTTGAACGGGGATTGAATACTCTGCCGATATTTTCTATCTTAATCATTTCGATCCCCTCCTTAAGCTCTTGCGGATCGACTGACCGCTGATGTTTTTGTTAAATCCGTATGCAACGATCTCAACGATCAAGAGCATCAGAATTTCAATAAAGATGTAGTTTCCAAGGCTGATAAAGGTCATTCCGCTGCCGGGAATAACCGTTGCTCCAAAGGAAATCAAGGGCAACAAGAACAGTGTGGGAACAAACATCAAAGCCATTTGAATGTAAAGAGAACGGGAGGATATTCTTCTTGAAATACCCAGCGTTCTGTAAACCGTGAAGTCGGTTTGATAGATCTTAATGCTACGCATAAAGATGATACTGATGATCATTGCAAAGCAAAAGCTGATGGCAATCAATGCAAGATAATATATAATGTTGGTCGTGAATACCTCGCCCGCATCCTGCACGAAGATCTCGCTTGTGGAAAGCAGACCGATATAGCCCTCGGGAAGCTTGGCGATTGCCGCTTGTGCCAGCTCGTCGGTTGCAAAGTAGAGGCAGGATTCTTCGCCGTCTACGATCACTTCATTGAAGATGGCGTTATAATCCTCGACATTCATCTGCACGATAACACCCGAAACACTTTCGTTCAGCTCATCATCATTAACAATGGTGTATGACTGATTTGCTTTGACGGAAAGGACAATACCCTTATCCTTGACATCCCAAAAGTTGGAGTTGACAAGATTGACCTCCCCGGGAAGAAGCGCCTCATTGATTTCAAAGGTATAGGCAATGGCAGAATCGTCACCAATCTTCATTTCGGAGTTGATGGCTTCGATCTTCTTTCCGTTCTGTGTCAGATCGTCATAACCGATATAAAGGATCACTTGATTTGAGGTCAGCGTTTTCTCCACCTCAATGGTATGAAGTCCGGCGTTTGCGCCAAGGAACGTATTTTTAATCGTTTCAGCATCCTTCGATGCAGAGCTCGGCAATACGAGAACGGCATTTCCGGCTTCAAGGGCATACTTGTACGGAGCATATACGCAATGTACTGTATAGGCATCGAGCATACCGCTCGCTTTGGCGATTTCAATGGTAAAGGAGGATATATCATTGTCTTCGAGGAAATATCCTGCATCAGTCGCGCCTGCGATCTGTGAAACCTCCATTTCCTCTAAGAGTCCATCCTCGGTAGATACGATGACCTTTCCTTCTATCGGAACTTCGTCAAGGGTGGCGGTCATGGGCTGTATCAACGAACCGCTAAAAAGTGTCAACACCATAAATACCGTAATTGCCGCAATGATCAGAGCACAGCTCATCAAGGAAGTAAAGCGGGGACGGCTCTTGTAGTTGAGAACACCAAGCCAAAACGTATTTTTGAGATTTTGCTTTTTGGTAGCAGGCTTCACAACCTTTTTTTCTACCTTACGGCTTGTATCGGGCTTTTCAATCACCGTATCCTCAGATACACGACCGTCATAGATACGAACCTTCCTCGTTGCATACTGATTAAAGTATTCGGGGTTATGCGTAACCACGATCACAAGCTTATCCTTGGATACCTCTTTAAGCAGAGCCGCAACCTCCTTGGAGGATTTCACATCAAGGTTTCCCGTAGGCTCGTCAGCAAGGATGATCGGAGAGTCCTTCGCAAGAGCACGGGCAATAACGGTTCTTTGCTTTTCACCGCCCGAGAGACGGCTACCCTTTTGGTTTGTCTGCTTGGAGAGTCCAACGCGCTCGATGAGCGATTTTGCAATGCGGATACGCTCGCTCCTGTTCTCAATGCGAAGCAGCGCAAGCTCCACGTTTTCCAAAA
>CAZQTN010000062.1:0-10982 GCA_964596195.1 uncultured Ruminococcus sp.
ATGGGCGCAGACTTTATGATGCTCGGCAGATACTTCGCAAGATTTGACGAGTCCCCCACACCCAAGACCCTCGTAAACGGTCAGTATATGAAGGAGTATTGGGGCGAGGGCTCTAACAGAGCCAGAAACTGGCAGAGATACGACCTTGGCGGCAAGGCAAAGCTCTCGTTCGAGGAGGGCGTTGACTCCTACGTTACCTATGCGGGCCCCCTGCACGATAACGTTGAAAGATCGCTCTACAAGGTCAAATCCACTATGTGCAACTGTGGCGCCATCACTATTGAGGAGCTGCAAGAGAAGGCAAAGATAACCCTCGTTTCGGCGACCTCTATCGTCGAGGGCGGTTATCATGACGTAATGCTTAAAAAGTAAGAAAATTTAACACGGGGGTCGCCAAACGGCGGCCCCTTGTGCATTTTTGGAGTTAATATGAGCAAGCTTTATGTACCCGAGGGCTATGCGTCACCGCTTGACGTATACAGAACGCAAAAGGCCATCGCATTTATAAAACAGACCTTTCAGAGCCGTCTTGCGGCGGCGCTGAATCTCAAGCGCGTGAGCGCCCCTCTGTTCGTAACCGAGAGCTCCGGCCTTAACGACAACCTCAACGGCTACGAGCGCCCCGTCAGCTTCGATATCCCCGCAGTCGGAGAGAATGCAGAGGTCGTCCACTCGCTCGCAAAGTGGAAGAGAATGGCGCTTAAGGAGTATCATTTCTACGTCGGTAACGGCCTTTACACGGATATGAACGCTATTCGCCGCGACGAGGATCTTGACAATATACACTCAATTTACGTTGACCAGTGGGACTGGGAAAAGGTCATCACAAGGGAACAACGCACCATCGAATTTTTGGCCGAAACGGTCAATAAGATAGTCGGCGTTATCTGCGACACAAACGACCTTTTAAAGGTGGATTTTCCTGAGCTGTCGGTTAACCTTAACCGCACGGTTAAGGTCATAAGCACCACCGAGCTTGAGGCGCTTTACCCCGACTTAACGCCCAAGGAGCGCGAAAACGCGATAGCCAAGGAGTACGGCACGGTGCTCCTTACGCAGATAGGAAAGAAATTGCCTTCGGGCAACAAACACGACGGTCGCGCGCCCGACTACGACGACTGGGAGCTTAACGGTGATATTCTGTTCTACAACGAGGTGCTGGGCTCGGCGTTTGAGATATCCTCGATGGGTATCCGCGTTGACGAGGAGTCTCTCGACCGTCAGCTACGCGAAAGCGGCTGTGACGACCGCCGCACGTTGCCTTTCCACCGTATGCTTCTGGCGGGTGAGCTGCCGCTCACCATCGGCGGCGGTATCGGTCAGTCCAGACTCTGTATGCTTATGATGGGCTCCGCCCACATAGGCGAGGTACAGTCGAGCGTATGGGATAAGGACACCATAGAAGGCTGCAAAAAAGCAGGGATAAAGCTTCTCTAAAAACGCTTAATAAAGACAAAACCCCGATAGACCGTGAGATCTATCGGGGATGTTTTTCGTTTTGGGCGGACAGTCGAGGACGCCTGTCCCTACAAGAACTTAAATCTTAACCTTAACAACACCTGTTTTAACCTTGATAGTCTTTCCGGGTAGTACGAGCTCGGCATCCGTGCCGTCGGGCACGGTGATGTCGGCGGTAAAGTCAGAGCCGTTCTTTTTCCACGAGATGGCGATCCTTCCGCGAGGTGTTTCGGTGCTCGCTGAGGCGGAGCACTCGTCGGCGAAGAATCCGGGCACGAACGACGCCTTATCATAGGCAACGCCTCTGTTTTGCAGGCCTGCAACGTTTCGTATCATCCAATTCACCACGTCGGAGTACATATGGTGGTTTCTTGACTGGCCTTCCTCCCACACCTCACACAAGGTTGTTTCACCAAGGCTTTTCCAATAGGCGTACGAGGGATAGTCGGTGCGTGTGAGCATCTTCAAGGCGACGTCGTTGTAGCCGTGCTTTGAGAGCGCGTTCGGCAGCGCCTTCATACCTAGAATGCCAACCTTATGCACGTAACCGTCGCCCGCTACGAGCTCCGCAAGGGATTTTGCGACCTTCTCTGCGGTAGCTCCCTCGACCACGTCGAAATAGAGCAAAAACGCAAGAGCCCCCTGCCCGTGTGACTTTATTTCGCTCTCGGTGGCGTATATTTGCTTGATGTTTTCCTTGATTAAAGCAGCTCTTTGCGCATATTTCTCCGCGCTCTGTCCGTCGTTTTTGAGTTTTGCAGTAAGCGCTGCTATGCGGCACATATCCATATAGTAGCAGGAGTCGGATAAGCGATTCGGCATAATGTTGCAGTCGCCGAGTCTTGTTGGCGGACACCAATCTGACAGGCCGTAGCATACAAGTCCGTCATCGTCCTCGCGGGTCGCGGCATAGTCGAGGTAGCGCTGCATAATGGGGTATGCCTTGATAAGTGCTTCCTCGTCGCCCGTCTCACGATAGAGAACGTATGGCAGGTAAAACGCCGCGTAGTCCCACGCAGGACCCGAGCCCCATATGTAGCCCCAGCCGGCACTTGGGACGATGCCGGGCAGCTGACCGCTTATTCTCTGCGCATCCGACATATCGGCTATCCATTTGAGGTAGGGCAGCTTCATATCATAAAGGTATACTGCGTAGTCGGCGGAGATGTTTGCATCACCCGTCCAGCCGTTTTTCTCTCTGTGCGGACAGTCGAGTGGGTGTCCCTGGTAGTTTCCAAGGAAGGAGCGCACGCCTGCGTCGTATATCCAATTCATCAGCTCGTTCGAGCAGGTGAAGTCACCCTTTTTCTTGAGGTCAGTGTGCACGAAATGCGCGGTAAGGTCAATCTCGCCCTTGCCCTCCTGCCATATTACCTCAACGTATCTGAAGCCGTGATATACGAACTGTGGCTTCCATTTTTCAACACCGTTGCCCGAAAAAGTGTACCTATCCTGTGCAAACGGGTGAAAGTGAGTGATATATTTTGCGTTCTCGGTGTCAAGCTCGCGTCCGTCGAGCTTTTCAGAGTGGGTGAGCGTTACTGTGGCCCCTCGCTCTGCCTCTCCGACAAGGCTTACGTATCCGGCGATGTTCTTTCCAAAGTCGTAGATAACTCCGCGATTGCTTTCCCATTTTGCTATCGGTTTGAGGTTTTCGCACTCTCTTGCCGCGGGCATTGTCATCTCCTCTACTATGCCGCCTGCAGGGTGTACCGTTTTTGCAAAGGCCCACCCCGTGTCGCAATATCCGACCTCTTTCCAGCCGTCCTCAAGCCTTGCGTCGTAATATTCGCCCGTGCGGAGCACGTTGTGAACCGTTGCCCCTGAGTCTCGCACGCGCCAACGGGTGTCGCTGGCAATCAGGCTCTCTCCGTCAGCGAGCAGCTCAAGGAGCAGACGAGGGCTGTTTCTCCACGAGGCGAGGTGCACGTTCCAATGCCCGACCACCGTTTCGTTGAAAAATCCGTTGCCGAGCCTGACTGCGATAACGTTCTCACCCTCGGTAAGATATTCGGTCACGTCATGGCGCAAGAAAAGTGCGCGCTTATCATATGCAGTAAATGCAGGTGAGAGCACATCGTCACCGACTTTTTTGCCGTTTATATAAAGCACGTGAAGTCCAAGACCGAGTATCAGACATTCGGCATTTTTCGGTACTTCGCAAAGCGTAAAGCTCCTGCGCAGCTCGATTGCCGGTGTAGGCATTCCGACTCCGAAGCCGCCCTCGCCAAGTCCTATCCATTTTGCATTTTTCGTAAAGTGTAACATAACATGCTTTGCTCCTTTGCTTCTTTTCTTTATTTTATAACATCCGCAGTGACAAGTCAATAGCTTTCGAGGGGAAATATATTTTCGTGCTCTATTGACTTTTATGAGGTTTTAAACTAGAATAAAGATAAATAACACAACGAACACGGGGGAGTAGTTATGAAGCAGTCTGAAATTTTTGGCGCGGCTAAATGGATAGGTGCAAGCGAGGATAACCTCGCAGGCGGTATGATCATCCGAAAGAGCTTTGAGCTTTCGTCGCCCGTGCGTGCAGTGCTCACGGTTATCGGCCTTGGCACCTTTGTGTGCTATATGAACGGCAAAAGGGTGGGGAACGATCTTTTCCTTCCCCTTAACGCGGAGTATGAAAAATGTGACATTCCCGTGGGCGAGGAGCTTACGGCGCACCATATATACGCCAGCGAATACGACGTGAGCGAGTATCTCACAGAGGGGAAGAACACCATCGCTTTGCACGTTGGCTCCGGTTGGTATGACTGTGCATCGGTCTGGGGTGTTGTGAAAAGCATGGGCGACAAAAAGGCCATCTTCCGCATAACCGTCACCGAGCCTGACGGCATGGAGCGCGAGATCGTCTCGGACGGCAGTGAAAAATGGCAGCAATCATACGTTAAAAGAAGCCATCTTCATACCGGTGAAGTGCACGACTTCAGCGCGTGGAGCGACGAGTGCCTTGGGGCTGATTTTTGCGACAACGAATGGCCCCGTGTGAAATTATCCCGTCCCGTAGCGTCGGAATACGACTTTTCGGATTGCCCGGTTGACAAGGTGCAGGCGACATACACTCCTACCGTTGTCTACAAATGTCCCGAATATACCGTCTACGACGCCGGCAAAAACCTTACCGGTTACCCGGTGTTTATCTCACGAGAGGGTAAAATCGAAAAGGTCACCGTCACGTTTGCCGAGGCTATGAATGCCGAGTGTACCGACCTTAACGATAAGCATAGCTTTGGTCAGCAGCTCGTCTTTACAACCGACGGCAGTGCGCGTGAAATATTCCCGCAGTTCACCTGGTACGCATTCAGATATTTCCGCGTGGATTCCGACATCACGCCGAAGCACGTGACTCTCGTGCACGCCGACGTGCCCGTTTCATCCTACTTCCACTCAGATAACGCGACTCTCGATTGGCTGTGGCAGACATACGTGCATACACAGCTTGTAAATATGCACCGCGGAAATCCGTCCGACTGCCCTCATATAGAGCGCTTTGGTTACACAGGCGACGGTCAGCTCTGCGCGCGTTCTTCAATAATGTCCCTTGCAGGCAAGGAGTTTTATGAAAAGTGGATGCGCGATATCGCAGACTGCCAGGATAAAAAGACGGGTCGCATACAGTACACATCTCCCTATTTCATCAGCGGCGGCGGTCCCGGCGGCTGGGGAATTGCAATCATAACCGTGCCGTACGAGTTCTATAAATTCTACGGCGATACAAAGCCGCTTCGCGAATACTATCCGCAGATGCTGCGCTTTATCGAGTTTCTTGATGATCATAGCGAAGCAGGCCTTGTCACAAGCTACAAGGAGGGCGTCTGGTGCCTTGGCGACTGGTGTCCGCCTGAAAAATGGACTCTGCCCACCCCGTTCGTCAACACCTATTTCCACGTCGTCGCGCTCACCCGCCTTATCGAGATAGCGCGCGCTATTGGCAATGACGAGGACATTCCCGCCTTTGAGGAAAAGATCGCGAATCTTAAAAAGGCGATAAACAAGTTCTACTTCAACGATTTTAACCGCGACGACTGCTACTGTGCGAATGCGCAGGGCGCAAACGGATTTGCTATCGATATCGGACTCGGCACACAAAACACGCGCGACAAATTTGTTAAGCATTACGACGAGCTCGGCTATTACGACACCGGCATTTTCGGCACGGAGATCGTAACGCGCAAGCTCTTTGACCTTGGCCGCGCCGACGTTGCATTCAAGCTCCTCACCGCCTCGGAGCCGCACGGCTACGGAAAGTGGCGCGAGCTGGGCGCAACCACCCTTTACGAGTATTGGAACGAGCCCTGCCGCTCCTATAACCACCCTATGTTCGGTGCGGCTGTTGCCTGCCTTTACGAATACGTTCTCGGCATCCGTCACGACGAGGGCGATGCGGGATATAAGAGCATTGTGATCTCGCCCGCCGAGATCAAGGAGCTTGGCTCGGCAGAGGGATACATCACCACACCGATGGGGCGCCTTGGCGTGTCGTACGCGACAAGCGGCAACAAAAAAACGTATACGGTTACGATTCCCGCTGACACACAGGCGCGTATCGTGATCGACGGCGTTGCTGAACAGACCGTCGGCGAGGGAACTCACATCTTTGTGAAGTGAGTGCAAAAACAGCTTCTCACACGTATTTCAGGCTCCCTTGTGCAAAGGGAGCTCCACCGCAGGTGGTGAGGGATTGTTAAGTCAAGCCAAAATTTATACAATCCCTCCGCTGCGGCAAGCCGCACCACCTCCCTTTGCACAAGGGAGGCCTTTTGGAGAAGCGAACATATAGCAAAAGAGCAAGAGTAAAAGGAAAGATTTCCTTCTATTCTTGCTCTTTTTTAGTTCTTTATGATTTCTTCAAGCTCGCGCATTTTATCCAAGCTTGGCGTAGGCAAGTGATCAAAAGGGAAGGGTATCCCCATATTATCGTACTTGACCTTGCATATTTTCTTGAAGGGCAAAAGCTCGATTTTATCGACGCAGGTGTACCCCCGTGTCAATTCTTTTAGCGCTCTTATGCTTTCCTCGTCGTCGTTGAGTGTGGGGATCGTGACCTGTCTTACGGTGGTCTTTATACCTTTTTCGTCTAAGTGTTTAAGGAACTTGAGCGGTGCATCAAGCGAGCAACCGACGTGGCGGCGATACAGCTCGTCTGTCGTGTACTTGATATCGAGAAGCACTAGGTCGGTCACCTCAAGCGCGCGTTTTACCGCATCCGTCAGGATGCTGCCGGAGGTATCGAGGCAGGTGTGTACGCCCTCGGCGTGTGCAAGGGCGAACACCTCGCGCACGAAATCGGGCTGAAGGAGTGGCTCGCCGCCCGATATGGTGATGCCGCCCTCGGTACCGAAGTACTCCTTGTAGCGGCTTGCCATTTTGATTATCTCGGGGGGCGTGTAAAGCTTTTTCTCCTCGCGATCCCACGTGTCGGGGTTGTGACAGCATCCGCAGCGTAGGTTGCAGCCCTGTAAAAATACTACGAAGCGCACCCCCGGACCGTCAAGGGTGCCGAGGCTTTGTATCGAGTGGACGTTGCCTATGGTATCCGTCATACAGTCTCGTGGAACGTACGGCTGATGACCTCTCTCTGCTGCTCGCGGGAGAGCTTGTTGAAGTTAACGGCATAGCCGGAAACTCTGATGGTGAGGTTGGGATATGCCTCCGGGTTCTCATACGCCTTCATCAGCGTCTCGCGGTTCATAACGTTTACGTTAATGTGGTGCGCGCCCTTGGCAAAGTAGCCGTCAAGGATGGTGACGAGGTTGGCAACGCGCTCGTCCTTGGTGCGGCCGAGTGCCTCAGGTGTGATCGAGAAGGTGTTGGAAACACCGTCACGACAGTCGTCGTAGCTGATCTTGGCAACCGAGTTGAGAGATGCGAGTGCACCGTTCTCCTCGCGGTTGTGCATCGGGTTTGCACCGGGAGCAAAGGGAGCAGCGGCCTTTCTGCCGTCGGGGGTAGCGCCCGTGTTTTTACCGTACATTACGTTTGAGGTAATGGTCAGCACGGACAGGGTGTGCTCAGCCTTGCGGTAGGTCGGGGTCTTGCGCAGCTCGGTGATAACCTTGTGTGCCATCTCCTTTGCGATAAGGTCAACTCTGTCGTCGTCGTTACCGTACTTGGGGAACTCGCCCTCGGTGTTGAAATCAACGATATATCCGCTCGCGTCCTTGATGGGCTTGACGGTTGCGTACTTGATCGCCGACAGGGAGTCCGCAACAACGGACAGACCTGCGATTCCAAACGCCATAAATCTATGTACGTCGGTGTCGTGAAGCGCCATCTGGATCTTTTCGTAGGCGTACTTGTCGTGCATGTAATGGATAACGTTCATCGTGTTTACGTAGAGCTTGGAGAGCCACGCGATGTATATGTCATATCTTTCCATAACGGCCTCGTAATTGAGAGCATTGCCCTCAAGCACGGGCATCTGCGGACCTATGCGCATACCGCTCGTAGTGTCGTAGCCGCCGTTGATGGCGATGAGCAGGAGCTTTGCAAGGTTGCATCTCGCGCCGAAGAACTGCATCTGCTTGCCGACCTTCATTGCCGAAACGCAGCACGCGATGGCGTAGTCGTCGCCGTAGATAGGGCGCATAAGATCGTCGCTCTCGTACTGTATCGAGTCGGTGTCTGCCGATACCTTAGCGCAGAAGCGCTTGAATCCGTCGGGCAGGTCCTTCGACCAAAGCACGGTCAGGTTGGGCTCGGGGGCCGGCCCGAGAGTGTAGAGGGTGTTGAGCACGCGGAACGAGTTTTTCGTAACCAGCGAGCGGCCGTCCTCACCGACTCCGCCGACAGCCTCGGTGATCCACATCGGGTCTCCGCCGAAGAGCTCGTTGTATTCGGGGGTACGCAGGTGGCGCGCAAGACGAAGCTTCATAACGAAGTCGTCCATCAGCTCCTGTGCGCCCTCCTCGGTAAGAATGCCGAGGGCTATATCGCGCTCGAAATAAATGTCAAGGAAGGTGCTTACACGGCCGAGCGACATTGCTGCGCCGTTTTGCTCCTTGATTGCACCGAGGTATGCAAAGTAGGTCCACTGCACGGCCTCGCGCGCGTTCTTCGCGGGCTCGGAAATGTCGTAGCCGTAGGACTGTGCCATCTCCTTGAGGTAGCCGAGGAAAGCGATCTGCTTGAATAGCTCGGAGCTTAAGCGGATATTGTCATTGTTGAAGGACTCGGATGCAAGTGCGGCCTTGTCCTTTTTCTTCTCTGCAATAAGTCTGTCAACGCCGTAAAGCGCAACTCGCCTGTAATCGCCAATGATACGGCCGCGACCGTATGCATCTGGCAGGCCGGTGATAACGTGGCACTTGCGCGCCGCTCTCATCTCGTCGGTGTATGCTCTGAATACGCCGTCGTTGTGCGTGGTGCGGAAGCGAAACTCCTCCTCAACCTTGCTGCTGACCTTGTATCCGTAGGCCTCACACGCCTGACGCACCATTCTCATACCGCCAAAGGGGTTTACTCCGCGCTTGAGGGGGCGGTTGGTCTGCAAACCTACGATAAGCTCGTTATTTTTGTCAACGTATCCGGGGGCGTATGCGGTAAGCGAGGATACCGTATCGGTATCAATATCAAGCACGCCTCCGTATTGGCGCTCAAGGGTAAAGAGAGTCTCGACCTTTTTCATAAGCGCACTCGTGCGCTCGGTCGCTCCGGCAAGAAATGAGTCGTCGCCGGTATACTCCTTGTAGTTTTGCTGTATAAAATCGCGGACGTTTATTTCGTCCTGCCATACTCCGGCAATAAAGCCGTTCCAATTCTGATGTGTCATATTATACTTCCTTTCCTGATTTCTCGCACAAAAAAAAGACAAATCGGCGCTAAAAACCGATTTGCCCAGACGGTCGGCATGGATCTTTGCGCTCTCGTATTCCCCCGCGGTGATCCGCGTTATCCGTCAGTTGTACGTGAGTTATTTTGTTTACTCTATTATAGACGATTTTGGTGCATTTGTCAATAACAAAAGCTAATGATTTAAAAATTTTGCTACGCAAAGAATAAAAATTTTTCCTTTTGCACCCCTATACTTCAAGGATTTTTGAAATTTGGAAAATAACGGATTGACAAACGGGGCAAAAATATATATAATAACAGGGGTAAAAAATAAAATCATGTCGAAGGGGATAAACAAATGTCAGCTATTATTGCCGCGGTGAATACCGCGCTTGGCTTCGTTTACGACAATATACTCAGCATCGCAATGATGGTTCTTCTCATTACGGTTGGCGTTTTTCTCAGCGTGCGGACAGGCTTCTTCCAGTTCAAACGCTTCGGCTACACGATGAAAAGCACCGTTGGCAGTCTGTTTGATAAAAATCAGCACGCAAAGGACAAAAACAGCGTCAGCCCCTTCCAGGCTGTGACTACCGCCCTTGCGGGCACGATAGGTACGGGAAGCATCGCAGGCCTTGCGACGGCGCTCGTTCTCGGCGGGCCGGGTGCGGTGTTCTGGATGTGGATCAGCGCCCTCGTCGGCATGGTTACGAAATACTCCGAGATAGTACTTGCTATCAAGTATCGTGAGAGGGATGAGAGCGGTGCTTGGCGCGGCGGTCCTATGTATTACATCAAGAACGGTCTTGGCTTTAAGTGGCTTGCCGTTTTGTTTGCCGTTTTTGCTATGATCGCCTGCATCGGCACGGGCAACGCAACTCAGTCAAACTCCATCGCGGGCGTTCTTGAGAGCAATTTCAGCATTGCGCCCTGGATCACCGGTATAGTTCTCACTGCCATCGTCGGCGTTGTAATTATCGGCGGCGTAAAGCGTATCGCCTCTGTCAACGAGAAGCTGGTTCCTATTATGGCCGTGTTCTTTATACTCGCGTCGGTCGTTGCTCTTATCTGTAACGCCGAGCGCATTCCCGCCGCGTTTGGATTAATTTTCAGCGAGGCGTTTAATTTCAAGGCCGCGTTCGGCGGCGCCGCAGGCTACGGCATTCTTTCCGCTATGAGATACGGTATAGGCCGTGGCGTTTTCTCGAACGAGGCAGGACTTGGCAGCGCGCCTATCGCGCACTCTGCCTCCAGCACCAACGACCCCGTTAAGCAGGGTATGTGGGGCGTTTTCGAGGTCTTTATCACTACTATTATCATTTGTACTATGTCTGCTTTGGTCGTTCTGACCTCGGGAGTTTACACCGATGCGTTTTACGCCGGTGCGACCCCCTCGGTCAGCGGAGCTGCGCTCAGCAGCGCGGCATTCAATGAGGCGCTTCCTTATGTTGGCGGCTACGGCATCGCGGTCTCTACGATATTCTTCGCTCTCTCCACTATCCTTGGATGGGCGTATTACGGTGAGGTCTGTGCAGGCTACCTCTTTAAGAACCACGCAAAGTGCGCCGTTTGGGTATACAGAATAGTTTACGTCGCTTTCGTGTTTATCGGCGCTATCGCCAAGATAGATATCGTGTGGCTCGTTGCCGATTGCTTCAACGCACTTATGGCCGTGCCCAACCTCATAGCACTCATAGCTCTGTCGGGCGTCGTCGTTGCCGCAACGAAGGAGCACTTTG
>CAZQTN010000063.1:0-3373 GCA_964596195.1 uncultured Ruminococcus sp.
CTTTAAGCTTTACGCAGGTGTCTCTCCAAAGGATTACCGAACCTCCAAATAGAACGCAAAAAAGGCAATATCAAACCGATTTTCGTAATGATATTGCCTTTTTTGATTTTAGCGAGGTGCCCAATACAATTTTGGTTTACGCCGCCTTGGGTTGAACTTGGCTATTTGCCGCGTTTATCATGTTTTCGATGAATATGCCATATCCCTCGGTGGGGTCTGCCACCATCACGTGAGTCACCGCTCCCACGAGCTTGCCGTCTGTATAACCTGCTGGTGGCTTACGGGCGCACGCGAAGATGGACAACATTTTTAATGAAAAATCCATAAAAATATTGTAAGTATTGCAAATTCTCTATAATTGCGCTACAATGTAATTGCCAAACAAGTTGAATATTTATTTGAACGGGATACTTCTCTCTATGGGGGAACTATACCTTTTTTCGTCGTACCCAATCTTTTTTTGAATTTGGTAAAAACGCAAATTCCGCGAGATTGGGCATGTTGGGTATATTATCCTCGTTCGATTTCAACTTGTTTGGCGACAATTGGAGTTTTGCGTTTTTTGGGAGTTAGCTTCTCAATACACACGTTTGGGAATTTGTCAGGGATAACATTTTTATATAACGAAAACCACGCCGAGGCAAAACGCCTCGGCGTGAAAACATTATACAGAGTTTATTCGATTACCAAACAGTAATATCGCCATTTTCGTTATAGTACCAGTAGTTGTCGGCTTCTGTTGGTTCGTCGGAGGAATAGTAATAGTAGGTTGCTTTTGTGATAGACGCCGTGGGGGAAGTTATGGTGTTTGCCCAATCTGCATCTCCTTCATAGTAAACGTTTTTTTCGATGTCGCAACCGTAAAAAGCAGATCTGCCTATAGCTGTCACCGATTTTCCAATTAGTATACTGCTGATATTTGTGCAGTTGTAAAATGCGCAATCACCTATAACAGTAGCTGTATCCATAACCGAAATTTCGGTTATTTTAGAGCAATTATAGAATGCACCGTACATTATTTCCCCACCAAGAACGGTGACGGATTGGAGCGTTTGGGGTATATAATAGGTTGTGTAATATGCGTAATTGTAATATTGATTCGTTGCAACTCCTCCGGAATAGCTGTCCTTGCCGAATATATAGCCAAATAACGTATATTCGCTTGTATATTTTTCATCGGTAGAACGGCCAACGAAGGGAATGGTAATGCGCTCAAGCGAGGAACACCCGTAAAAGACGGCGTATCCCATATCCGTTATACTGCCCGGCAGATGGCAGGACGTGATTTTTTTGCATTCTCCAAACGCCTTGTCCCCGATCTTTGTAACGCTGTTTCCAACTGTTATATCCGTGAGATTATAACAAGCGTAAAAACAGTAGCTTCCTATATAAGCGGTTCCGTTACCGATAACAACGCTGACCAAATCGTCACAACCCTGAAATGCGGATGAACCTATAGACGTAACGCTGTCGGGAATAACCACGTATTTTAATGCGGTGCCGCGGAACGCTCCTTCGCCGATCTTTGTAACGCTGTTTGGTATCGTTATTTCCGTAAGAGTAGAAGCTCCGCTACTCAAATAGAATGCGTAAGCACCAATCTCCTTAACTGATTCACTTATCGTAATATTCGCACAGATATCTTCGTTTGCGCCGGAAAAATAATAATCACTGATATATTCTCCCGTTACCGTTACAGAAGCAAGTGATTCGGGAATCGTGTTAAACAGCATTCTGAAGCTGGTACTATCCGCGCACGGTAATGATATGGTTTCAAGAGATGTACATCCGGCAAACACACAGTCTTCTATTCTTGTAATTCTATCGCCGATTATAACGTTCTTGATATTGACACAATTATAGAAGGATCCATATAGAAGGTTTCCTCCGCTGACTTTTACGGAAACAAGATTTGCAGGAATGTAATATGTTTTATGGTCGCTTGCGGAATAGTACTGCTTTGTTGATACCGAGCCAGTATAACTGATGCTGCCAAAAATATAGCCTAACAGTGTCTGCTCGCTTGCGGTTGCTTCTGATGAGGATGCTCCAACGAATGGAAGCTCGATAGTTTCAAGAGATCCGCAACCCGCGAATGCACTGACACCTATACTTATAACACTGTCGGGGATTGATAAATTTGAGATGTACGACAGATATGCAAAAGAATATGTTCCTATTTCCTTACAAGTACTGCCGTCCTTGAATACTATTTCTTTTACCTTTGGGGCATCGCTTTCCGAATTGGTGGGATTGAATAAATAATTTGGTATCTTCGTTACTTCGCCGCCTATATAAACAGTAATTCCTGTAGAATTTTGACCGGCGTATCTAAACACCTCGTTATAATATGTTAAATCGTCTACAGATGTCGCGAGGAAATGAATTTCGCTCAAAGCAGTGCATCTGTAAAATGCACGATATCCTATTGATGAAATACTGCTCGGAATTGTTACCGTTGTCAAACGAATAAAATTGGAAAACGCGTTTTGCCCTATTGACGTTACGCCGTCATCTATATGCACCTTGGTAATCTCGTATGCATAGGCAGACCAAGGACAAGAGGAATAAACCATCTGTCCCGCCCCCACGATATATAACTCATAAAGCCCATTTTCTGCTGCGTATAGCTTTGCGACGAGTGAACCGTCCAGATCAAGCGAAATATCATACGATGTAATGGGAGGCTCGGCATGTTGGCAATCCCTACACGTGTGGTTTATGTATGTATGCGTTACCGCTGCGATAGATTGCGTTTCCGACAGGAGTGAGTCATCACTAATCAATATTTCAAAGCTTGCTTCATTTCCGTAATCGTCTTTGATATTTACGACCCATACCATATCGTTCATAGACGAATTGTCGGTTGTCTTTAATGAAAATGTATTTGACGATATGTAGTCGGATGTATAAAGCACTGTACGTTCATTTTCGGATTGTAGCAGAGTATATTGATAATACAATGTTCCCCAACCGCCGATTGCATCTACCTGATAAGTTACCGAGCAAAAATATTCGTTAAATAATGTGTACCTTGTTTTATATACATCGGCTTGTATAGGAGATACCTCTTGCTCAATTGTCTCAAAACACATCGCGCAAACGTATTCCACGAATGCGTCTGTAACACAGGTTCTTTCGTGATATTCGAAATCGACCGGTCTATGTGCTGCGGCAACTGTTTTTTGCGCAATGATCACCGTATGGCAAACAGAACAATGGCTTCCCTCTGTCAATCCGCTTTCCGTACAGGTATAGTTAACAGCAGCATCAATAACCGCTGTATGCTCCTTCAGCGAGATTTCCTTTGATTCTTTTGAAAGCTCAACTTGGCAAACGGAGCAGTAAACGACCTCGTCGTAAGAGCCGAGCT
>CAZQTN010000063.1:3473-10820 GCA_964596195.1 uncultured Ruminococcus sp.
CTAACACGGTATAGCACTCAGTACATTCCTTGTGCTTTTCGCCTGCTGCTTTGCAGGTTGCTTCAGTATCGGTGATCCAACCACTCGGCGTGTGGTTTTTAAGAAGGATTTCTTTTTCTACTCTCGAAAGCTCAACTTGGCAAACGGAGCAGTAAACGACCTCGTCGTAAGAGCCGAGCTCGGAACAAGATGAGTCGACCTTGTTTTCGACTACAGCATCAGCCGGGGTGTGAGTCGTGAGCTTGTCTATGGTTGCGTTTTCTAACACGGTATAGCACTCAGTACATTCCTTGTGCTTTTCGCCTGCTGCTTTGCAAGTTGCTTCAGTATCGGTAATCCAATCCGACGGAATATGGTTGCAGGGCTCGTTACCGTCGGTATAGCTTTCACCGCACTTATCACATAGAGAGTTATCGTCGGCATCTCTGTGCCGACAAGGGGTGCTATCGTCAACGTCCTTGCCGTCGGTGTAGCTTTCACCGCACTTGTCGCAAAGAGAGTTATCGTCGGCATCTCTGTGTGAGCAAGGATCGTCACCGCACGATACAAGAGCAAATAAAAGCAAAATACAAACCAATAAAGCAAACAGTTTTTTCATAGTTGATTCTCCTAAAATAAACAAAAACCTGCTAAATAAAGTGCGCCCGCAAAGCGAGCGCACCCAAATATGTACTCTCCACATTGCCGCGACGCAATCTTCCAAACCATAGGGAAAGATGGGAGGTACAAATTTGCATAGTACCACCCTACGGTTTGGAAATATTCGATTACGTCGCAAGGCTATTATATCACAAAAATTTATATTTGTAAATATTTTCATATAAAAAAGCAACGCCATTGATTTGACGTTGCTTTTTGGTTATGCAGCTTTGGGTATTACCTGATTTTGCGCGGCATTCAACATATTCTCTATAAAAATCCCGTATCCCTCGGTGGGGTCTGCCACCATCACGTGAGTCACCGCTCCCACGAGCTTGCCGTCTTGGATTATGGGACTGCCGCTCACGAGTGTGGTCAAGAAAGGACAACGGTTTTTAACAAAAAATTTAAAGTCAAAAGCGAGCGCAAAGAATAAAATTGTAAAAAGTTGCAAAAATCTATTACAGAATTCTTGACAGCTAGTCTTTTTTATGTTACAATACGATTGAAAACAGCAAAAGGTTGCAAAAATCTATTACAGAGGTGCTTATGGAAATAAAACGAGAGTTATATTTACAACAATTGATTAGCCGAAAAGGCAACGGCTTTATCAAGGTGATCACCGGAATCAGACGCTGTGGTAAATCCTATCTCCTGAACAATATCTTTTATAATCATCTTTTGGAATGTGGCGTGGAGAAGGACCACATCATTCGTTTTGCTTTTGATTCTGCTGACGATCTGTATTTGATCGGCGAGAGCTTGATTGCGATTGACAAGGAAAAACGCAAGGTCAATCCCGAAAAATTTATGAGTTATATTCGTTCCAAAATGACCGACGATGACACTTATTATTTGCTGCTTGACGAGGTTCAGCTTCTTGACTGCTTTGAAGCGGTACTCAACGGTTATTTGCGCCGTGACAATATGGACATTTACGTTACGGGTAGCAATGCGAAGTTTTTGTCAAAGGATATTATCACCGAGTTTGCGGGACGCGGGGACGAGATTCATATGTATCCGCTTTCCTTTGCGGAATTTATGTCCTGCTACAAGGGCGACAAATATGAGGGCTTATCTGAGTATATGCTCTACGGTGGTATCCCGCTTGTCGTTTTACGCGAAAGCGAACAGGATAAAGCAAGACTATTATCAAATCTGTTCGGTGAAATTTATATTTCGGATATTGTGAAGCGGAATAAGATCAGAAATATCGGGGAGCTTGAAGATCTTTTGAATATTCTTTCTTCGTCGATCGGTTCACTTACCAATCCTGAAAAGCTGAAAAACACTTTTAAGACGGTCAAAAAATCCAAAATCACCGCGGTAACTATCAAAAAATATATTGATTGCTTTGAGGATTCCTTCTTGATCGACTCAGCGGAGCGTTACGATATTAAAGGAAGAAGCTATATCGAAACACCAAAGAAATACTATTTCTCAGATCTTGGACTTCGAAACTCACGTATCAATTTTCGTCAGTTTGAGCAGACGCACACGATGGAAAATGTGATCTACAACGAGCTTTGTATGCGCGGATACAGCGTTGACGTGGGCGTGGTGCAAATCGCCGAAAAGGACAAGGACGGAAAGGTGACGAGAAGGCAGCTTGAGGTGGATTTCGTTTGCAATCTCGGCTCTAAGCGTTTTTATATTCAATCTGCGTTTTCCATTCCCGATGAAGAGAAACGTGCTCAAGAGATTAGACCGTTTAGAAAGATCGACGACTCATTTAAGAAGATCATCGTTACAAAGGATATCGTCGACCCCTATTACGATGAGCATGGAATATTGACGATGAACATTTATGACTTTTTGCTGAATCCGGAATGTATTGAGGGATAGTATGAAAAAATACAATATCATAAATTACAGGTTAAATAAGAGCGTAAAGCCAATTGATGTTTTGCGAAAGATTGAGCGCTTAAAACAAATCCATGACGTGCATTATTTAGAATGTTTCGTAAAGCTTGAGGTTTCAATTATGGAATTTGAACACGAGGGTAAGTTGCATTCAAACAGGAATAGAAATGCTATTCTAACTATATTGAAACACTACCCGGAGTTTAATGATTTTTTTGAGCATAAAAAGCATATTGATGAGATGGGTTTGGTAGGAGAAAGGCTGACTATCCAAAACTTTGCAGAAGAGACCTTTTCGCTATACGGAAACGTGGAATATACGCTTATCAAGGAAATAGCAGAAAAAATACCAAGGCCGTATAGTTTAAATTATTTTGAAGTAATATTTAGTGGAATCAGTTTTGGTGCAAGTTCCGATCAAATAGATAACGTGAAACCGTCATCAAATGGTTTTGATTCCCCTGTTGGTAATTATATAATGTATTGGCGTTCAAATTACGGTAGCGAAAAGCACTCGCACATTCATTTCTCTGTCGATGATGATAATGTTGAATCCATGCGTTCAATCTTCTTTGAATTTGCCGAAAACATTGGTGGAAAATACGAGGGAACGGAGTATCACTTATAAGAGGGGCATCATCCGAGGAAGAGTAGTGAGTTATAATGGGGACAACACATTTTCGCTCAAAACCATATAAAAATCGGATAAAAAAACTGTTGTCCCTATTATATCACACTCGTTTGGTGTGTTACAAAAGGGACAACTTTTTTTATTATTTCACTAAAATTTCTTATTATGCTGCCTTCGGAACGGTATTTTCTGCCGCATTCAGCATATTCTCAATGAAAATCCCATAACCTTCCGTCGGATCAGCCACCATCACGTGAGTTACCGCACCGACGAGCTTGCCGTCTTGGATTATGGGACTGCCGCTCATTCCGCGGACAATGCCACCGGAGAGGGAGATGAGGGTCGGGTCGGTCACCTTGATCTTGAAGGATTTCGAGCCGGAGGAGCTGTAATCAACGTTGTAGATCTCGACCTCGTAGGCGGCGCGCATACCGTTCTTGACGGTCGAGATTATTTCAGCCTTGCCGCACTTGACCTCGCCGCGCTCCGCGACGGGTAGCGGCTCGGTACAGTAGTCGGGCAGGGAGTCGAGTGTACCGAAAATTCCGCACTCGTTGTTCAAATTTATGGTACCAATGCGGCTTTGCTTCAGTATTCCCGTAAGCTCGCCCGCGTGTCCGATCTCGCCGCGCTTGCAGCTGCCGAGGGTTACCGAGGTGGCCGCACCCGAGCGCATACTGACCTGTCCTTGGTTGCACGAGTCACTCACCCCGTGCCCAAGTCCGCCAAAGGCGAGTGTGTCGGGATCAATAAAGGTTATCGTGCCGATGCCCGCCGTACGCGAGCGCAGGCGCACGCCAAGCGTGTATTCGCCGTCAGCCTGTCGCGGTGTGACCGAAAGGGTCACCTTCTCGCCACAGCGTATCACTTCAATATCCATACGCTTGCCGCCCGAGTCCTTTACAAGCTCGTCGACCTCGGCCGCATCGTCAACCTCGATGCCGTTTATTTTTATTATCCTGTCACCGACGAGCAGGGCGCGGCTGCCGGGAGTCTCGGTTACGGTGGCTCCATCCTCGTTTATCACCAGGCCGAAAACCGATCCGCCGGGGTAGAGCATTACCGTTTCGCCATCCTTGCTCTTGCCGCCGAAAAACAACTCGAAAAGACGAGAGGACACCTGCACGCCGTCAGCGAGCGCCTCGACCGTTTCTGCATCTATGTCCACACCCGTGTAACATTTTACAGCACTAAAATTGCCTTTTGTTCCGCCCAGTAACAGCGAAATTGCATATATAATGAGCAAAATGAAAGTATTTGCCCTATTCAAAACTCTTTTCATTTTAATCTCTTCCAATCAAATTTACTGAACTTATTTTATCTCGCCAAGACGACTTGTATGAGTAGTAAAAATAGGGAATTGAACGCCGTATACGTATATAAAAAATGAAGAAAACCGCAAGTTGCAAAGCCCGCGGTTTTCTTCATTTTTATTTGATTTTTAAACAGCTTAAAGCGTTGCCGCCATAACTGCCTTTATGGTGTGCATTCTGTTCTCCGCTTCCTCGAAAACGATTGAAGCGGGGCTCTCGAACACCTCGTCGGTGACCTCCATGCTATCTCTGCCGAAGCGCTCGCCCATCTCGCGGCCGACACCGGTGTTGAGATCGTGATAAGCGGGCAGGCAGTGCATAAATACAGCGTCGGGTGCGGCCTTAGCCATAAGTGCGGAGTTGACCTGGTAAGGTGCGAGGTCGGCTATTCGCTCCTCCCATACCTCGATTGGCTCGCCCATTGATACCCAAACGTCGGTGTAGATGACATTCGCGTCCTTGACCGCCTTGTCAGGGTCGCTCTCAAGGGTGATCGTAGCGCCTGTTTCGGCGGCGATTTTCTTGCATTCTGCAACAAGCTCAGGGTCGGGGAAGTACTTTTCGGGCGCGCACGCCACAAAGTCAAGACCCATTTTCGCCGCTCCGACCATAAGCGAGTTGCCCATATTGAAGCGCGCATCACCCATATACACAAGCTTGATTCCGTTAAGGGTGCCGAAGTGCTCCTTTATTGTGAGAAAATCGGCGAGGATCTGAGTGGGGTGAAACTCGTTCGTAAGTCCGTTCCAGACGGGTACCTTTGAGTATTTTGCGAGCTCCTCGACGATCGCCTGGCCGTATCCGCGGTACTCGATACCGTCGTACATAGAGGCGAGCACGCGTGCCGTATCGGCGATGCTCTCCTTCTTTCCGATCTGCGATCCCGAGGGGTCGAGGTAGGTTACGTGCATTCCGAGATCGTGCGCCGCGACCTCGAACGAACAGCGCGTGCGCGTGCTCGTTTTTTCAAAAATGAGGGCGATATTCTTGCCGCGGTATGCGTCGTGCGCGATGCCGCTCTTCTTCTTCGCCTTAAGCTCTGACGCGAGCTCAAGAAGCTCGGAAATTTCACACGGGGTGAGGTCAAGCAGCTTTAAGAAGTCTCGTCCTGCAAGGAAATTCATATTAGAATCGTTGTATTTGAAGTTCATTTGTATCTGTGGATCCTTTTTTAGATTTTTGCGGCATCCTTGATGACTGCCACGGCTTTTTTGAGCAGCTCCCACGGAATGTTGAGTGCGGGGAGCAGGCGTACCTTAGTCTTTGCCTTGATGGGCAGAACGCCGTTTTTCATACACGCGGCGATCACCTCGCCCGCGTCGCGCTCGGTCTCGATGCCGAGCATCAGACCCATTCCGGCCACGCTCTTGATTCCGTCGGCGCCCGCAAGCTCCGTGCGGATGTAGTCGGACTTCGCCTTCACCTCGCGGAGCAGCTCGTCGTCGATCCTTCTTATGACCGAGAGTGCTGCCGCACAGGATACGGGGTTGCCGCCGAAGGTAGAGCCGTGTGTGCCTGGGGTGAGGGTGTCCTTCGTCTTATCGAAAAACATCGTAGCGCCGATCGGCAGACCGCCGCCAAGTCCCTTGGCCGTCGTTACTATATCCGGTTCAAAGCCGTACTGCTCGTATGCGTAAAGCGTTCCGGTGCGTCCGTTGCCTGTCTGCACCTCGTCTACGATAAGTAGCAGGTCATTCTCGCGTACCGCCGTCTTCACAGCCTCTGCGAACGCCTCGGGGATCGGCAAAACGCCGCCCTCGCCCTGCACACATTCAAGCATTATGGCCGCGCATCCGCTCTTAGCCATCTTGAGAAGGCCGTCGGGGTCGTTGACGTCGGCGTAAAGGAAGCCCTCGGTAAAGGGATGAAACACGGTGTGAAAGGTGTCCTGACCCGTCGCGGCAAGTGTCGTTACGGTCCTGCCGTGAAAGCTGTTGCGGAGTGTGATAATCGTGTGATTGCCCTCGCCCTTGGTGTCAAGTGCCCACTTGCGTGCGGTCTTTATCGCGCACTCGTTTGCCTCCGCTCCGGAGTTCGAGAAAAAGACTTTCCCCGCACCCGTGCGACGGCAAAGCTCCTCTGCAAGGCTTGCACAGGGCTCGCTGTAATAGAGATTTGAGGTGTGCTGAAACTTGTGTATCTGCTCCTCTACGGCACGGCACCATTCCTCGTCACAAAGGCCAAAGGTATTGGTCGCAATGCCGCTTGAAAGATCTATATATTCTTTGCCTTGCTCGTCATAAACGAGCGAGCCGCGGCCGCGCACTATCTCAAGGTCAAACCTTACATAAGTCGCGGCAACGTATTGCTTATCATTTTCCTTAGACGTTCTCATTTTTATCCTTTACCACCATCGTGCCGGCGCCCTCGTCGGTCAGCATCTCGATCAGCAGAGCGTGAGGCACGCGTCCGTCGAGTATGGTTACCTTTTTAACACCGTGTCTGATCGCCTCGATACAGCACTCTACCTTGGGTATCATACCGCCGGAGATCACACCCGTGGCGAAAAGCTCCTCCGCCTCCTTGATGTCGATGCAGGGGATGATCGAGGTGTGGTCGTCCTTGTCGCGCAGAATCCCTTCGATGTCGGTCATCGTGAACAGGCGCTCCGCACTCATAGCACCTGCGATGTGTGCCGCCGCAGTGTCGGCGTTGATGTTGTATACGTTTCCTTCGTCGTCACAGCCGATGGTTGATACGACGGGGATGTAATTGTGCTCCAACAGGTCGGTGATGGGTGTTACATCTACCGACTCAATCTTGCCGACGTATCCGAGCTCGGGGTCCTTGACTGATGCCTTGATCATATGTCCGTCAAGACCGGAGAGGCCGATTGCCGTGCCGCCCTTGGTTTCAAGCAGGTTGACAAGTCCCTTGTTTATCTTGCCCGCAAGCACCATC
>CAZQTN010000064.1:0-10783 GCA_964596195.1 uncultured Ruminococcus sp.
AAAAATTCAAAAAAAGAAACTAGCTCAAACGTATTTTTCTGCATTTGAGCTAGCCTCTTCGTTTGTTTTTATGCCGTTCTGAACTGGTAATCGTACAGCTTGCGGTACTCGCCGTCAAGCGCGATCAGCTCGTCGTGGGTGCCCTTTTCAAGAATGCCGCTGTCGCCGATGACGACTATTTCGTCGGCGTTTTTGATGGTGGAGAGTCTGTGTGCCACGACGATGACCGTTCTGCCGCGCGAGAGCTCCTCCAGGGAGGCCTGTATCTGCATTTCGGTCGCGTTGTCGAGGGCGCTGGTCGCCTCGTCAAGGATAAGGAGCTTCGGGTTCTTTAAGAACACGCGAGCGATTGCAATACGCTGGCGCTGACCGCCCGAAAGACGGACTCCGCGCTCGCCGACCTCGGTGTCATAGCCCTTGTCGAGGGTTACTATATAATCGTGGATATTCGCCTTTTTTGCGGCGGCGATGATCTCCTCATCGGTCGCATCCAGGTTGCCGTAGGCAATATTCTCACGCACGGTGGCGTCAAAAAGAAAGACACTCTGCGAAACTATACCGATGCCGGAGCGCAGGGATGAGAGCTTGATATCCTTAGTGTCGATGCCGTCAAGAAGTATGCGACCCGAGGTGACGTTATAAAATCTCGGAATGAGGTTGCAAAGAGTACTCTTGCCGCCGCCCGAGGGGCCGACGAGTGCAACGGTGCGACCCGCCTGCACGGCAAGCGAGAGATCCTCGATCACATAGTGCTCGTCGTCCGCAGAATAGCCGAAGGTGACGTTCTCAAACACGAGATCACCCTTGATATCATCGAGAACGACGGTACCCGTGTCAATTTCCTCGGCCTCATTCATAATATCGTGGAAGCGCGCAAAGCCGCTCATTCCCTCCTGCATCTGCTGATAAAGAGCAACGAATCGCTGTATTGGAGTCAGGAACATATTGATATAGAGCAGGAATGCCGCGAACTCGCCGCCGTCGATCTCGCCGTTGTAGAGGAATATTCCTCCGATGAAAATTATGACGAGGTAAAGCAGGTCGGAGAGCAGCTCCATTACCGAATGGAAGCCGCCAAAGGCGTGCATTGCACGCTCACGCAGAGCGCGGAATACATTGTTCGTTGCGTTGAACTTACATATCTCGTGATGCTCTGCGGCGTAGGACTTGGTCTCCCTTATACCGCCGATCGAATTTTCAACGCCTGAGTTGATCTCGGACATCTGCTTACGTGAGGCCTTCATCACCCTGTTTATCGTACGACGGGAAAGGATGGTAAAGACTATGATAAGCGGAACGATCGAGAACATTATGAGCGTTAGCTTCATATTAATGCTGCCGAGCATTATGAACGAGCCTATGAACATAAGAGAGCCTATAAGCAGGTTCTCCGGGCCGTGGTGCGCGAGCTCTGAAACGTCAAAGAGATCGTTGGCAATACGGGTGAGCAGGTCGCCCGTCTTGTGCTCGTCAAAGTAGGAAAACGGGAGTCTCTCGTACTTTGCGAACAAGTCACGGCGCATATCCGCCTGCATACGCACGCCGACGACGTGACCGAAATATCCCATTACGTAGTTGCATATGGTCTTGATAAGGTAGATCTCAAGCAATATTACAGCCCATATAACTATACGTCTGATCGTATCGTCGTGTATATATTCGTTTATGATATTTTTCGCTATCGTGGGGTAGAAAAGATTGCACACCGAGATAAGAATGGCGGCGGTCATATCAAATATAAACAGCCCAAGATGCGGCTTGTAGTATTTTACAAATCTCTTTAGCATATGTTGTATCCGTTTTTGTAAAGAAGTTGTTTGATTTCCTCGTCCGTGGCACCCCGTGTAAGCTTTTTCTCAACGAGAAGCTCGCCCGAACGCTTGAAATCTATCTCGCCGGAGTCGCAAAGACGGTCTATGACATCGTCAATATCGGAGCCTGAGAAGCCCTTTGATGAGAGCTTCGCCCTGATCTTTTTGGGCCCTGCAAGATTGCGGTTTGCCTCGGTGAGGACGAGCCGTTCAAGCTGGCTCTGCTCATCGATATAGCCGCGGCTCACCATCTCGTGTGCTACCTCGACCGCCAAAGACGAGGATATGCCGCGCGATATAAGCTTGCGCACGAGGGTGCGCTCATTATTGTCGGCATAGGAGAGGATACGCAAGGCGTAAAGGTGAGCGCGGTATATTTCGTCAGAGTGCCGAAGCGCACCGACAAGGTCGCCGTCGGCCATATCACCCGGTCGGGGCGAGCCTGCCTCGGTATAATCGCACTCCGAGACCGTGAAGGAATGCTTTTCTTCCCCGTCGGAAAGACCTACGGTAAGGTAGCCCTTGCTTTTTCCGGGGCGAACGTACGTTACCCTCATATCTTCTCCTTTCGGTATTTTAATATGAGGCCGTTTCCTTGCGAAACAGCCTCATAAAGTCATATTTTAGTTATTCTCGTCGAAGTCTGCAATCTCAAAATCGTCGTCGGTGATTTCCTCGCCAAAGCTGGTCATGCCCGCTACCTTCTCGCGGATCTGAGCCTCAAGCTTGTCCATAAACTCCTTATCGGACTCGATGAACTTTCTGACGTTTTCCTTACCCTGTCCGAGTCTTTCGCCATTGTAGTAGAACCACGCACCGCTCTTCTCAATTATTTCGAGGGTGATAGCCATATCTATGATCTCGCTGGACTTGGAAATGCCGGAGCCATAGAGAATATCGAACTCAGCGGTCTTGAATGGAGGAGCGACCTTGTTTTTAACGACCTTGCATTTGGTGTGAGAGCCGTAAACGTCACTGCCGTTCTTGAGCGACTCAACGCGGCGCACGTCGATACGCACGGAGGCGTAGAACTTAAGCGCGCGGCCGCCCGTGGTGACCTCGGGATTGCCGTACATAACTCCAACCTTCTCACGAAGCTGGTTGGTGAAAATAACGATGCAGTTGGACTTTGCGATAGAGCCGGAGAGCTTTCTCATAGCCTGTGACATAAGACGCGCCTGCACGCCTACGTGCGATGCACCCATATCGCCCTCTATCTCCTGTCTCGGAACGAGAGCCGCAACCGAGTCAATAACGATGATATCGATAGCGCCCGAATTTACAAGGGTCTCTGCAATCTCAAGTGCCTGCTCACCGCAGTCGGGCTGAGATACCAGAAGATTGTTGATATCAACACCGAGCTTCTTTGCGTACACGGGGTCAAGCGCGTGCTCTGCATCTATGAAAGCGGCCTCGCCACCCTGCTTCTGCACCTCTGCAATAACGTGGAGCGCGATGGTAGTCTTACCTGATGATTCAGGGCCGTATATCTCGGTTATTCTGCCACGGGGAATGCCGCCGATGCCGAGTGCAAAGTCAAGAGAGAGCGAGCCTGTGGAAACGGCGGAAACGTTCATATTGGTGTTCTCGCCAAGGCGCATTATAGAGCCCTTGCCGCATTCTCTTTCTATTCTGGCCATTACGGTTTCGACCGCGGCCTTCTTTTCACTTGCTTCCACTCTTTCAACGGTGGGAAGCGCTGCTGCCTTTTTTGCCATTTTATATACTCCTTGAATTTAAAATACTTTTATTGCACCGAGAGGGCGTACGTTAAGACGCATTACCGAGCCCTCACCGAATACGGAATCCATAAGGCGAACGTACTCGTCAACGCTCTCGTGCTTGACGTACGCCTGTATCGTACCTGCGAAGCCGCCGCCGTGCACGCGAGATGCACCGACTGCACCGTCTGCCATACCGTCGGTCAGAAGAAGCGCAAGGGAGAGCCCCTGCTCGCCTACGTTTTTAACGGTATATACGTTCTGAAGGTACTTAAACGAGGATGTGCCGGAGGCGTTTACCGTATCGAAGAACGCGGTCATATCGCCACGGACGAGGGCGCACTTGCCCTTCTCTACCCTGTCGTTCTCACGCACGAAATGAACGGCGCGCATAAGCGCCCTGTCGCCAAGCTCAGCTCTTATTTTGCCTGCCGCGGCGATAATATCACCCTCGCCAAGTCCGCGAAGCTGCTTGCGGTCGAATACCGCCGCTACGGCCTTCATCTCCGAGGGTACGGCTGCATAATCCTCGTTGAGATCGGCGTGGTTGCCGCCCGTGTTGACTATGCAAAGCTCGTAGCCGTGATCCGAAAGGGAGAAGAAAACGGGCTCGATAACGGGCGCCTGTGCATTCTCAAAATCGATATAAACGAAGCCGCCGACGGCACACGCCATCTGATCCATAAGACCCGAGGGCTTGCCGAAGAACACGTTTTCGGCGTATTGCGATATCTTGGCGATCTCCGTGTTCTCGATTACACCGTCGTTGTAGAGGTGGTTGAATATATTGCCTATCATTACCTCGTAGGCCGCAGAGGAGGATATACCGCTACCCTTAAGGACGTCGGATGTGGTATAGGCATCAAAGCCGCCGACCTTGTATCCCTTTTGTGAGAGTCCGTTAGCAACGCCGGCAATAAGTGCCGCAGAGGAATAGTTCTCAAAATTATCGGGATCCGATGCGAGGCAGAGGTCAACCGTGTCCTCGGGATAGCCCTCGGATACTAGGGTAACCTTGCTATCAGCGCTTGGCGAGGCAACGGCGATTATATCACGGTCGATAGCACCCGCGAGCACCTTGCCCGCGTTGTGGTCTGTGTGATTGCCGAGCAGCTCGCTTCTGCCGGGAACCGAGAGGATAGATACTTCCCTCTCGCCGCCGAAGCGCGAGACGAACTTATCTATGGCGGCGAGGTATCTCGCCTTTTGTGCCTCGGGATCGGAATAAATATTTGCGTATGCGCCGAGAGCGCCGTTTTCTATGTGATTTTTAAGCTCTTTTGCGTTCATAATTCTTTCTTTCCGGATCAAAATCCTTTGAGTGCTATAAATCTGCGCACCTCGTCAGCGGTGGGAATGGAGCTTGTCGCACCGGGTCTTGAGATCGCAACTGCTGCGGCAGCCGCGCCGTAGCGCGCCGCCTCCTTTATGTCGCCCGTGCGTATGTACTCAAGAGCCATAGCAGCGGTAAAGGTATCGCCTGCGGTAGCGGTGTCAACTATCTTGTCGGGGCGGCAGGCGGGGATCATATCAAAGCGCTTGCCGTCGTAGACGCTCACGCCTCTTGCCCCCTGCTTTATGACTATATACTTACACTTCATTCTACGCCAGATGGCAAGTGCGGCACGCAGGGAGGAATCGGCACCCGAGGGCATTATGCCCGTGATGTCGTACGCCTCGGTCTCGTTGGGTGAGAATATCTCGACGGGAGGGAGGGCCTCAAGGGGGAGCGACTTGTCGGCGGGAGCTGCATCGATCACGATCGGAATACCGCGCTGTGCGGCTATTTTCGATGCGGCGAGGGCGGTCTGGAAGGATACCTCAAAATTGGTATAGAGCACATCGGGGTCGGAATCAAAGGAGGACATAATGCTCTCGGCGGTTATGTGAGTGTTTGCACCGGGATAGTATATCGTTCTTGACTGTCCGTCGGGCTCCTTTATGACTGCGGAAAAGCCGGTGGCAAAGTCGCGGTCAACCTTTATAGCCGAGGTATCAAGTCCCTGCTCGCGATAGAATTTATAAAGCTGCTGACCGTGAACGTCTGCGCCGAGCTTGGCACAGAAGACGGTCTCGGCACCGAGCCTTGTAAAGGCGAGGGCGGCATTTGCGCCCCTGCCGCCGGGAATATAGGCAACGCCGCCGTCATCGACGAGCGTCTCCCCGGGCTCGGGAGTTCTGTATACGTTAAGCGAAAGATCCATATTGGCGCTTCCGACAACGAGAATTTTTCTGTTCATTATACAACGTCCTTTTCGTTACTATGCAATATCGTCGTCACCGACGGTAAGCTTAAAGATGCCTGCCTTCTTGCAGCATTCCTTTGCCAGGGCGGCCTCTCTTTCACGGCAGGTGAAGATGAAGCTCTGCTGACCCTCTGCGGCAAGCTTTTTGATCGCCTTCATCATAGACTTCGCGCGTGCGTTGTCCTGATGTGCGAAGCTCTCGTCGAAGCAAACGGGAGGCTTCTCGGTATAGAGCATATCGATAAGCGCCATACGCAGGGATATGTAGGTGAGGTCGCGGGTGCCGCCGGAGAGGAAGTCGACCGACTTTTTCTCGCCGTCTGGCGCAGTGAAGGACACCTTAAGTCCGTCGGATACGTCGATATCCGAATACTTCTTATCGGTCATAACCTGCATAAGAGATGCGGAATACTCGCCAAGACGGGGGGATATCTCAAGACGAAGATTGTCGCTTGCGGACTCAATTGCGCGAAGCGCCATCTCGCAGGCAGCGTGCTGGAGGGTAAGCTCGTCAATGCGGGCATCATTCTCCTGCATCTTTGCATACAGCTCACCCGGATCGGTAGCTCTGATCTTGAGCATAGCGAGCTCGTCCTCTACCTCCTCGGCAAGCTTGTCCTGTGCGGCTATCTTTATCTTACATTCGTTGATACCGTTGAGTATGCTCTCGTGGTCTATCTCGGAGAGCACCTTTCTCTTAAGGGGAGATACCTGACCGCGGATCTCGATCTCGCTCTTATCGGCGAGCTGCTTTCTGATCTCGCGAACGGCTATTTCAAGCTCGGTCTTTTCGGCAAGGATAAGCTTCTCATCGTCGAGGAAGGCCTTTACCTTGATCTCAAGATTGTTAAGAAATTCATTGAGATTGGAGGTCGGAGGCTCCTCGCCCCAACGGAGAATTACCGAAAGGAGCTCGCCCTTTGCGTTTTCGTAGTTTGCCTTTGCCTGTTCGAGTGCGACGCGTGCGTCCTCGGTATCGCGCAGGAGCTTATCACGCTTCTCGCGCTCCTCTGCTATAACGGTAAGCTTTGAAATAAGATCGTCAAGCGACGCGGTGGAAAAGGCGGTCTGTATTTCAGCAAGCTGCTTCTTTTCTCTGATAAGGCAATACGCCGCATAGCCGACGCCCGCAAGAGCCGCAACGCCCGGCAGGGCGAGAAGTATACGGGGAAGCACGCCTGCAAGAGCACCTGTAGCGACGAGCTGATATACGAGCTCCGCGATCAGGACTAGCACGGATGCGCCTCCGAGAATAAAGCTCTTGATCTGCTTTTTGTGAATGCCCTTTGCTTTGGCGATTATGGCGCTCTCACCGCCGAACTCGTCACAGCGCTCGATAGCGGCCTCAGACTCCTTGGTGATGCCGGCGGCCTGCTTCTCGCGCTCGTATCTGTCCTCTGCATCCATAAGATTACGGTACGCATCGTCTACCGAGCGGCGCGAAACGGCGATATCGGTAAGGTATGCCTCGGTGGGAACGAAATCCGCGCGGGTATTCGCCGCGATGAAGGAATTATACTCCTCTGCCTTTTCCTCACAGCGCTCCTCAAGCTTGTGCAGCTCGTCGAATGACTGGATGATAAGCACGTTACGGTAGCAGACGTCAAGGTCGGTGAACTTGTCGAGAAGTCCGACCTCCTCCTTACGTCTGGTCTTTATGTCGTGGAGCTTTGCCTCCTTTGCCAGGATCTCACGGTTATCCTCGTCTGCGCTCCTAAAGCGCTCCTCAAGCTGCTCTGCGCGACGCTTGAGCTCGAAGATGTCACCGCCGCCACCTGCCTTGTGAAGAAGGGTCTCCTTTTTCACCGCGACCTTGGATGCGGCGCGCTGGTTGTTTATCTTTTCGCTTCCGGAGAAGAGAATGTTCTCTATCGACTGCTTGACCGAGCCCTCGTTGATGGCGGAGTCGCCGATCTGTCCGACGAATGCGGTGTTTTCAAAGAAATCCTTATCAACACCGAAAAAGACCTCGCCCGCAGGAACCTTGCCAAACGCGGGAGAGCCCGTTTCCATATCTATAATGGTAGCGTCCTCCTTGTAAGAGGGTCTGCCGCCGCTATCCACGCGCTCTGTCACACGGGTGATCATGTAACGCTTTTCGCCGACTCGAACGGTCATAGAGCCTTGCGCCGTGCCGTTATCCCAATTTATGCGGCGTGTGCGCTCGTCGGGCGTATCGTCGGTGCTGCCTGCACCAAAGCCATATAGCATATACTTGATAAACGCGGCAATAGTGCTCTTGCCGGCCTCGTTATGACCGACGATAACGTTTATATCCTCGGCAAAATTCAGCGTCATGTCGGTTATCATACCGAAGCTTTTTATGTTAATATTCTCAATTATCATACTGTTATCCCCCTATCAGTCGTCCCAGCCAAAATCACCGGAGAGAAATTTTTCAGTCCTCATAACGGAGTCCTTCGAGTTATACCAGGGCTCCTCGTCGTATCTGTAATCGAATTTCTTACAGAACCAGCTCACGTCCTTATGGAGCGAGGTCACCTGCTTCTTTTCAATCTCGTGTGCGACGTCGTAAAGTCCCTTGAACGTCCTCTTATTAAGCTTTTTGCTTGCGTAATCTATCATTCGTCTGTAATGCGGAAGACAGAAATACGGGCTTTGTGCAAATTTCTTTTGAAATTCCGGATCGGACTCCCACAGGTAGACCGCCGTTGCATTCATTGCCGAAAGATTCTTCTCGATACGTGAGCAAACGTAGCAATCCGACTCAAGAGCACCGAGCGCGTTTATGCTTGCCTGCGCCTTACTGCCAAGGAGCGTCGGGCCATCTATCTTTTTCTCAACCTCGGCAAGATGGCTCTCAAGCATTAAGCCTATACCGAGCATACGCTTACGTCTCTGCATCATTGAATAGTGATTATGACAAAAGCCCTGCTCGTTGGTCTTGATCCTTATATCAGGCTCCATCATCGATGCACCGAGAATTATATCAAGCTCGTCGTTCTGCAATTTTTTGTATAAAATACAAAACGGACAGCCGAGTGCGGGGTTTTCATTCACTGCGTCAAAAGCCTCGTTGACGGGAATGGTGTAGATCTGCTCCAAAATCATTTCCTCCGGGATTTTACAACTTTAGGCCGATTTCGACTTGAAAAAGGCAAAAAATAATGCTAAAATATATATAAAGATGAATATACAGATACATTATACACCATAAATTCGTTTTTTTCAAGGGGATTGAGTATGTTTGAGGGATTTTTTTCTAAAGAAAATAAATCAGTTGACGGCCGCGAGGCGATAGAGGTAAATATACCGGGGCATTACAGCCTGCGCGACACAATGGAATGCGGCCAGTGCTTCCGCTACGAGCCGGTGCGTGACGACGGCGAGATGCTGGAATATGTAATTCCCGTCGGAGATATTCTGATTGACGTAGGCCAGACCAAGCCGGGCAGGCTGATCTTTTTTGAACTTTCGGACGAGAATTTCGAGAGGGTGGCGCGCCCCTTCTTTACGCTTGATACCGACTACGAAGCGATACGCCGTGACATCATAGGGCGCACCGACTCGGAATGGCTGAGGGCGGCCGCCGAATGCGCTAAGGGCATTGCGATACTTAAGCAGGATCCGTGGGAGACGCTGTTTTCCTTTATCATATCGCAAAACAACAACATTCCAAGGATAAGAAAGATCATCAGAGAGATGTCAAGTGCATATGGAGTAAATATAAGTTTACAAAACGGCGCCACAAGATGTCCCGCCGGAAAAATCAGTGGCAGCCCGTGTGAAGAAAAATGCAAAAGCTGCGGAATATGCTACACTTTCCCAAAATGTGAGGACGTCTTAAATGACCCCGATGCTATGCTCCCGTCGCACCCCGGTTTCAGATACAGATATCTGGTCGACGCAGCCCAAAAAGTTCACACGGGTGCGGTCGACCTTGATAAAATCGCCGCCGTAGGCTCATACGATAACACCGTCACAGAGCTTTGCAAAATAGTCGGTGTCGGCGAGAAGGTCGCCGCCTGCTGTGCGCTGTTTGGCTTTGGAAACCTTGAGGCATTCCCCATCGACGTATGGATGAAGCGTGCCATAAATGACTATTTTGGTGGCAAGCTCGACCCAAAAACTCTCGGCCCTTATGCCGGCGTCGCCCAGCAGTACATATTCCACTATATAAGAAATATAGACACAAAAAACTAAATACGTATGACAAAAACAAAGACCGACCGATGAACATTTGCACATCGGTCGGTCTTTTTTTGTTGTTTTTTGGGAACTATCTCTTTACCTCTTCCATAATGAAGGCCTCGAGGATATCGCCCTCTTTGATGTCGTTGAATTTGGAGAGGCCTACGCCGCACTCGTATCCGCTTGCGACCTCCTTAACGTCGTCCTTGAAGCGACGAAGCGAGGAGATGGAGTCCTCAAATATAACGATACCGTCACGAACTATACGGATCTGTGACTGACGGGTGATCTTGCCGTCCTGAATATAGCAGCCCGCAATAGTACCAACGTTGGGAACGCGGATGGTTTGACGAACCTCTGCGTGACCGAGAAGGACTTCCTTGAAGGTGGGTGCAAGCATACCCTTCATCGCTGCCTCGATCTCCTCGATGATCTCGTAGATGATGCGGTGAGTGCGGATATCTACGCCGTTTCTCTCCGCGCTGTCAAGCGCGTTCTTATCGGGACGAACGTTGAAGCCGACGATAATTGCGTTAGATGCGGTCGCGAGCATTACGTCGGACTCGGTGATACCGCCGACTGCACTGTGAATGACATGAACCTTTACCTCCTCGTTGGAGAGCTTGATAAGGGATGCCTTAACAGCCTCAACGGAGCCCGCAACGTCTGCTTTTACTATAATATTGAGAGTCTTGATTCCGTCTGCGATCTGGCTGAAGAGCTCGTCGAGGTTGACTCTTGCATTTGCGGCAAGGATATCCTGACGGAGCTTCTCGCGGCGCTGATCCGCAAGGCTACGTGCCATCTTCTCGTCCTCAACGGCATTGAGCTCGTCACCCGCCTGAGGAACGTC